>JBIOVO010000151.1:0-23672 GCA_044867735.1 Pyrinomonadaceae bacterium | reverse complement strand
AACGGAAACGGTGGAGGTAATCTTCTGGCTGAGTGTGGCAGCGGTAGGATACGCCTATGTGGGCTATCCCGTTTTGCTTTCACTTATCAGCCTGTTGCGGCCCAAACCGGTGCGCAGCAACACCTGGACTCCTTCCGTCAGCGTCATCATCGCCGCCTACAACGAAGAACGTGACCTCGCGGCCAAGCTCGAAAATACACTCGCCCTCGACTACCCGAAATCCGAACTCGAAATCATTGTCACTTCCGACTGCTCCACCGATCGGACTGACGAGATCGCCAAAAGCTTCGCTGCGCGCGGCGTCCGTCTGCATCGACAGGATGAACGCCATGGAAAGACTGCCGCACAGAACGCAGCAATCGAAAAAGCTCGTGGCGAGATCATCGTTTTCTCCGATGCCACGACGCATTACCAACCTGACGTGCTCCGCCTGATGACTCCGGCTTTTGCCGACGCGAGCGTCGGCTGTGTCACTGGCCGCGTGATTTACCAGGATGTGAAAGATTCGAGCGTCGGCACGGGAACCCAGTCGTACTGGAACTATGAGTTCTTTCTCAAGAAGCACGAGAGCAATGTCTGCTCACTGATTGGCGTTTGCGGTTGTATGTACGCGGTAAGAAAGTCGGCTTACGTGCCGTTGTACAACGATGCGTGCAGCGACTTCATCATCGCGACGACGATGGTCCAACAGGGGCTGCGGGCGGTCTACGTTCCCGAGGCAGTCTGCATGGAAGAGCCGAACCGGCAGACGAAACGAGAGCTGGCGGCGAGAGTCAGAATCATCTCGCAGACGTTTGCGGACCTCTGGCGCAACCGCGACATGATGAATCCGTTCCGGAGTGGTTTTTACGCGGTCCAGTTGTGGTCGCACAAAGTGATGCGCTACCTCGTGCCGGTGTTTTTGATTGCGATCTTTGTTACCAGTGGTTTTTTGGCGCCGAGCAACATGTTCTTCGCGATTCTGTTCTGGCTCCAGGTCGCATTTTATCTGGCGGCGATCGTTTCGTCGGTGCTGGAGAAAGCGGGACTGTCGTTCCGCTTGTTGGCGTTGCCGCAGTATTTTGTGATCACGAATCTTGCCTCGCTGATCGCGTTTGTGAAGTTTCTGACTGGTGAGAGTTATTCGCGTTGGGAGCCGAGCCGCGGCCCGCAGTAACTAGTTCGTACGGTTTTTTGAAAGAGTTTTCTTGCGCACAGGCGCAAAGACGCAAAGCGCTGCCGCGATTCTGGAGTTCTTCCTTTGCATCTTTGCGCCTTTGCGCGAGAAATTCTTTGGTAGTTTATGAAAAACGCTCTATCGATAGATTTGGAAGACTGGTTTTGCGTTCACAATCTCGCGGGTGTGATCAAGCGTGATGATTGGGACAAGTGTGATCTGAGAGTGCGCAACAACACGATGCGCATCCTCGACCTGCTCGACGAGCACAAGGTTCGGGCGACGTTTTTTGTGCTCGGCTGGGTGGCGGAACGCGCGCCCGACCTCATTCAGGAGGTTGAACGCCGCGGTCACGAGATCGGCGCACATGGTTACAACCACCTGCTGCTCACCGAAATCACGCCGGAAGAGTTTGACGCCGATCTCCAGAAAGCTCTGGAAGCCATAGATAAGGCGGGCGTGAAGAGCCGGCCCATCGGCTTTCGCGCACCGTCGTTCTCGATGGTGAAGACCACCAAAGACTGGGCGCTGCCAACACTCGAAAAGTACGGTTTTCGTTACGATTCTTCGGTATTTCCGGTCGGTTTTCACCCCGATTACGGCATCGCCGATGCTCCGCTGACGCCCTATAAAATTACCGACCGGCTTTACGAGTTTCCGATGAGTGTGCTGGAGATGTACGGGCGCCGCTTTCCGTTCTGCGGCGGCGGTTATTTCCGGCTGTTTCCGTACGCCTATACCCGTTATTGCATGCGCAAAGTCAACGAACAGGGCCGCGCAGTAGTCTTTTACCTTCACCCGTGGGAGCTCGATCCGGAACAACCGCGCATAAAAAATTTGTCCGCTTCGCAGAAGTTTCGCCATTATCGCAATTTAGATCAGACGGAGAGCAGGCTCAGACGCCTGGTTCAGGATTTTGAATTTACCACTGTCAGAGAGGTGCTTCAGATTTGAACAACGAGATTCAGGCCCAGCGCTCATTTTGGAATAGCGAAGCTGACGCATTCCAGCGCATTTACACTCATCGCAAATCACGATTTGCCAACGCGCTCGATCAGATCTTCCGCAAGGATATGTACGAGCGTTACCAGTTCACGATCGCGCATTGCGAACCGATCAAAGACCGCACCTTCCTGGATGTCGGTTGTGGCAACGCGCTCTACTCTCTCGAACTAGCGCGCAAAGGCGCCGCCAGGGTCGTGGGCATCGATATTTCTGAAGTGATGATCGGACTCTGCAAACAATCGTGCGAGGACCAGAACCTCACCGACCGTTGCACGTTCCTGCAAACTGATCTGCTCGACTACAACCCTGAGACGAAGTTTGACGTTAGCTTTGGCATCGGTCTGTTCGATTACATCAGCGACCCGCTTCCCGTGCTAAAACGCATGAGAGAAGTCAGCACTGACAAGGCGATCATGGCGTTTCCGAGACTATGGACGTGGCGCGCCCCAGTACGAAAAGTGCGGCTCGCGCGCAAGGGTTGCGACGTGTTCTTCTACAGCAAGGCGCGCATCGAAAGCCTGCTGCGCGAAGCGGGATTCAGCCGGCAGGAGATCGTCAAGGTAGGAAAGCTTTACTGCGTAGTAGCACACGTGTGAGGTCATTGCCGATTGCCAACTGCCGATTGCCGATTGGCAGTTCCACGGTCAACTAATCGGCAACCGGCAATCGACAATTGGAAATCAACTTGGTTGCATCCGACAAAATCGGTCTCTCGTTAACAGTCCGCGCCCTGTGGCTGCTCATCGCCAAGATCCTCGCGTTCAGTCTTAGCATCCTGCTTCCACTGCTACTGGTACGTCGCCTGAGTCAAAGCGAGTTCGGGCTCTACAAACAGGCGTTCCTGGTGGTTGGTAGCGGGGTCGCACTCCTGCCGTTCGGATTTCAGATGAGCGCGTTTTATTTCCTGGCGAGGGAAAAGGAGAGGCAGGGAGAGATCGTTCTAAACATCTTGCTCTGGCACCTGATGATGGCGGGACTGGGTGCGTTGGTTCTCCTTCTATTCCCGCAAATACTCACGACGATTTTTCACAGCGACGAGCTTGTAAACTACGCGTCACTAATCGCTGGTGTCATATTCTTCTGGGTGTTCTCATCGTATCTGGAAGTTGTTTCAGTTGCGCACCAGGAAGCGCGACTCTCAACCGTCTTTATCATCTCCTCGCAACTGACTAAGACATTCCTGCTGGTGCTGGCGGCAGTGGTGTTTGGCTCGGTACGTGCGCTTATTTATGCCGCACTCATTCAGGGCATGGTGCAATCAATCATCCTGCTCCTTTATCTGCACTCACGATTTCCAAGGTTCTGGACCAAGTTTGACTGGTCGGTCTTGCGAATGCAGTTGTCATACGCGATGCCTTTCAGCCTGGCCGGATTGCTCTTCTATATTCTGACCGACCTTCCAAACTACTTCGTGGCGAACCAGTTTGACGCAGCCACTTACGCAATCTATGCGATTGGCGTTTTCAACATTCCGCTGGTCGGAATGTTGAGTGAGTCAGTCGGCTCAGTGATGATCCCTCGCGTGAGCGTGCTGCAAAAACAGGGAGACTATAGTGAAATCACCGCGCTGGCTGCTCGCGTAGCGCGAAAGCTGGCGCTCGTCTATTTGCCGTTGTACGCGTTCTTGATCGTGATGGGGCGAGAGTTTCTCACTACCTTGTTTACCAGACAGTACGCCTCGAGTTGGCCCATCTTTGCGATTAACCTGACGCTTCTCCCGCTGTGCATGTTTGTGTCGGATCCGATCATGCGCGCCTTTGCCGACCATCGCCGTTTTCTGCCAAAACTCTATGTGGTGCTTATCGGTCTGCTCTTCACTTCGTTGTGGATCGGAACGAGCCGGTTTGGTTTGATATGGGCCATCTCCTCTGTGGTTGGGGTAAGCATCATCGGTCGCATCGCGACTACAGCGAAGATCTGCACCATTCTTCACGTACGCTGGCGTGATGTTCGTTTATTGAAAGATGTCGGAAAGATAATAGTTGCGGCTGCTGTCTCCGCTATAGCCACTTCATTTGTTCGGTTGACATTCAGCGGTCTAAAGCCCGTGAGCATGCTTGTGGTCTGCGCGCTTTTCTTCGGGGCTGTTTTTGCAGCGACCATTTTGTTGCTTGGCGTTCCCACCATCGATGAGCGAAATTACTTCCGGAAGCAGGTATCACGTCTGTGGCGACCTTCGCTGAAGGCCGTTGGAGAGCCAGTGGCGCGGAGTTAGGTTTACCAGAATGTGTGGGATAACAGGGTTCGTACAACAGCACAGTGATGGGAGCGGCGAAGCGGCTGCTCTGATCGATCGGATGTGCCAGGTGATTTTTCATCGCGGACCCGACGACCAGGGCGTGATGCTTAAGAGCGGAGCCGCGTTGGGAATGCGGCGCCTCTCGATCATCGACGTTGAAGGCGGACACCAACCGATTTCCGGCGAAGACCAGTCGGTAACGGTCGTCTTTAACGGCGAGATTTATAACTTCCAGGAGCTGCAACCATTACTCGAATCGCGCGGACACCACTTTCAAACTCGTTCCGACACCGAAGCCATTGTTCATGCCTATGAGGAGTGGGGCCCGGCGAGTGTTGATTACTTGCGCGGCATGTTTGCAATTGCGATCTGGGACGATCGCAAGAAGGAACTCTTTCTCGCTCGTGACCGCGCCGGTAAGAAACCGCTTCACTACACAATCACTGATCGCGGTACGTTTGTTTTTGGATCCGAAATCAAGTCGATTCTCGAGCATCCGGAAGTCAAACGCACAATCAACCTTGAAGCCCTCGATGCGTATCTGACGCTCGGCTACGTTCCGGAAACGCTCTGCATCTTTGAGGGCATTCACAAGTTACCGCCAGGTCATCACCTGACTTTCAAAAACGGTCAGGTTCGCGTAGAGCAGTATTGGGACTTCAAGTTTGATCCCGATCCGTCGATCTCCGCTGAAGACTACGCGAGCGGATTGCGTGAATTGCTTGATGAGTCGGTCCGGCTGCGTTTGATCGCCGACGTTCCTCTGGGCGCGTTTCTATCGGGTGGAGTTGACTCGAGTACCATCGTAGCGTTGATGGCGCGCAACTCAGGCCAACCTGTAAAAACTTTCTCCATCGGATTTCATGAGGACAGCTACAACGAACTCAAATATGCGCGAGTAACCGCCCATAAGTTCGGCACGGATCATCACGAATTTATCGTCACTCCGGAGATCTGTGATGTCGTTGACAAGTTGGTTTGGCACCTGGATGAACCTTTTGCCGATTCATCTGCAATCCCAACTTTCGTCGTTTCAAAGCTCGCTCGTGAACACGTTAAGGTCGCGCTTTCGGGAGACGGCGGTGATGAACTGTTCGGCGGCTACACTCGCTATGTTGTCGAGCGCAAAAGGCGGAGCTTTGGTTTGGTTCCACGCGTAGTGCGGGAGCAGGTGATGCAGCCGGTTAGTGCGCGATTGCCGCACGGAGCTCTCGGACGAAATTACATCTACAACATATCCCTTGACCCGATCGATCGGTATCTGGATAGCGTTTCAGTCTTTACACACTTGAACCGCCAACGGCTGTATACGAGTGACCTTAAACGACAACTCGGCCGTGACGAAAGAATGTCCGCGGACTTTCGAGCATACGCAGCCAGTGTTCGCACAGACGATCCGCTGGACCAGTTGCTCTACATCGACAGCAAGACGTATCTGCCGGGAGACATACTTACGAAAGTTGACCGCATGAGCATGGCGGCCTCGTTAGAGACGCGGGCGCCCTTGTTGGACCACAAACTGATCGAATTTGCCATGCGCATCCCGGGATCCCTGAAGATGGCCGGCATGGACACCAAGCACATATTGAAAAAGGCTGTGAAGGATCTGGTTCCGGAGGAGATTCTGAACAGACCGAAGCAGGGGTTTGGCGTACCGATCCAGATGTGGATCAACGAGCAATTGCGCGACCGTATCCAGGATACGTTGCGCGACCAGCGGACACGCAACAGAGACTACATCAACTCTGATTATTTGAACGTTCTGCTTGACGAGCACAAGCGTGGCCGACGAGATCACTCAACCGGACTTTGGGCGCTGTTCATGCTGGAGTTGTGGCATCGCACGTTCGTCGATCAACCTGTCGCTCAAATGGCCCCTGAACGGGTAGCCACAGAGGGCCACCCCTACCAAAGAGCAATCTAGAGGTTTTGTAGGGGCGGCCCTTCGTGGCCGCCCGTGGTTGGTACCAAGTATGGAACAGACAATACGCCATGCGCATAGCACTGAGGTCTCGCGTGGAGAGCGTTTTGAATTTGGTAAGAATTGGCAACGCTTTCTGACGACTCTCAACGACAAGCGTATTGACGAGGCGCAGCAGGCGCTCGCGAAAATGCTCGAAGTGCCGGATCTAAAAGGCAAGCGCTTCCTTGACGTGGGTTGCGGAAGTGGGCTTTCGAGTCTGGCTGCTCGCAAGCTTGGCGCGACGGTTTATTCCTTCGACTACGATCCACATTCAGTAGCCTGCACAACCGAACTCAAGCGACGTTATTTTCCTGACGATGCGTCATGGTTAGTCGAGGAGGGTTCGGCCCTCGACGCGGATTACATCAATTCCCTGGGCGACTTTCACGTTGTTTACTCATGGGGTGTGTTGCATCACACCGGGCAGATGTGGAAGGCGCTGGAAAATGTCCACGGTCGCGTCGTACCTGGGGGAACGCTGTTCATTGCGATTTATAACGACACGGGAAGCCAAAGCACCCGATGGCGTTGGGCCAAGAAGACCTATAACCAGCTTCCGGGTCTTCTCAAGACCCCGTTCGCGATTCTCGTTTCGGCGCCACAAGAGACGAAATCTCTTATTCGATCGTTAGTGTTGCTTCGTCCCGGCGAATACATTCGCTCCTGGACCCAGTATGACCAGAACAGAGGCATGAGCCATTGGCACGACCTGATCGATTGGGTTGGCGGTTATCCGTATGAAGTTGCAAAGCCGGAAGAGATTTTTGACTTTTATAAAGAGAGGGGCTTCATCCTCACGAAGCTGCATTGTGGAGGAGTTGGGCTCGGGTGCAATGAGTTCGTTTTTCAAAAGAAAGCCGCGAATTTTCGCGGATAGTCGCAGATCCGATGCCTAACGTTCTTCAGCTATTCGATAGCTTCAATCAGGGAGGAACAGAAGGGCAGACTGTCCAGTTAGTAAAGCTACTCAAGAATAGCGGTAAGTACGAAGTGTTCATCGCCTCACTCAGCAGCGAAGGACCACTGCGTTCTCAGATCGAGCAACTCGGCTATAAAGACGTTCCATCCTTTCCCCTCCAGAGCTTCTACAATCCGAATGCGGCCAGACAACTGACGCGACTGAGATCGTTAATCAAACGACTCCAGATCGACATCGTGCATGCTCACGACTTCTACACGAACATCTTTGGAATGTCCGCCGCTACCCTCGCTGGAGTGAAAGCACGCATTGCATCGCGTCGGGAGACTGAGGGCATCCGCTCACCGGCAAAACGCTGGGTCGAAAAACGTGCGTTCGATGCAGCCTCTGCGGTGATTGCAAATGCCGATGCGATTCGCCGGCAGTTGATCGAAGAAGGCTTGCCCGAGAAGAAGGTGGTAACGATCCACAATGGAATCGACGTCGATCGCATTGCGGCAGGGACGAACTCGGATCGTGCAGAAGTACTCAGGCAGTTGAACCTTCCAGACGGGCTTCGTTTCGTGACGATCGTTGCTAACATGCGTCACGTCATGAAGGATCAGGCGACGTTCCTTCGGGCCGCGCAACAGGTTCGTCTGGCAGTTCCCGATAGCGGCTTTATCCTGGCCGGCGAGGGTGAACAAACTGCGAGTCTGAAAACACTGGCCGCAGAACTGGGATTGCAGGATTGCGCATTTTTTATAGGCAGAAGCGCTCATGTTCCGCAATTATTGTCGATTTCGGAAGTATGTGTGCTGAGCTCCAGGGGCGTCGAAGGGTTTTCGAATTCGATCCTCGAGTACATGGCCGCCGCTCGGCCAGTGGTTGCGACGGACGTGGGCGGTGCACGTGAAGCGATTAGCGAGGGCGCAACCGGCTACGTAGTGCAACCTGAAGACTTTTCGACGATGGCGGCCCGGATTACCTCGCTGTTGCGCGATCCGGAAGAGGCCAGAAACATGGGGTTACGTGGGAAGCAGCGTGTGCTGGAGCAGTTTTCCTGCGTGGTTCAACTCGGCAAGGTCGAGAGTCTTTATGACAAGCTTTTGGCACGGACCGGCTGACCCCGACCATTGGAAAACTTTGACAATTGCGTCTATCTTCTTAGCAGAAGTCCACAGATTACACGGATTTAGCCATGAATCTGTGTAATCTGTGGATAAACTTTGAGGGTCTCGAGTGTCTCAGAGCGGTGATTATGAAAGCCTGGTTAATTCACGACGGCCGAAGCGCGTCGCGGAGGAGCCGTCTGTTTTTTCAGCAAAGGAATTCGAGCGGGAGTCAGACAAAACTGATGCAGTGGATCCGGTTGCACCAGTCTCTGTGGCTCAGGCGATTGCGGCGGTCGATCGCTGGAAGCCGGTTCGCGGTCACGGCATAACATTCATAGCGCTGTTTCTCTTCAGCATAGTTCTCTACTTTCGGCCATATGAACTTGTACCCGCGCTGTCGACATACACGTCGATGGCGTTTTTCATTGGCGTAATAACGCTCGCGATCTTCTTCCCCACACAGTTACTCATCGAGGGGAATCTGACCGCCCGGCCGCGCGAAGTCAATCTGATACTACTCCTGACTCTCGCTGCGTTTCTCTCAATGCCGCTGGCCACTAATCCAGGTGAGGCGTATGACGAATTCACCTCTGTATTGCTCAAAGCAATCGTGATCTTCATCGTGATCGTTAACGTGGTTCGCACGGAGTTTCGCTTCAAGATGCTGATCTGGCTGGCGTTCGCGGTAACGATCTACTTGAGCTACTACGCCGTCCACGACTACACGAACGGAATATTTCGCGAAGGCAGTGCTTTCTACGGCGATCAACGTATCGGTGGAGCCATAAGAGGCCTCTTCGGTAACTCCAACGACCTCGCGCTGCACATCGTGACGATGATTCCGCTCGCCATCGGTTTTGCATTTGCGGGCAAATCGCCGCTACGGAAGCTACTCTTCTTTGGCATGGCAACGTTGTTCTGTGCCGCAGTGATCGTGACGTTTTCGCGCGGCGGATTTCTGGGGTTGGTGGCGGTTATCTTCGTCCTGGTCAGGAAATTCGGACGCCGAAACAAGACGCTCAGCTACGTGCTCATGGTCGCAGTGATCATGGGCATCCTGGCACTTGCGCCCGGAGCTTATTCGAGCAGGTTGTCTTCAATCTTCAATGCAGCCGCCGATACAACCGGTTCCCGCAGCCAGCGTAACGAGATCTTGAAGCGCTCGATTTGGGTCACTCTTCGATATCCGCTGTTCGGTGTGGGCCTTGGCAACTTCCACTACAAATCCGTTCAGGAACTGGTGACGCACAACGCGTTTACGCAAGTGTCCTCAGAAATGGGGATACCGGCGTTGGTCGTCTACATCATGTTCATGGTTTACCCGTTGCGACAGTTGCGAAAGATCGAAGCTGAAACCGAAGGCAAGCCTGATAAGAAGAAGTTTCATGCGTGGTCCATCGGAATACAGACAGCGATAATCGGTTACATGGTGGCGAGCTTTTTCGCGTCCGTAGCGTATCAATGGTACATCTACTATCTTGTAGCGTACGCGGTTGCAGCGCGGCGTCTTTACGTTCTACAGGCATCGTCTACGTTGGAGCCTGCCAACGAGCAGGTTAAGAGTAGCGACGCAGTGCCATCTGTTTCGGTGCCTCAGCACGGCTAATAAATGAAAGAGTCGCCAGATAAATCGACAACTCCCATTGTCAGCATAATCACACCCGCGTACAACGTAGCCAACTACATCGGCGACGCCGTTCGATCTGTATTGCAGCAAGACTTCACCTCATATGAGATCATCATCATCAATGATGGCTCAACTGATACACCCGAATTAGAGCAGGTCCTCAAACCGTATCAGGATCAGATCGTTTACGTGAAACAAACGAACAAAGGCATCGCAGCGGCGCGTAATGCGGGTTTGCAAGTGGCTCGAGGAGAATTTATAGCGCTTCTCGATTCCGACGACATCTGGCTTCCGGGCAAGCTGACACACCAGTTCGAATACATGCGCAGCAACGGCTACGACATGATTTATGGCGATGCTGTTTTGTTCGGTGAGTCGAAGTGGAAAGAAGGTACGACGTTCATGGACAACGTGCCTTCGGTCGGTGACGTTTCGTTGGAAAGCTTACTGGACCTTAGATCCACGATTGTTGTGTCTACAGTTGTGGTGCGTAAGGATCTCTTGATTCGCAGCGGAGGTTTCGATGAGTCCGATCGAAACATACCTGAAGACTTCGACGCCTGGCTGCGTCTGGCCCAGATCGGGGCACGCATCGGTTACGATCGGAAGGTCGTCGCGAAATACCGGTATCGATCGGACAGCGCATCTTCGAAACGCATCAAGCTGCACGACGGCGCGTTGCGAGTTCTAAAGAAAACTCGCAAGACGATGAAGCTAACCTCGCCCGAACTGGATGCGCTAACGCGAACTGAGCAACGACTGACGGCACTGGTTAATCTCGAACGCGGCAAGACCATGATAGTTAACGGCGATTTTGATACGGCGTTCGCGCTGTTGTCAGAGGAAAGAAAGAATAACAAGAGTTGGAAGATTGCCATGACCCTGGTCGCTTTGCGGACTTTTCCCGTTCTCTTGCAGAAGTTCCTTCAGACGCGGCACCATCCGGAATCGCCAGAGTAGGTCCACAGATTACACAGATTATGTGACCAATCTGTGTAATCTGTGGACGGGCTTTGAAGCAATGCGTCTTGAAGTAGTTATTCCAACTTACAATCGCGCCGACCTGCTACCCGTCTGTCTCCAAAGCCTGCTTGACGCGAAAGTTCCCGACGGAATGACGGTTGGCATCACCGTCGTGGATAACAACTCCAAGGACAACACGAAAGTAGTAATCGAAAGTTGGAAAGCGCGCTTTAACGGTCGCCTGCAATATCTGTTCGAAGCGAAGCAAGGCAGATCCGCGGCGTTGAACTGCGGTATCACTGGTAGTCAAAGCGATCTGATCGGTTACATCGACGACGACGAAGAGATCGACGCTGCCTGGTACCAGACCGTGTACGAAGCTTTCACCAGTTCTGATGTGGACTTCATCGGTGGACCATACATTCCAAAGTGGGAGCAGGAACCACCCGCATGGTTGCCGCACGATCACGAAGGCGTGATTGGTCTGGTTGACGGTGGAAACCAGGTGATTCCTTACGATGAAAACTATCCCGGAATACTAATGGGCGGTAATGCGGTCGTCCGGCGCGCAGCGATCGAGAAGGTCGGTCTTTACATGACTTCGCTCGGCCGCACCGGCGCCCGTTTGCTGGCTGGTGAAGATGAAGATATGTACCGGCGCTTACTCGCGAGTGGCGCAAAGGGTTTATATCTGCCGCACCTCAAGATCTATCATCTCGTCCCGGCTGCGCGACTCACAAAGAAGTACTACCGGCAATGGTCTTTCTGGCGCGGCGTGTCATGCGGCGTCTTGGATCGAACACAGCCGCAAAACGTGTCTTATCTTCTCGGCGTGCCGCGATATCTTTTCGGCGCTGCAACCCGCGGTCTGCTGCGTTGGACCACGTCGCACCTGCGTCCAAAGGTGGAACCGTCGCGAACGTTTACAAACGAGCTGGCGATCTGGGATCTGGCCGGCTTTTTCTACGGCAAGCATTTCTACAAAACCGAATCAGCGTAGTCTCCAGCAGCCCATGACATTGCCGCCTTCCGAATCGCACGCAGAACCCACGAGAGTTCTGATTGTCGCGGCGTCAATGGACATTGTCGGCGGCCAGGCGGTGCAGGCAGTGAGGTTGATCGAGCATCTCAAACAGGAGCCGTCGATCGACGTCGAGTTTCTGCCGGTAAACCCGCGCCTGCCGGGCGCCCTACGCAAGCTGCAAGCAGTCAAGTACGTCCGCACTGTTACGACTTCAAACCTGTACTGGCTAAAACTGCTCACGACGATTCCGCATTTCGACGTCATCCACATCTTCTCGGCCTCTTATCTTTCGTTTCTGCTCGCGCCGGCTCCGGCGATCGCTGTCGCGCGGTTGTTTGGAAAGAAGATCGTACTCAACTATCACAGCGGTGAAGCCGAAGATCACCTGCGTCGTTGGCCCAAAACGAGCATTCCGATGCTGAAGAAGGCTGATGAGATCGTTGTCCCGTCGGAGTATCTGGTGCGGACCTTTTCGAAGTTTGACTTGCCGGCCAGGGCCATCTTCAACGTGATCGACTTCGATCAACTTACGTTTCGGCCACGTCGAAATTTGCAACCGAGGTTTTTGTCGAACCGGAATTTCGAAGCGCATTATGGCGTCGACGTAGTGTTGCGAGCGTTCCAGATCATTCAGCAGCGATTTCCGGATGCGTCGTTGAAAGTAGCCGGCGATGGTCCGTGTCGAGCCGAGCTGTGGCGACTCGCGAGTGAGTTGAAGTTGATCAATATCGAGTTCCTCGGCATGGTTGAGCGTCAGCGAATGGCGGAGTTGTACAATGAAGCGGACTGTTTTTTGAACGGATCGAGAATCGACAATCAGCCACTGTCGATACTCGAGTCGTTTGCGAGCGGGTTGCCTGTAGTGACGACGAACGCCGGTGGGATTCCGGATATGGTGACGGACGGCGTCACGGGAGTCGTCGTTGAGATGGATGACTATCAGGCACTCGCATGCGGCGCTTTCGATCTGCTCGAGCAGCCTGAGCTAGTGGAAAAGATCGTCACCGAGGGACAGAAGGAGTGTCAGCGCTACACGTGGGAGGCGGTCAGGAGCCAGTGGTTAGATGTTTATAAATTGGTCCTATAGGGCCTATTCTTATGAAGCCTGATTTGTCTGTTGTCATCTGTACTTATAACCGTCATGAGTTGCTGCGTTCGGCTCTGGATTCATTGCTGCAGCAGGCGCCTCCCGAATTCAGTTATGAAGTAGTTGTGGTTGACAACAACTCGACACCCGAGACACAAGCGTTGGTCCAGGAGTTTGCGGAGCGAGACGCACGTGTCCGTTATGTCAGAGAACCGCGGCAGGGAAATGCTCACGCGCGAAACACAGGCGTTGCCGAAGCTCGTGCGCCCATCATTGCCTATCTCGACGACGACGTTACGGTACGCGAAAACTGGATAGAGATAATCAAAACTACTTTTGCGGAAACAAAAGCCGACTTCATTGGTGGCCGAGTCTTGCCGCGCTGGGAAGAACCGCCGCCGTCCTGGTTGAGCGCCAGGAACTGGGCGCCGATCGCCGCGGTTGACTACGGCGACTCATCGTTGTTTCTCACCAACGACAATCCGCTTTGTTTGCTCACCGCCAACATCGCTTTCAAAAGAGAAGTCTTTGAAAAGTTCGGCGGCTTCTCGGCCAACGTGCAACGCGAGAAAGACACTATCGGGTCATTGGAGGACCACGAGTTTCTGATGCGCTTGTTTCGCGCCGGCGTCGTCGGGCTGTATGTGCCTGAGATGATCGTCGACGCACACGTCGGTCGCGAGCGAATGACGAAGTCGTATCACCGGCGCTGGCACACCGGCCACGGCCATTTCTATGCGGTGATGAACGATCCCGAATGGGAGCAGTCGCGATTTCGTCTCGCCGGCGTGCCGAGTCATCTTTACAAAGACACGGCGAAGAACGCTCTGGGTTGGCTCACCAAGATACTACAGGGAAACAATGACGCGGCGTTTGTTCATGAATGCCGAATGAGATTCTTCCGCGGATTCCTTCGATATCGGACACGTAACCGGACTATGAGCCATGAAAATCGTGGTTAAGATTGCAGTTCGGTTGTAATTCAGTGCAAATCTTCACAAACTATTTACACGTGTGTTTTGGACGTGTAAGGTTGCCCGCGTCTAAACGTGCGGCGTTGGATCCCCGCCAGACTTAGAAATCTCCGACAGTTTGATCAAGGTCACCCTTTTGAAGGTGAGGTGTAAGTACTAGTGTGTCTACTCTTTCGTTTGTTCGCCCCCTTGGTGTTGGTGTGTGTCGGTTTTGTTAGTGTTGCGTGGGCCAATACGCCACTGAGAGTACTCAGTTGGAACATACAGTTCGGTCAGGGCACTGATGCAATTACTAACTACGATCGTACTGCCACGTGGCTGGCGCGAATGAATCCGGACCTGATCGCGCTCTGCGAGATACCTCCCGACAAAGTCTCTACTATTACGACTCTGCTCAGTCAGAAGACCGGTCGTACGTGGCGTTCACACTTCGTTCCGAAGTTTCCTGGTTCGCCGGAAGGAAACTTGATTCTTTCGGCTTATGCTTTCGTGTCTACCGGTTCGCGTTACTTGAGCTACAGCCGCTCGATTGCCCAGGCGACGATCAACGTCGGTGGCAAAAATGTTAACTTCTTTGCCACACACCTCGATCATACTTCGTCATCGTTACGACTGACGCAAGCGAGTGAGCTGATCAACTGGACAGCGGGCTTCGCTACGCCGCGAATTGTCGCCGGCGATATGAATGCGGGTGACGACACTCCGGAAATTCAGCGGTTGTTAACTGCGTACCGCGATAGTTGGGTAAACGCAGTGAATATGGGATCCGCCTTCGCGTATCCGGACAATCCGGTGTGGTTGAACACGAGGACACGTCGTTGGCGCATTGATTTTGTTTTGTACGCACCGGGCGCGAGCGCGGTTGTGGTGAGGCGAGGCAATATTCCGGACACACGCGATCTGAGTAACACGCGTGTAGTAAACAGACTCGGCACATCCGACGACAAAGGCGTACGACCTTCGGATCACAATCTAGTGGTCACGGACTTCGAAGTCGCAACGGCGTCGGCTCCTGCTCCAACGCCGACACCGACACCGACTCCGACTCCGGCACCGACTCCTACGCCGACGCCGACACCGACACCGACTCCGACTCCGGCACCGACACCGACGCCTGCTCCTGCTTCAGCGCCAGTGCTTGTGACGCAGCCGAACACGAATCGGGCAGCGGCGATGCACTCGGTTTACTTTACGAAGGAGCCGTTTAGCGTGCGCACGCCATTGAATTTCAGTGTGGATCAGCGCACGCGAATCATGCTGTTCGCGACGAACCTTCAATTATTGTCGGGTGAAACTCTGTCGTCGATAACTGTAAGAGCGACGGATTCGCGAGGGCTCGTCTTTTTTCTTCCAGTAGAAAAACTGACGAAGGTGCCGAATTTTAGCTGGTTATCCGAACTGATCGTGCGTTTGCCCGACGATCAATCAATCAATGGAGATTTGACTGTGACGATAAGCATTAGAGGTGGCGTGAGTAACGCGGTTCGCGTGGGTATCAGGGCGCCTTAAGAAGGTTGTGAGAATTGTGGCGTTTCTATTGCCAAAAGGTTACAAAGGTTCCGAATTTTTGACAGCAATCTTTTGGCGTGGTATCTTCCAAAAGTCTGACAAGTGCGGGTTAGACGTCGGCAAGAGGGAAAAGCAGTACCCGACTCTCTATATCCCCCGCGCTTAACAGGCAGCCCCGGTTAGAACAAAGCTCCATCCGTTCTAGCCTCCCGGATCTCTGGCAAGGAGATCGAAAACACTAAAACTTAAGTGTTCGACGGCGTACGGCAGGGCCTAAAACCTTGCCTTGTTAACCGTTTTCGATTGTATCCCAGTGTGTTTTTTGGTCAGTCGGCACGCCAGGGAAGCGATCAGACCATATCGCGAAATGGGAGGGTGTCTATTTCTGATCCCTATCCAAAACTGAATGCCACGATCCAGGTGAAGGCAAGCACTCGCCTGTTTCTGAAGTTATCCCCCGTGAATTCCCCCGTCGGATCTACCCGCCCCGACTCCTATCTTGTTCTAAGGAGAACCGAAAAGTGACCGTTAGACGGTTTGTTCTTTTTTATATCTTTCTGCCGGCAATCATTTTAGTTGCTTCTGTTCATACATCATCGGCCCAGGAAATCGTTCTTTATGCTTCGCAGGCTACCAAAGTAGGTAGTTGGACCACTGTTGCTGACTCTTCCGCTGCTGGCGGCTCCCGTTTGACAAACCCGGATGCTGGGGCAGCGAAGATCACAACCGCAAAATCCAGCCCATCGAGTTACGCTCAACTTACGTTCAACGCGTCAGCAGGTAAGCCATACCGGATCTGGATCCGTGGTCAGGCTTACAACAATTCTCCCTATAACGATTCGGTCTTTGTGCAGTTTTCCGGAAGTGTAAACAGCAGTGGCAGCGCTGTTTACCGCATCGGCACTACCTCGGCCACCGAAATCAATCTGGAAGACTGCATGGGGTGCGGCATTGGTGGCTGGGGCTGGCAGGACAACGGCTGGGGCGTTGGCGTGCTTGGACCAACGATATATTTTCAGACCACCGGCACTCAAACCATTCGTATTCAGCCGCGCGAAGATGGGATCTCAATAGACCAGATCGTGATCTCCCCGGCGACTTATCTGAATAGTTCACCCGGGGCCTTGAAGCATGACAACACGATTTTGGCCCAGTCGAGCGGTGCGCCAGCGCCTACGCCTACTCCGACTCCAACACCCACTCCTACTCCGCCGCCCGCGAACGACGTAGTCATCTGGGCGTCAAACGTGCCCGCAGCCAACATTAAGGGAAATTGGGTGAAGGAAACGGTCAGTACCGCGGCAGGCCAGACCGTACTGAGAAACCCGGATCGCGGCGCCGGAAAGGTTTCAAACGCTGCGGCAAGTCCAGTCGATTACTTTGACATCACGTTTACGGCGGAGGCCGGTAAGCCGTATCGGCTCTGGCTGCGTGGCCGTGCGGACAATAACTACTGGGGCAACGACTCGGTCTTTGCCCAGTTCTCCGGCAGTCTCAACATTACGGGGCAGGCTGCGTACCGCATCGGGACGACCAGTGCGGTCGAAGTGAACCTCGAGGATTGTTCTGGTTGCGGACTGTTGGGCTGGGGCTGGCAGGACAATGGTTGGGGCGTTGGCATGCTTGGTCCAACGATCTTCTTCCAGACCACCGGAACCCAAACCCTGCGGATTCAAACACGCGAAGACGGTCTTTCGATCGATCAGATCGTGATCTCTTCGTACGCGTTTCTCTATACATCGCCGGGCTTGCTCAAGAACGACACCACGATTCTGCAAAGCACGCTTCTGGCGCCGCCACCATCACCGACTCCAACGCCAACGCCAACGCCAACACCAACGCCGACTCCGACTCCAACGCCGACTCCTACACCGACGCCGAACCAGCCGCCGCAGGTCAACATTTCCGCGACGCCAACGTCCGGCAACAGTCCGTTGTTTGTAACGTTCTCGTCGAGCGTGAGCGATTCGGATGGTTTCATTACGAGTTACTCATGGACCTTCGGCAACGGCGGTACGTCGACGGTGATGAATCCGACGACCACCTACTCGTCTGCCGGAACATACACAGCGCGCCTGACCGTGACCGACGACGACGGTGCGACGGCAAGCGATACGGTGGTGATAACCGTCAGCACGCCGCCGCCGCCTCCATCAACCGCAACTCTTCGGGTCTTGAGTTATAACGTCTCCTTTGGCAAGGGAACAGACAGTATTCAGAACTGGGACCGCACGGCGACGTGGATTAAGAACATGAATCCCGATATTGCGGGATTGTGTGAGATGCCACAGGAATTCATCGGAACACTGGTTAATCTTGTCAGTCAAAAGACCGGAAAGACGTGGTACTGGCACTTTGTTCCGAAGTATAGCGGGACGAGTGAAGGCAATCTTATTCTCTCGAAGTATCCCTTAAGCAACACGGGATCGAAGTACTTGAGCGTTCAACGATCGGTAGCAAAGGCAACGATCACTGTGGGTGGTAAGAATATTAACTTCTTCGCGACGCACCTTGATGCCGATTCGGGAAGCACGCGTTACACGCAGGTCGGGGAACTGATGAGTTATGCCTCCGGCTTCTCCGAATCACGAATCATCGTGGGCGACTTCAACGCCGGCCCGGACACGTCTGAGTCTGTTCGTATGACCGGTGGGTACTACGACTCGTGGATGCAAGCGATGGCTATAGGTACGGCGACCGCCTATCCTGACAACCCGGTGTACATGCACACGAGAACGCGCCGCGGCAGGATCGACTACGTTTGGTATTCGAAGGGTTCGGCTAATCTGTTCCTGCAAAGCACACAGATTCCGGATACGAGGAATTTGAGTCAAACGAATGTCGTGGTCAAGTTGGGGACTCCGGATGACTACGGCGTTAGGCCGTCGGATCACAATCCGATGATCGCGTTTTTCGAGATCAGATAAAGACAATCCACAGATTACACAGATTGATCCGGACTTCTTCTGTGTAATCTGTGGATAAATTTCTTCATGGCCGGGCGGCTTTGAAGTTATCGAAGGTCACCGTGCCCGGGTTGTTGGCTTCGATCCTCCACGTGCCACCCTTCAGTTCGAACAACACCGAACCAAGCGGTACGGCCGCGGTGTTCCAGGCTTGCGCATGGAGTTGAGTCCATGTGCCCGGAACGTCCCCATTCGCGGGCGCCACTTCGAACACCACCTGACCGTTACCGGCGTTGTGCCGGATTCGCCAGTACGCGTGATTGGTCGGATTGTATGCGACCGTCAGTAGCGTCTGCTTCACGCCGTTCAGCTTGCTCTGCACGATCAGGTTTCCCGCCTCGACGTACATGCGATAGCAGTTATCAACATTCAACCCGAGCGTGAAGAACGCATCAGCCGCAGTGTTCGTTGCCGGTCCCTGCAAGAGTTCGACATAGGCATAACCGCCGGTGAAGTTGTGAGCCCCTGAAGACCGGAGACCGTTGTAATGCGAACCGTCCGTGTTCTGCTTCAGTGGTCCAATATGCAGGCTGGTTGTCTCGCTCAGCGCGACCGTCGCATCGGTAAAGCCACTGAACAGATTGTTCACGAGCCACTTGCTGGTATTGATTGACGCGTCGTTAAAGTCGTCCGCCAGCAGCACGGTCTCGCCACCCGGAGGCGCGTTGAACGTGAATCCGTTCGTGAGCGTGCCGCTTTGCGCATCGGGATTGGTAACGACGACGTTGACCGTTCCCGCGGCATGAGCGGGCGTCGTGGCCGTGAGCTCCGTGCTGTTCACGAAGGCAACGTTCGTCGCAGCGCCGCCAATGCTGACTGTTGCACCGGAAACGAAATTGTTGCCGTTGATCGTTACTGAAGTGCCACCGGCAGTCGGGCCGGAGTTAGGCGTGATGTTACTGACACTCGGGGCCGGACCCGCTGCGTAAACGAATCCGCCATTGAGCGTTCCGGACTGTCCACCAGGATTGGTGACGACCACATTAACTGGTCCACTCGTGTGTGCGGGTGTCACGGCATTGATCGTCGTACTGCCCACTACGGTGGCCGAGGCTGCTGTTCCGCCGAAGGTCACAGTCGCTCCCTGCGCGAAACTGGTCCCGGAGATCGTCACTGCCGTTCCGCCGGCTACTGGTCCAGACGACGGCGAAACTGCCTCCGTACTCGGCGCAGTGTTCGGAGTCGCAGAGAAGAACTCCGACATGTTCGGAGCCGTCGCCGCGGCGCCCGGGAAGCTCGATAGTCCCAAAGCTTCCGCCATCGTTCTCAAAACGCTCTGGTGCTGGTAAAGAGTATTCGACTCGAAGTTCTGCTTGCTCTTGGCGCTGATCACGACCGTGGCCACGTGACCACCGCCGTGCTGCGTGTCCTCGTCAACTGACTCGTCCCACGTGAGAATCAACAGTCCACCTTGCCGGAACGCAGTGCTCGAGATCAGCGGATCGATGTTGGTCTTCAACCAGTTATCCGCCGCCGCGAGTTTGTCCGCGTTAGTGCAGTTCGGAATGGCGGCCGGACAGTCATGCGCGTTGTTCTGCTGGTCCGGAATGATGAACGAGTAATGTGGCAACTGGCCATTAGCAATGTCTGACGAAAACTGCGAGAACGGCACGATGTTGGCTGACTGAGCCGGATTGTCACGCACGTCCGTAAAGTAAGCGAACGGATTGTGCCGCTTCACATACGGATACTGATCGCCGCCGATGTATCCAGCCGACGGCAAGCTCTGCGCGTACGCCTTCCACGTCTTACCGGCGAGGTTAAGCTGACGCACGATGTTGTCTTCGTTGACAGTGCCGGCGAAGTTGCTGTCGTTGGTTATGTTCTGCCCGGTGGTCAACCAGAAATAGTCGCCGATTGACGGCTGGGTATTCGCAAAGTAGTTGATCGCGAGACCATAGCGATCTGCGAGCTTGTTCAGGTACGGCATCGCGCCGCCGGCGGTGACGTCACCAAAACTCTGATTCTCGGTAACTACGACGAAGACACGATCGAACAACGGCATTCCGACCTGCGGCTCAACATAGGTGTAACCGTTCACCTTCGTGCCACTCTGCGCGTCAGTGTTCGTAACGACAACGTTAACGGGCCCCGCCGCATGAGCGGGCGTTAACGCAGTGATCGTGGTGCTGTTATCGACGGTGACGCTCGTCGCCGGGTTGCCACCCAGCGAAACTGTGGCGTTGGCAAGAAATCCAGTGCCGTTGATGGTAATGGAAGTTCCACCCACCGTCGAACCTGAGTCCGGCGTGACGCTACTCACGGTCGGAGCGGGATTACCACCGCCGCCGCCACCGCTCGATTTCTGCAAAATCGTCGCGTCGTTCTTGAGCGTTCCGGGCGAACTGTTCAGATAGGTCTGCGACGACAGCACGATCTGATCGATCGAGAGTCCGTCCTCCCTGGTCTGAATTCTGATCGTGTGAGTGCCGCTGTTTTGGAAACGGATCAATGGACCAAGCACACCGATGCCCCAGCCATTATCCTGCCAGCCCCAGCCTTGCAACCCACAGCCGGCACAGTCTTCAAGATTCATCTCCGTGGCCGCTGTAGTGCCGATGCGGAAAACAGGACTGCCACTGCTGTTCACACTGTCAGAGAACTGTATGAAGACCGAGTCGTTGCCCCAGGAATCCATCAGGGCTTTGCCGCGAATCCACAGGCGGTAATCGACGCCCGCGTTCGCGTTGAAAGTCATCTCGAAGTAATTGCTCGGATTTGCCGAAGCAGAACTGACCTTAGGCGCACCCAAATCCGCACTGGCGATCCGGTTGCCGCCGGCCGCGGCTGCATCAGCGACAACGAACCACTGGCCAACCTTGACGGGCGCTTCCGCAGCCCACAGGACCACGTCGCCCGCAGAAGGCGGTGGCGGTGCGGGAGTCGTAGCGCTTGCCGTATTGCTGTACGGCGAGAAGCCGCTGGCGTTAGCTGCACGAACTCGATAGAAGTAGGTTGTTTGTGGGCTGACCTGGAGATCCGAGTAGGTCGTTTGATTCGCAGGCGGAGCAGAAATCTCGGTCCAACCGCTCGATCCATTCGGGCTGCGCTCGACGCGATATCCGGTTTCGCCTGCCACGTCGGTCCAGCTCAGGTCGATGCGGGTCGGGGAAATTGCCGTTGCGCTCAAGCCTGACGGCGCGGGCGGCGGAGGTTCCAAGCCTGCGGTAGTAAAGCTCCAAACCGGACCGGTGGCGCTCATGTTCGCCATCGTCTTGCCGACGATTTTCCAGAAGTAGGTCGTTCCCGGCGTGAGTGTCAGCGGGATGGTGAACTTTTCGATCACGCCGTCATCCGGGGAGCCGCTGTCGAGACGCGGTTGACCTGCTACGGCGCCGCTCTGATCGGTACTCGCGTCGGCGATCAGCAGCGGCGGATTCGGCGTGGTGCCGAAGTAAATGTCGTACTTGTGCGCCCATGGTCCGCCTTCCCACCGAAGCTGGATCGTTGTAGGTTGCGCGATGGCGGTGTTTGCCGGAAATTGATTAACCGGGATGTTCGGACCCAGCGGCACGAAGGGCTGGTTTTCAGTGGTCGAGTTCCACTTGCGTTCGAATTGATCGACGAACCACTGGAAAAACCACTGCTTCGTCGTGAAGTAATTGTGCTCTTCCTGTGAATTTGACGATGGTCCGGTCCAATTGGACGAGCCGAAGATCGTCATTCCCTTGCCGTAGAGAACCACTGACTTCTGGTGATTCAGGCCGAGATGCTTGCGCATCTTGATCTGCACACCGCCCATGTACATGCGGTCGACATTCCACGAGTCCCATTGGCGCGCGGGGTTTCTGTATTCGTCCGGCTCGTGAATCAACCGGACAGGAATGCCGCGGTTGACCGCCGCAAGGGTTATATCGGTGTACCGCTGGTTGGTAATCCGATACATGATGATGTCGATCTTCTGGGTTTCCTGATTGAAATTCAGTTGCGTGCGATTGAAGAAGTCCTGGGTGCCGCCGGGCGGAAAATTCAACTCCGGGTTAATCGGAAACGTTGGATAGTTGCGCGTCAGTGGTGCAGTGATGTTTCCGAAGTTTGAGTAGTTGACGGTGTCGGTCCAGAGATTGTCGTATTTTGTCTTGAAGCTCTGAATCAGCGACACGTCGTCGGTAAAGTAGATCGCTTCGTCGATGTAGTTGGAGTTGGGAGTTGTTGGAACAAAAAAGTTCGCGGAATAGTTGGCGCCCGTAAACTCGAGTTTGTTCTGCCCCACAAAGAGCATCATCTTCCAGTACAGGATGCCGCCGCCGTTTTTGAAACGCATCGGAATGCCGGCAGCCTTCAACTGATTCAGAATTTGTTCGTTGCCTGCGTAGGTTGGGTTGGCGCGCGGGTCCACGAGAATTCTGACCGGAACACCCGCCTGCCACCGCGCAATGATCTTGTTGGAGATCGACGTGTCCTGCATGAACCAGTAGGCAATGTCGATCCCGACCGTCTCGCTGTCGATCAAATTCCACAACGGAACACGGCAATCTTCAAAGGCAGTGTCGCAAAGACGCTCCTGGGCCGACGCCCGGTTTGAGAGGGAGAGGAAGAGGATGAATGCTAGTACAACGTAGATACTTTTAGCGCGCATAAAAAGAGAACAGGTCTGCCAATGTTTCGTTGTTAAGCGCAAACGCGTCGGGAACGTTTGGCAGCCACGCAAAAAATCTCTTAAATCCAGGATTTAATCGACATTTATAGCAATATGGATCGCGCCTTCTAGGAAGTAACGCGAAAAAGTGCTAGCTCGCGGTGCGCCTTTGGCCTTTTTTATTGGCTGGCGTTCCTGAAAATGCTGGGAAGACAAAGAGCTAGACCGCGAGTAAAGCCAAAAGCTAAACTTCGCACCCTGGTGCTGCCCGCGTTAAGCACGCCCCAAATGCCGATTGTGGCATCTGCGATGCAAAACGTAGGCCAAGCGTTCGACGGCGTGTGCAGGATTTTCTACGTTCAGATCTTAGACAGTTTGCGACGATTTGTCTTAATCTGAGATTTTAATTCCAGACTCCAGACAGATGGGGCTGTCGAACCTTAAAGTTGAAGACGCTTTGCCCGAAAAGTCAGGGAATATAGTTGAGTCGGGTCAGTACCACCTCGCGGTAGCGGGTGGATCAACGATCAGGATCCAAAACATCACTAAAGTTGATACTGCCAAAAT
>JBIOVO010000150.1:0-12326 GCA_044867735.1 Pyrinomonadaceae bacterium | reverse complement strand
GTCACGCGTTTGGCTGCACGTCATGACGCTGCGAAAACGAATGGTTATCTCGAATTGAAGAAACTGCTCGTGGCAACTGATTTCTCGAGACACTCGGAGCTGGCACTTCAATACGGCTTATCACTCGCTCAGGAATATCAGTCAGAGCTGCACTTGCTCCACGTTATCACCGGCGCCAAGAGTAGTGAGACTGAAATATCCTGGACATCGCAAGATACGGAAGGCCCCTATCATGCTGCGGCGAGAAGACTACATGGATCCATTCCAGCAGAGGTCCACCTCTGGTCTGACGTGACGCATGCAGTACGTGAAGGCAAAGCTCACCGTGAAATTGTTTCCTATGCAGTGGAAAAAGACATTGATCTCATTTGTATTGGGGCACATGGCCAGGGGTTCACATTGGGCACGTTGTTTGGATCAAACACAGACCGCGTACTGAGGCAAGCACCTTGTCCCGTTTTGGTAACGCGACCAGTTGCAGTCGGAGGCGTCCAACATTAACTATGAATTGAAGGGGTGGATGAAGTTGCTTAAGAAGTTCTACCAAATATTGGAGTCCAGGAGACGACGACGTGAGGTTAGGAAAATCCGTCGCGAGTTTGCAAGGGCCGGATACCCTCTGGATCAATTTCGAGATTCTCAAATAGAGGCTGCGCTACATCGGAATACTGAAGTCGGTTTTACAGTAAACGCAAAGACAATTTACCGTACGCTGAAGCGACTTAAGTTAACCCGCGGAGAACAGGATCATACGCTCTTGATAGGAGAGGTAACCAAGTGAAAGTTTTGATTGCTTATGACGGCTCGGCAAGCCCGAAGAATGCTTTGCGAGTGGTAGCAGCCGTGGCTGCACGGGCCGCATGTTCAGTTGAAGCCGTCCGCTTGCGAAATGGAGGTCTCTGAATATGTCAGCAGTAGAAATAAGACCACGTCTCGGTGTTGAAGAAAATCCGCACTGCGGCAGATGCGACTCAGAAGGACGTCTGATCAAATTCAAGAGTCCAAACGGTGAGACGCGCTACCTTTGCGCCTTATGCGTGGAGCAAGAGGACAAACGCCAAATGAAGTTCAGTCCTTTATGGAAGCGGTCGCGACGTCCAGCAAGAGTTCACTAGATTGTTCTGACCGGCAAGAGGCGGAAGTATACAATGTTAGTCCCACGAGGATATTGAACTATGAAACTACTGATCGCGGTTGATTCGGCGATTTCAACCGACGTGCTTGTTGGCGCGATCGGGGTGCGCCCGTGGCCCGAAGGTACGACAGCGCATGTGCTTTCAGTCGTCGCGGACGCCGACGTCCCGGAGGAACTATGGCGTGAAGAGGGCTATGGGAAGCGCGCCGTGCAGCGAGAAATGGAGAGGAGGGGCGAACAAATAACTGCCCTGTCACTAGAGCGGCTCAGAGAAATCGGCATCCCGGGAGAGGTGGTGATGACGAGGGGCGACGCCCGCTTTCTCATCCCGTTTTTTGCGCGGAAATGGTCTTCGGACCTGATCTTCGTCCGCGCACATGTCCTTAAGGACTATGCGCATTGGATGCTGGGCAGCGTTGCCAGAGCAGTCGTCGCTACCGCCCCTTGCACCGTTCAGATTGTGCGAGACGCCGGAGAAGACCACGCCCAAACTCTGGATAGCGGCAGGAGAGTGCTTCTCGCTACCGATGGTTCGAAGACTTCGGCTCAGGCAGCGCGCGCTGTGGCCGAGCGACCGTGGCCTGAAGGCAGCGAATTCAGGGTCATAAGCGTTGAAGAGCCGTGGACGATCAAATCATCCAGAGTGAGAGACGAGAGAGAGGCTCAGGAAGCGGTCAGCAGCGCCGAACAGATGCTGGCCTCCGCAGGATTGAAAGCGACCGGGGTGGTGCTTTCCGGTAATACGAAACAGGCAATTTTAGAGGAGGCGCAAAAATGGGCCGCCGAGCTGATCGTTGTCGGTTCACACGGGCGCCGAGGTTTCAGGCGATTCCTGTTGGGAAGCGTGTCCGAGGCGGTTGCTATGAACGCGCATTGCTCGGTTGTCGTCGTTCGCGCTCCGCGCAAGACTGAAACTTGATCATCCTTTTACGGAGAGCATGAGAAACTAGCACCCAGACCCGCCGCCCTCAACTACGACACAGATACCTTCAGCCGATTTGGACTGAGAGCATGGAGACTGACCCTCCGTCGACGCCCTCCACCGGAAAGCTGATCGGCTCACCCTCCCTCGTTTGAGCGATCACGTACAAGAACGGTAAATAGTGATCCGGTGTGGGAATCGACAACGTCGCGTCACGCCCTAACTTCTCGTAAGCGATAAGAAGTTCGTGTTCGCCGGCGAGTAACAATTCCCGCGCTCGTTCTTCAAATCGCGTTGCCCAATCAAGGGGCTGGACCTGTTGACGTCCCCAGGCATACGCATGCAGGTTGTGAACGAGGTTGCCGCTTCCCGCAATTAGCACCCCTTCATCGCGCAGTCTGGAGAGTCGCTGCGCAATTTCGTAGTGGAACTCGGCCGGTTGCGTCTCGTCGATACTGAGCTGTATGACGGGCACATCCGCTTCAGGAAACACGTGGCCTAGCACGGACCAAGTCCCGTGGTCCAATCCCCACCGCGTGTCTAATCCGACGGAAAGTGGCGCGAGCAAATCTTTCACGCGATTCGCAAGCTCCGGGTCGCCGGGCGCCGGATATTTGATCTCATACAGCTCGCGCGGAAAGCCGCCGAAGTCGTGAACCGTAGGTGGTTGCTCCTGCGCGGTCACTAACGTCGCGGGCAAATACCAGTGCGCCGAGACACAGACTATCGCCTTCGGCTTTGGCATACTGTTGCCCACAGCCGCCCACCCTTTGGTCCATGCGTTACTCTGTAGCGCGTTCATCGGGTTGCCGTGCCCGAAGAAAACGGCAGGCATTGGCTTTCCCATTTTAATCCTCCTCCTACGATGTCGGTGACCAATGGTTCCCTCACGTCACGCCGATCTGTCGCATCGCACACGGCTCAACGCTTCCGTGACTGGTCCCTCTCATCATCGGTGACATTCGGGTCCGACTTAGGCCGTTGCGACAAGCCGGCAACGGGGAGGCGCCAACCACGCCGTATGGCGACGAGACGGATTCCGAAGCAGAGTGCTGCACCGGTGATTGCCATCGTGGTGGGCCGGAAATTCAGCACGTAACCAGCTACCACCAATAGCGAGCCGGCAAGCGCGGCGACGGCATACAGCTCCGAGCGCAGCACTGCCGGAACCTCCGCAACCAACACGTCACGCAGCATGCCACCGCCAATTCCTGTCAGTACACCGAGCAGCGCGGCCATTAACGGGTTGAGCCTGTAGCCGAGTGCTTTTTGCGTGCCGACAACAGCGAATAGAGCGAGCCCGGCGGCATCGAAAACAAGCACGTGGTTGCGCAGATTGCGTAGCCGTTCGCTAATCGGATACCAGAAGAACACTACCAATCCCGCGACAAGAGAGACTGCAAGATAACGCCAGTCGCTGATTGCTGCCGGCGGGACAGCGCCGATCAGCAGGTCGCGCATAATGCCGCCGGAACTGGCAGCCGCGAACGACAGCACCAGCACGCCAAAAAGATCAAGACGTTCTCTGACCCCGGCGACCGCGCCGCTCAGCGCGAACACGAACGTGCCGATAAGGTCGAGCACAAGTAGTGTGCTCGCCGCATACGCCTGGAACTCGGTGAGGGCGTTCAAGGCTTCCTGACTTACCGGGGGCTGGAGCAATTCCAGTGTTCTCCTTCGTGTCCGCGGACGCGACCTGAATAAACGAACGGGTCAGCCTCAGTTCGGGCTCGCCGCTGTTCCGGCATCAACAACATACGGTTCGCGCTGGTGTTAATTACTTCATCCTGCGGCCCTGACTTCCTCAGCACGAGCCCGCGGATCATCCTTCGGTACAGTCAGCGCGATGGCGATGACCGCAATGATCACCATCATCACATTGAATAACAATGCGACGGCGGCCGCGAATCGAATGCTGATATTGTCAGTCCTTCCCAAAAAAAGATCAGATAGAGGACCGAAGTCGCCATTTGAACCGCTTAGGGATGTGAAGAGTGCTGCGGAGATCGCCACCCCAAATGCCGCTCCCAAAGAGGACGCCATCTTGTAGATTCCGGACGCAGCGCCGGCCTTGTCGTTTGGCACATTTGAAAGTGCCGCGTCGGTCGACGGCGTAGCGTAGAAGCCGAGTCCAACCCCGAAGAGTGTAAATCCAACAAAGGCGACGTCTTCAAACGTCCCAGCCGATCTGCGATACCGCCTGCGACAACGATGAAGATGCCTGAGAAGAGCGCTGTAATGGTTACCGCGATGTTGTTCAGGCTTTCGCTGATCCCCAACTCTTCGCGCATTGTCGGGGCGACGTTTAGCGTCGTCTGCGCAAAGAGCCAGAACGTGATGACCGCAAGAACAATTCCGACAATGAGCCTGTTGTCGCCTCGATTTTTGTGAGCGGTTGCAGAAGACATCGCGGGAACCTCACTTCGCTAGGTACGTCAAAGCGGCAACCACGAGTGCCTGCGTCCCCTTGGACAGCGTCGGTTCAATGACCGGGGCGAAGAATTCCGAGTGGTTGACCGGAATGTCCTGCTCCACCCGCCTCGCATCGAGAGCTCGTTGGTACTTCTCCGGGTCTGTACCTCCAACGCCCCAATAGGTGTAGGGTGTTCCGAAGGCGTCGGGGATAGCGCTGAAGTCTTCGCTGGCCGTCAGCCGCCCGAGGTCAAAGACGGTTTCTGCCCCGAAATGGTTCTGGAATGCGGCCGTGATCCCTTCGGTCACTTCCGGATCGTTGTCAGTCAGCGGGTATTGATCGAAATACTCGAATGCAGGTGGGCGTGGTGAGCCGGACGCCTCACACTCGGCTCGGACCATGCGTTCGATGCTGTTGATCATTCGCTGGCGCACGGCCATATCGTAAGTCCGCAAATTGACTAAGAGCGCGGCGCGGTCGGGAATGATGTTGCTTTTGGAACCCGCGACACTGCTGCCCACCGTCAGCACCGCAAACTCACCGGGCTTCGTCTCCCGCGAAACAATCGTCTGAAGGCGCAGCACAACAAGCGCCGCCAGCACTACGGGGTCCACGCTGTTGTGGGGCATTGAGCCATGCGCTCCCTTGCCGTAGAGGGTAATGCGAATGCTATCGCCAGCGGAGAGAACTGGTCCTGTCTGTGTGCCGATCTTTCCCGCCGGGTAAGCAAGCACGTGCTGCGCGAACGCGACATCCGGTTTGGGAATGCGATCGCGCAGACCCTCCTCCACCATCGCTTTTGCTCCACCGGCAACCTCTTCCGCAGGTTGGAACAACGCGATAAAGGTTCCGCCCCACGGCTGCCGAGTCTTGGCGAGAAGTTCGGCTGCGCCCAATAGACACGTCACATGCGCGTCATGAGCGCAGGCGTGTGCGACGTTAACTGTGTTGCCGCTGTCATCAACTGCAGTGAGCGTCGAAGCGTAAGACAGGCCTGTGTTTTCCCGGACTGGGAGCGCATCCATATCAGCTCTCGCGAGTACTGTCTGCCCTTCACCGTTGCGCAGGATGCCAACGACTCCTGTACGACCAATTCCTTCGAAGACTTCATAGCCGAACTCCTTGAGTTTTGTTGCAGCGAGCGCGGCCGTCTTAGTCTCCTGAAAACTCAGCTCTGGGTGCGTGTGTATTTCCTTGTAAACGCTCTCCTGCCATGCAGAGGTTTTCGGCAGACCTGTCAGAACCTCGGCGATTGAAGTTGTTTGGTCACGTAGTTTCTCTGTCATTCTTGTCACCTCTCCAGCAGCAGCCACCGATCCTTCAATGAGTCAAATGGCGGAGCACACGGCATCCGTTTCCTCGACCACCTCCGGTTCGCTTTCTTCGTCGCGCCGCGGATAGAGAATGATCGTTCCCAACACCGCCGCAATCAGTGAGGCGATGAAGATTGCAATTTTGGCGGCAGCATAATCGGCTGCGTTGGGGAATGCCAGCCCGGCAATAAATAAAGACATCGTGAAGCCAATTCCCCCCAGCGCGCCGGCGCCGATTAACTGGCGCCAGGAGTAGGCCTCGGGTTTCACCGCGATGCCGCTGCGCACTGCGAGCCATGCGGCGGCAACGATGCCGATCGACTTCCCCACCACCAGTCCCAACGTGATCGCACCCATCAATCGTGCGTTTTCCTGGAATACGTCAGCCGACCAGACGACGCCAGCGTTCGCCAACGCGAAGATCGGCAGCACCACGTAGCTAGACCACGGCTCGACAGACCGAAGAAGCTTGTCGGCAGGTGACTCGATCCGAGCGTGAATCGTATCCAGCGCCCGCAGCGCCGGCTCGGATGGTCCAGACCGCATGGCTTCATCTTTGTGGAGGTCTTCCTCGTGGATCACCGTCGCCGCCTGAGCGAGTAGCGCTCTCAGGTTGGCGGGTGGACGCGTTGGTATGAGGACGGCCAGAATCACGCCACCCAGCGTGGCATGCAATCCAGCCTCGTGCAGGAAAAACCACAGAACGATGCCGCAGACCGCATATGGAAGCGCCGTGTACACGCCGATCCGGTTGAGCACCATCAACAGCACCACCACCGCGACGCCCAAGATCAGATAAACCGTGGCGATCTCGCCACTGTAGAACAGCGCGATGACGATGATTGCCACGATGTCGTCGATGATAACCGCCGCGGTCAGGAACACTCGCAGTTCGATGGGGACACGGCCGCCGAGCAACACGATCAGCGCGACCGCGAAGGCAGTATCGGTACCGATTGGAATCCCCCACCCGTGCCGCAGGTGCGGCGGCGCGATCAAGGAGTAGATCAACGCTGGCAGGACTATGCCACCAAATGCGGCGATCACCGGAAGCGCGCCCGATCGAAAGCTCGCGAGGTGACCCACTGTGAACTCACGCTTGATCTCAAGCCCTACCACTAAAAAGAAGATTGTCAAGAGACCGTGGTTGACCCAGTCAAGCAGTGTCAGACTGAATGTGGCTGGGCCCAATTGAACTCCTAATCTCGTCTCCCACCAGGACTGGAACGCCGGCCCGGCGGCCAAGTTGCTGAGCACGAGCGCCAGTATCGTCGCGAGCCCCAGGAGCAGCCCCGATGATGGTCCCCAGCGAACGAACCCGAACGCAGCAGACTGGATCCGGTGACCTAGTGCGCCGAGCATCGCATCGGCCAATGAGCTTTCGTCCCACGCGCCCGCGTAGCGGCGGCCGTTGATGAAGAATGTAGGCGTTACGCGCGCACCGCTCCGTCGTGCGCTCTCGACGTCCTCACCGACTCGCTCCTGCGCCGCCGCTAACGCGGTTTCGTGCTCCACGCCGCTCGGCAGGTTCAACTCGCGTGCGATCCGTTCGAAGTCACCCGCAGAGAACGCCGGCCCTCGCTCCATCAATGCCTCATGAACTTGCCAGAAACCTCCGGTGGTTTTTGCGGCGTACTCGGCCAGCTCCGCGGCGCGGATAGCGTCCTCGCTGTCAGCGATGGGGAGATGACGAAACACATAACGCATCCGCTCACCAAACCGGTTTCGAAGCCCTTCAATTACTTCATGTACGGCGTGACAAGGGCCGCAGGAGTAGCTGCCGTACTCGACGAGCGTTAGCTCGGCGTCTGGTGGCCCCAGAACGTGGTCATGATCCAAGTCAACCGGAGGATCAAGCTTATCGAGTCTCATATCCGCCATGACTCCAAGTTCAATGCATACTTTTTCTGAGATGACCGGATGACGAAAGGCAACCGTATGCATCCAATTGCGCGACTTTCTACTGGCCATCCCATAACCCAGCCAGTAAAGAACCACGCTTGCTGCGATCAATAGCGACTTTCTTCTTTTACACCGCTTGACGCTCTTGCGAGATTCGCCGTGTCCAGTCCACGAGGTTCTGGAGCAACTGGCGGATGAACTCTTTCGTTGCGTCATCCGTCAGATTCCCCGCAGCGTCGAAGCGCTCAGAGGCGTTGCCGATCATTACCTCCGGCTGGTTGACGGGAAACATGTTGAGGAAGACCATCATCTGCCGCAAATGATACTGCGCCCGCGCAGTCCCAATCGCTCCGATCGAAGCGCCCATGATCGCCGCGGGCTTACCATTCCACGCGCTGTCTCCGTAAGGTCTCGATGCCCAGTCAATCGCGTTCTTCAACACGCCGGGAACGGAATAGTTGTATTCCGGGGTCACGAAGAGTACAGCGTCCGCCTCTCGTATACGCCTTTTCAATTCCACAACTTTGGCGGGCGGGTTCTGCTCATCATCCTGATTAAAGCCGGGGAAGCCATCAAGCTCGAAAGTTTCGATTGAAGCGCCTGCGGGAGCGAGTTCGGTTGCAGCTCGCAGGGTCGCGCGGTTGTAGGAGTCGCGCCGGAGGCTGCCGGCGATGCCGAGAATGCGAACTGGTTTACTCATCTTGTGCTCTCCCTACTGTTCAGGTTAACGATCATGCGATAAGGATACGGCTCTAAGGAGCAGCGGAAGGGTTTAAGTAAGCTCAAGTGGTTATTACTCCACGAGCAAAAAATCTCTGATATACGGGTCTTCCAATTTGAACAGCTCTTCATCGGTGCCGTAGAAGATAATACGACCTTCACGAAGCATCATGATCTTCGTGTTAATCAAACACAGACGATTCTCTTCTTTCATAAAGACCGCCTCTCCCTTTCCATCAATGCACGTGTATGTCGACGTGAGAAAGCGAACGTTGTCCAACCCATGTGTGACGAAGATGGATGAAACGTCTCTCAAATCTCGCATCTTGATGCCGAGTTCGCAGATGGCGCGCGCGGTAGGCGGGTCGAGTCCCGCCGTCGGCTCGTCTAACAAGACGATATCAGGGCGACCTGCGAGGGCTCGCGCGATGCCGACGCGGATGCGCATCCCGCCCGACAACTGAGCCGGCATCATCTCAATCGCCTCCTCTAAATTGACGAAACGCAGGAGGCGGCGCACTTCCTGCTCAACCGCATCGTCCGGCACATTGTTTTCGTGACAGCGAAAGGCGACGTTGTCGTAGACCGTGAGTGAGTCGAAAAGAGCGGCGTTCTGAAACTGCATCCCGATCTTCAGGCGGACGCGGTTAAGTTCCGCTTCACGGTAATTAGTGATGTCCTCACCCTGGACGAGAATCTGTCCGGCGTCTGATTTAAGAAGACCCATTACAAGTTTGAGGATGGTGGATTTGCCGCCGCCAGAGCCGCTTAGAACTAGCAACGTTTCTCCTCGCATAACCTGGAAGCTGACGCCATCGAGTATCCGGCGGTCGTCAGAATATGAAAACGTGACATGACGAAATTCGATGGCAGGGATGATCCGCGCCGGGTCATCTATCGCCGCACAAGTCTGCCACGCCGGGAGGCTATTAAATGGTTGAAACTCTGATGTGGGTCCAGGGCGATTCTCATTGCCGAAGCGGATCATGTCACACCTTCTTTACCTCGCGCTCCAATATTAACAGCGGCCTTATCCCACAACGTTCACATTTGCTTTCTTTTAATGGCCTCAAGCCTTCTGACATTCTGTGCGCGGGCACACTCTCGTTTTATCGAGAGAATTGCTTGCGAGTAGATTAATCTAGACGAAAAACCGACAGGCGGATAGCGTGACATACCTATGAAGGACTGCCGTTTTCACGTCAGCATCCCGATGTATCAATAGTTACGGTAATTCAAGGCGGCATCCCCCAAGTCATGACGGAGAAAGGATCGACAGTTTTTATGGACGCTAATCGACAGGACGAAGTGGAGAGAATCATTCAGGCCCGGGATTTCTCCACGTTGCGCGAGAGGCTTGTCAAGTGGTCGTCCGCTGATCTTGCGAGTTTACTCGAGGATCTGGGTACGGAAGATCAGGTCATCGTCTTCCGAATTCTGCCTCGCAAAATCGCTGCGACTGTTTTTGAGTACCTGAATCCGCCCACGCAGGAAGTGTTGCTGAAGGCGATGGCCCAAGGCGATTTCGCCGCGATCTTAAATGACATGGCGCCTGATGACCGCACGCACTTGCTTGAGGAACTGCCGGCCTCAGCGACTAAACAGATGCTCGCCCTTCTCACGCCCGAAGAGCGCGCCGTCGCCGTGTCGCTGCTTGGTTACCCGGAGGATAGCATCGGTCGCTTGATGACTCCGGATTACGTCAAGGTGCGGCAGGACTGGGATGTGGAGCGCGTGCTGGAACACATCCGCCAATACGGACAGGATAGTGAAACTCTCTCGACGATCTACGTTGTAGATGAGCAGGAGGTTTTGATTTATGACATCCGCATCAGAAATTTCTTACTGACTTCTCCGTCCACTCGCGTGTCCGAGCTAATGGACCGCCGGTTCATCGCCTTGAAGGCGGTAGACGATCAAGAGACGGCAATCGGCGTCTTTCGGCGCGAGGACTTAACTGCTTTGCCGGTCACCGATACATCAGGCATCTTGATCGGCATCGTGACGATTGATGACGTGCTCGATGTGGCAGAAGCTGAGGCGACCGAAGATATGCAGAAAATCGGTGGCGTGGAGGCGCTTGATGGTCCCTTCATACAAATCCCGCTGGGGCGCATGATCCGAAAGCGTGCAAACTGGCTCGTCATACTTTTTTTAGGGGAGATGCTTACGGCGACCGCAATGGGTTTCTTCGAGGCGCAGATCGAGCGAGCCGTGGTCCTGGCACTCTTCGTACCTCTGGTCATCTCGTCGGGTGGTAACTCAGGCTCGCAGGCAGCGACGCTTGTGATCCGTGCGCTGGCCATTGGCGAGGTGGGACTCCGCAATTGGTGGCAGGTGATGCAGCGCGAGCTGATTTCAGGCTTAGCGCTAGGCTCAATCCTTGGCGCAATTGGATTCTTACGCATCGCGGTATGGTCGGCCTTCTTCAATGCCTACGGCGAGCACTGGATCGGTGTAGGCTTAACAGTCGGGCTGGCGCTCGTCGGCATCGTACTTTGGGGAACGCTCGTTGGGTCGATGCTACCGTTCGCGTTGCGACCCTTCGGCTCTGATCCGGCCACTTCGTCTGCCCCATTTGTGGCTACGCTCGTGGACGTTACTGGTCTTATCATCTATTTCAGCGTGGCAGCCGTCGTCCTCCGCGGCACGTTGTTATAGGAACGCGTGCAAGGAATTCGCGTTCTACAGTGGCCATTCAGAGGGTGACGACTGGTGACGGTTCGATTTGTGCATAGTTGCGAAGCCAACCACCGGAAAATCCGGCGCGGCGAAGCCCGGTGACGATGTAAGGACAGCTTCGCATCAACTGCCAGACAAACCCTGATCGATAGTTCTCAATCATCAAAACTATCGGACCCTGATCCAGACCGTAGTAGCCCTTTGAAATCCATCCATTGTTCGAAGCTCCGGCAAACGTCGGGTTGAAACTGCACTTGAATCCATACTTACTGGTCATCTCAGGATAGCTTTGGTCGAAGTAACGGATCGAGGGCAGGACAATTTCAGGAGCGAACGGAAGCGAAGCGATCACGGCCCACGGAGCCAAGGTGCCGTCGTCCGGTCCGTCCGGAATACCGCGGTTTATGTAGTCATAGAATTGGCGTTCATTGCCTTCGATCTTTTCAATTGCTGGTCCAGGACCATCGCTCGCAGTGAAACCCCAAATGAATTCGCCATAGCCTTTGAAGCCTCTGGGGTTCTCAATAGCGTACTGTTGTTGAGCGTACGTCGCGCGACGGCTGTTTTCGAAATAATCGATTCCTTTCTGCTGCATGTAGTCGTCCTGAATGGAGCGAAAATCGATCCACATGTGCGAAAGCTGATGGATGAAGAGCGGACCAGCATAGAGGAAGTCGTATCCATAAAGACTTCTCCATTCATAAGTCTTGGTCCAAGCCTGGTAGCTTTCTTTTGGTAAAGGATGCGTTGGTGATGCAAGACCTAGAACGTAAAGAATCAGCGCTTCGTTATAGCCATCCCAACGATACTTTAAAAACCTATGTTCGGGCGTCCAACCGTGCGTTACCGTGTCTGCACCATTTTGCGCCCACTGCCAATCTGTGCGTCGATACAGCGCGGTGGCAAGTTGTCGGATTTCACGCTCGTTTTCAGTGTCGCGGTTGAAATATTCGGCAGCAGTTAATGCACCCGCGATCACGAAGGTCGAATCGATTGTCGAGAGTTCGCAATCAAACGTCCGGCGGCCCGTCTTCATGTCGAGAAAGTGATAGTAGAAACCCTTGTATCCCGTGGCGTCAGGTTCCGAACCCTGCGGGCTATTCAAGAAGAAGCGCAGGGACGTCAGCGTTCGGCTAATCGCGTCATCGCGCGTAATGAAACCACGCTCGACGCCGACAGGATAAGCAGCCAGGGCAAATCCGGTTGGAGCGATACTGCACGGCGCACCGTGGCGAGTGC
>JBIOVO010000149.1:0-2364 GCA_044867735.1 Pyrinomonadaceae bacterium | reverse complement strand
AGCAGACGCCGGCGCGTCGGATCCGCGAGCGCATTCAAACTTTTTTCATAAGTCATGGCTTATATAAGCATATCGGCATATTGAGTGTCAACATAAAGATCGGTGTTCACAGACTGCCCGTATCGGTCTGTATTCTCGGTGTAGTCTGTGGCAGAATTTGAAACCTACCTGCGGTGCTCCTACGTGCAATGACTGATTAGCCAACAGGAGACTCGTTATGAACAGGAAAGTTCGTTACTTCCACGCGGCAGCGTTGCTGCTGACCGCAGCGCTAGCTATCGCTTCCTCGGCGTCAGCGCAGAACGGGCTGCCGCCGCTAATCGACCGCGAGATTTTCTTCGGCAACCCCGAGATCGCAAGCGCGCAAATCTCGCCCGATGGTAAGTTCATCGCTTTTCGCAAACCCTACAAAGACACGATGAACCTGTGGGTGAAGAAAGCCGATGAGCCTTTCGACAAAGCCAAACTGATCACCGCTGAAACCAAGCGCCCGATCCGAAGTTATTTCTGGTCGCGCGACTCGAAGTACATCCTCTTCGTTAACGACTTCGGCGGCGATGAAAACTTCAACGTCTTTGCTGTCGATCCGACCGCAGCCCCCGCAGCCGGCTCGGACATTCCGGCCACGCGTAACCTGACCGACCTGAAGAAGGTCCGCGCGTTCATCTACGACGTACCGCGAAGCGATCCCGACACGATTTACATCGGTCTCAACAATCGTGACGCTCGTTGGCACGACCTCTACAAACTCCGCATCTCTTCCGGCGAGCGGCAGTTAATCAGAGAGAACACGGAACGCTACGATGGATACAACTTCGACAACGCCGGCAAACTTCGTCTCGCCACTCGTGTCGCCGAGTCCGGCGAGAACGAGATTCTTCGGCTCGATGCTGACGGTAAATCTGCGAAGGTTTACTCCTGCAACGTGTTTGAAACCTGCTATCCGATTCGCTTCCACAAGGACAACCAGCGCGTCTACCTGGTGAGTAACAAGGGCGACGTGGATCTGGTTCGTCTGGTGCTCTTCGATCCGCAGAACGGTAAGGAAGAAGTGGTCGAGTCGGATCCGATGAATCGGGTCGATCTGAACAACGCCCGCTTCTCGGATGTGACAGACGAGTTGATGTTAACGATCTATCAGGACGAGAAGCCGCGACTCTATTTCAAAGACAAAGCGGCTGAAGCTGACTACAAACTCGTCAAGCAGAAAATGGGCGGTAAGGAAGTCTCGTTCGGTTCGTCAACCAGGGATGAGATGAAGTTCATCGTCAGTGCCTGGAGCGACACCGAACCGGGCGAAACTTATCTCTTCGATCGCAAAACGAAAGAACTCACCAAGCAGTATCGGATCCGGGAAAGACTTCCGCGCGAAGCTCTCGCCGAAGTTAAGCCGATCAGTTACAAATCATCCGACGGCCTGGTGATTCCTGCGTATCTGGTTTTACCGAAAGGTGTGCCGGCGAAGAATTTGCCGACGATCGTGATGCCGCACGGTGGGCCATGGGCGCGCGATACGTGGGGCTATTTCTCGTATGCGCAGTTTGCCGCGAACCGCGGTTACGCTGTCCTGGCGCCGAACTTCCGCGGCTCAACAGGCTACGGCAAGAAGTTCCTCGACGCCGGAAACAAGCAATGGGGCGACAAGATGCAGGACGACATTACGTGGGGCGTCAAACATCTCGTTGCTGAGGGCATCACTGATCCGAAACGCGTCGGGATCTGGGGTGGCAGTTATGGTGGCTATGCAACCCTCGCCGGCATCACGTTCACTCCTGATTTGTACGCTGCGGCAGTGGCGGAAGTGGCGCCGTCAAACCTGATCACGCTGCTCGAAACCATTCCGCCTTACTGGGAGAGTGGCCGCATTATCTTTTACAAACGGATGGGCGATCCGAACACTCCCGAAGGTAAAGCGCAATTGCTGCGACAGTCTCCTTTGAGTCACGCAGCCAAGATCAAGACGCCACTGCTGATCACGCAGGGCGCCAACGATCCACGCGTGAACAAACGCGAATCCGATCAAATCGTGATTGCTTTGCGTGAACGAAACTATCCGGTCGTGTATTTGCTGGCTCCGGATGAAGGTCACGGATATGCAAGACCGGTGAATAACATGGCCGTGCTGGCGGCGGCAGAAAGATTCCTGTCCAAGCATCTTGGCGGCAGGTATCAGGAATCTATGCCACCAGACGTCGCAGAACGCTTGAAGGTGTTGACGGTCGACATCAAAGAAATGAGTTTGATGACGAAGCCGGCGCCGTAAGGTTCGCGAGCTTCGGATCAGCAAGTCAGGAAGTAATTAGGAGCAGAGCAACAGGGCAAGTCAGGAAGAGGGGCTTGCCCCCGCTCTGACTTGTATCCAGG
>JBIOVO010000148.1:0-16786 GCA_044867735.1 Pyrinomonadaceae bacterium | reverse complement strand
TGCGCCTTTGCGCGAGAAAGGTTTTCTAATCGATAAACGCCCGATGCCAAAGCTCAAGTCCCAACAATTGAAAGACTTGCAGATTATTGTCCTCCCGGCCCGAGAAGTTCCCATCGAGGACCCTCTTCACTTCCCCAGCCCTAAAGATCCCCCGCCGCTTGATAGTGTCCTCTGACAGCAAGTCGCTGATCATTGGCTTTAGCGGCCCCCGGAGCCACGAGCGGATCGGCGCCCCGAACCCCGCCTTCTTCCGATAAATCACGTCTCGCGGCAGGACCCCTTCGAGTGCCCGTTTGAGCACGTACTTCCGCGTCAGCCCTCGCAGCTTCAGTCGCGGCGGCATCCGGGCCGCCATCTCTATCATCTCGCGATTGAGAAACGGCACTCGCACTTCCAGGTTCGCCGCCATCGAGGTCTTGTCGGTCGTCAGCAGATTCAGACACGGCAGAAACGTCTTCAGATCTACATACAAAAGCTGGTTCAAAGGCGCCGCACCTGAAGCGCGCGCGAAGTATCCACGATGCGTTGCGTACGGATCGACTTCGCGTGTAAGCGAGCGCCATTCATCGGTGTAAAGCCGGTGCTTCATTTCGTTGGTGAAGTAAGTGCCGTAGCCGAGGTAACGATCTTCGAAGTCGAGCGCGGCGCTACGGGCAAACTTCTTCGCATTCCGAAGCGGCGCGGTTAGTCTGCCTGGCAAACCGCCAGGTAAGGCAGTCGCGACGGTTTTCATCAAAGGCCGGCGCAGAAGGCTCGGCACCGGATCGAAAGCCGAGGCAATCTTCATCGCCATCTGTCGAGGATAACCGGCAAACACTTCGTCGCCACCCATGCCCGACAGCATCACGGTCAACGTCTCGCGCGCAGCGCGCGACACGAGATAACTCGGAATCGCCATATCGATCGGCGGCTCTTCCATGTGATAGACCAGCTTCGGCAAGAGCTCCGCGACAGACGGCTTCAACATGATCTCGTGATAGTCAGTCTGCAACTGCTCGTTGACGCGACGCGCCCAACGCACGTCGTCGGGGATGATGTCGTAACGCAGGTCTTCGCTCTCGATGCCGACCGTGTACGTGCTGATGGGCCGTCCGTTGCCGTGACGTTCCATCAAGGCGACGATGCCGGACGAGTCGATGCCGCCGGAGAGAAACGATCCGAGCGGCACGTCGGAAACCATCTCCATCCTGACCACGCGATCGAGTGTGTCCAGCACACGCTCACGCCACCACGCTTCGTTTCGCCCTTCTTCGATCTTTGCGAACGAGACGTCCCACCACTGTTTCAGTTCCAGCTTGTCGTCGTGGAACTGGAGCACGTGCGCGGGCGGCACGGTCTTGATGTTTGCAAACAGCGTGTTTGGATCAGGCGACCAGAGAAAAGTCAGAAACTGGTGCAGCGCTTCCGGATTGAGTTCGGCTTTGACGAGGCGTGTGGCGAGGATGGCTTTGATCTCCGAGCCAAAGATAAACGTCGCCGGCGCGTCTGCGTTCGCCGGAAGAAAAGCGTAGTAGAGAGGTTTGATCCCGACGTGATCGCGAACCAGTGTCAGCGTGCGTTCCTTGTTGTCGCAAACAGCAAAGGCAAACATGCCGTTGAGACGGCCCACGGCTTCCCAACTCCATTCAGAGATGGCGGCAAGCAGAACTTCAGCGTCGCTGTCGGTGCGGAATGGGTGGCCGAGAGAGCGGAGTTGTGAGCGCAGTTCGCGATAGTTGTAGATTTCGCCGTTGAAGGTGAGAACGTAGCGTCCGTCTGGCGAGAGCATCGGCTCGTGACCAGCGGGACTGGTGTCGATGATGGCGAGGCGGCGATGGCCCAGGCACGCGCGTCTGCCGTGAGGATCGATCGGCTCGGAAATCCAGACGCCCTGATCGTCTCGGCCCCGGTGCTCGATGCTTTCGAGCATGGGGCCGATCAGCTTCTGAGGCTCCACTCCAACGATTCCGGCAATCCCACACATTTCTATTTGTAGGGGTGGCGCTCCGTGGCCACCCCAGTTTGAATTGGAACGGATGGGGTGGCCACGGAGGGCCACCCCTACAATTTAAATCTCGAAGGGGCGCCGCTCGCGTAACGAATCGAGGATGCGAAACGTGGCGCGTGTTGTTGCGGCTAGTTCATCAGCGCTGATCGGAGCTGATCCGCCTTCGAGTACGCTCGCGCAAACACGTCGCACCTGTGAATGCTGCCCTTTGTCCTGCGCCTTCAGCGTGACTTGCTCCTCGCGGCCGTCCTTGTAAAGCGTGGCGCGCCGAAAGTCATCAAGTACAAAAACCCGGCCAGCCCCAAATATCTCGAGCCGTTCCTTAGCCAGCGCCTTATCACCCTCGCTGAGATAAGCGATGCTGCCGTTTGAGCCGTCCGCAAAACGTAACGTGACGACGACAGAATCGGCATCCACGATCTTGCTCGACTTCGCACTCACAGCTTCCGCAAACACAAACACTGGCGGCGCACCCGCCAGGTACTGAATCAGATCAATGAAGTGACAAACCTCGCCGACGATTCGTCCACCACCCTCTTCCGCGTTCTGCGTCCAATGCTCCTTCGGAATGCGACCGGCGTTCACGCGATACAGCATCGAGAGCGGCGTGTCGCGATTCGCGAAGAACTCTTTCGCGCGTTGCGCCAGCGGCGAGAAGCGCCGGTTGAAGCCAACCATCAACTGTCCGCTGGAACTGCTCGCGGCGTCCAATACCGAATCCAACTCGGCATCGTTGAGTGCGAGAGGCTTTTCGACAAACACGTGCTTGTTTCGTTCCAGCGCCTTGCGCGCGAGTTCGGCATGAAGATCGTGACGCGTTCCGACCAGCACCAGATTGACGCGCTCGTCATCAAGCACTTCATCGGCGCTCGAAACCGCGTACGCAAAATCAAATCGTTTCCCGACATCGTGCGCCGATATTCCCGAAGCAGTCGCGATCGAAGAAAACTCAACACCTTCGGCTTTGAAGTGCGGCAGCAGCATCGCCGGCACGTAACCACCCGCGCCGATCACACCCAGGACGATTGACTTCTCAGACTTACGCGCCGGTTGCGCGGCGCCTAACGATACCTTGCGCGCCACCTCTGCTTCCGGATCGTAGTTGAGAACGACGCCGAGATATGGTTCCTGAACGTCGCCGGAGATGAGTTGATAAGCACGATCTGCTCCTGCGATCGGAAACCGGTGGGTGGTTAAGCGATCGACGTTGACGCGCTTGTCACCGACGAGTTGAAGAAAGCTCTCGATATTTCGGTTCTCGGTCCAACGCACGTAAGGCAGCGGATAATCGTGACCTCTCTCCTCGTAACCGGGATCGTAACGTCCTGGCCCATACGACATAGAAATGACGAGCTTCAACTCACGGCTGAAGAACGGCTGGCGAGGAATGTCCATGCCCGTCATGCCGACGACAATCACACGGCCTTTCAAACGTGAGACGCGTGCGGCCAACTCGACGGGCTGGTTGGAGTCAGTCGCGGCAGTGATCAGAACTGCATCGGCGCCGTGACCACGCGTCCACGTCTCGATCTCTTTTGCGGCTGTCTCATTCGAGATGCCGGCCTTGTCGGCCCCCAACTCCAGCGCCAGAGAAACTCGCGTCTCGTCCAGATCCAAGCCAAACACGCGACAGCCATTCGCCTTGAGTAGTTGGACCGTGAGTTGTCCGACCAGGCCGAGTCCGATGACGACCACCGACTCGCCCAACGTGGGCTCCGCCAGTCGAACACCTTGCAAAGCGATGGCTCCGAGCGTGCCGTAGGCGCCCGATTCAAAGCTCACGCCCTCAGGCAAATGAACACACAAATTCTTCGGTACGGACAACACTTCCGCGTGTGACGCAAAGCCGACGCCCGCACACGCAACTCGATCGCCGATCTGAAACTCCGCAACATCCTCCGCCACCGCTGCGACGATTCCCGCAGCACTGTAACCCAACGCCTGCGATGCAGCCATCTTGTCGCGCACGGATGCGAACGTGTTCAGTAACCCTTCACTCTTGACCTTCGCCACCACCGCCTTCACGAGATCCGGTCGTTGTCTTGCCTCCTGGACCAGCCCCTTGCTGACCAACTCCACCGCCGCTCGCTCAGTGCCCGCGCTGATCAACGACGCAACCGTGCGAACCAGCACCCGACCTTTCTGCAACGCCGGCACGGGCACCTCGCCGACAAACGGGCGGCCGGTTTTGCGGTTTTGAAGAACTTGTTTCATATGGTCTTTGATCTTCGGTCTTGGTCTTCGCCGGTCAAAGGCCGAAGTCCCAAGGCCAAAAACCTACTTACTGAGTTCTTTCCCAATCAAAACCTTCTCAATCAACCCACTAACCCACTCAGCGCGCGCGTCCCAAGTGCCCGGCGCAACCGCGGCCTGACGCCCAGCCGCCGCCGCGGGATCGTTATCGTGCAGCGCCTCTTCAACCAACCGCATGAAATCATCTCGCGTGCGCGCGATCCGCAGCACGTCGCGCATCGGTTCGTACTCCGGCAAAGGCGAAATCACCACCGGCTTGCCGGTGGCGAGATACTCACGCACCTTGATGGCCGAACCATAACTCGTAAAAGACTGCTCAGTTTCCCACGGCAACACGCAAACGTCGAATCCAGCGGCGTAAGACGGCAGTTCCGCGTAGGGAACGGGCGGCAGGAAGTGCACGTTTGGTAACTCTTCGATCTCGAGCCCCCGCGATTTATTACCGATGAACACCCACTGCCACTCCGGACGCTCGCGCGAAGCGCGTTTGATCAGTTCCTGATCGACGAGCCATGGTTCAATCGCGCCGAAGTACCCGAGACGTGGCCTCGGAATCTTCGCAATCTCGCTCGCGACGCTCAGCTCTTCCTCACCAACTCGCCGCCAGTGATCATAGTCCACGCCCTGTTCGAGCAAGTACGACTTTTCTGTTCCCTGGGTGGCTTCGTTAAAGAGTTTGCGGCCTGAATAGAAGACGATGTCGGCAGCGGCGATGGCGCGTTCGTGAAGCCTGCGAATCAATGCGGGATCGGTGGCGTGATCCATCGTGTTCGCATCATACTTGTCCGACACTTGATAGACCACCGCGGCTTCGTCGAAAGCACCAACCATTTCGGCGGCGGTCGGAATCGCGATCCAGAGTATTGGGCTACCCAGCCCACGACGCCGCGCGAGGCGCTTAATCTGAGCGCCGAGCAGATGGCGATTCAGCTTGCGCGCAGCGGCGCTGCCGAAAAACGGCAAACTCGCCGGAGAAACAACGGTGATACCTTCATCGGTTTGGCGAGCGAGCTTTGAGTAACTTCCGAGCTTGCGCTTTATGCGCGGCAGCAAGTCTTTGTGGGCCAGGCCGGGCAGGCCCATCGAGATCGAATTAACGAAGATCACCTTGTTGCCCGCGCGCGCAAACTTCCGCATGAGGTGGGCTTTGGAGTGCGGGTGGTGGTACCACCAGTCTTCGCCGCCAAAACAGATTATCGATCGATTGCGCAGCATGGAGGAGCGTTCCGTTAGTTTCGCAATTTAAAATTCTCCATGCAACCTCTGTTCGTGCAGAATACCGTCTCGCGCAAAGGCGCAAAGGCGCAAAGTTCTGACCCTGCGGGCAGCCGAAGGTCAGAACTTTGCGTCTTTGCGCCTTTGCGCGAGAAATCCTTATTTAGGTTTCCTGGCAACACAGAGTCCGGAGACACCAAACGGAAGGTTGAGGTAACGGAGGATCGCACCCTCGGCGCCGAACAAGCCGCCCAACACTCCATTCAACGCAGACACGTTGATGTTGTTCTCGCTCGCGGCTCGCATCCCGGTCCATTGCATCAGTTTTCTCACAAAGAGGATCGGAGCGAAGAACGTGATGTTGGCGTAAGTAGTACGTTCGACTTCAAAACCCGCCTGCTCCAGTACGCGCCGCAGTTCCGGTAAACGATAACGTCGCCGGTGATTACTAACTTCGTCCTGCAACCCCCACAAGAACATGAACGTCGGCACAAACAACAGCACTCTGCCACCAGGACGCAACACACGCTGCATCTCGCTTAAGCCGGCGAGATCGTCGTCCATGTGTTCGACGACGTCGAACGCAGTGACCAGGTCAAAGCTGTTGTCTTCGTAGGGTAGTTCTTCGGCCGCACCGAGACGAACTTTGTCGAGCCCACGTTCGCGACAGAACGCGAGCGCATCTTCGGAGACATCGACGCCTTCAGCTTCGCCATACTTCGAAAGCATCAAGAGATTCGCGCCGGTACCACACCCAACATCGAGAATCCGCGGACGCCGATCAGTAACTTGCCGGCAAATCTCATCGACAAAGCCGGCCAGGATTTTGCGCCTGCCAATGTGCCACCAATGCGTCTGCTCCACGCGAAAGAGGATCGGATACGTGTGCTCCATCATCTCTCGTGGTAGTGGAGTGGCGATGCTTTTCATAAAAGAAGAAATTCTCACGCAAAGGCGCAAAGACGCAAAGTCATGACCCTCCGGGCAGCCGCAGGTCCGAACTTCGCGCCTTTGCGACTTTGCGTGAGAAAACCTTATCGAACCCTGCTCCAGCAAAGACGATCAAAATTCCATGCATCGGCAGCACATAACGAATCTCCGTGTGCCCTGCGGTGCCCGGAACGAGATAGTAAAGTACAGTCACCAACAGCAAACAAGTTAACCTCAAATCCTTTCGCGCCGCGACGTAGATCCCCAGCGCCGCAAGCGGCAGAAACAAATATCTCGTTACGCTCTGGATCATTCCCAACGCATTAACGCCGAAAGCGAGTAAACCTCCCTGCCAGTGTGGCGGCAAACATTTTCCGCTCGTCACGTTGATGCCACTGAGGCCGCAGTAGGGCACTGGATCGCCTGCAACCTTGAGCATGCCCCACATCCGGCCCAGCATCACGCCGGCGTACCAGATTGGATGCTGCCTGATAAACCCAAGCGACTCGCGCGTACGCTCGCTATCGCGCCGAATCCCGTCGGGCCATTGCAGATCTATCTTCATGTCGGCGGGCCAACCGTATCGAGTTCGCTCGACCTCGATCAACTTGTTGTCACCAAACTGAAAACCGTTCTGGCGGCCGAGCTCTGTTTCGCCGAGTCCTTCCCACAGGTTGACGCCGATCGTTCCGCCGGTCGGAGTGAAGTCAGGAAAGACAAGATAGTTGCGTATCACGATCGGCGCAATCACGACCAGAGTTCCAGCCAGTGCCGCCGCGCCAAACTTCAGTCGTAAATGCCAACCGGCTCGCACGAGCACCAGCAAAGCGATGGCCCAACCTACGCAAAGGTAGAGCGGATTCACACGAAACCAGCAAGCCACGCCGAGCAGCAATCCGGCCCCGAGCGCCAGCCGGACATTTTGGCGTTGCCACGCGAGCAACAACAGCCATACGCCACCGAGCACAAACCACGTCGCTGGAACATCAGCCGAGGGATACGCCGCATACATCGCAAACAACGCGGAGAGTGCAACGAGAAGGCCACTCGTGATGGCCGCGCGCCAACCGAACGCGGAATAGGCAAGGCCGGCGATCAGCAGAAAAGAAAGAATCAGATCCACGAACCATAAAACGATCTGAACTGAGTAAGCGGAACGTTCACCTGAGAGCCGGTAGACCAATGCAACGAGTGCGGGAAAAGCTGGTGGGTACTGGGCCAGATCTGTCCGCGTGGCATCGTCGATCCAAAAGAGTCCCTGACGTCCGTCGAGAATGTCGCGCGCCTGGCGATCGAACTTCGCGTACGACCCGACTTGAAACCAGGACGGATCATCGAGGTGCGCGCGCATGAATCGCAGGGTTAGTACACGCACGCTCACCGCGAGCACAAACAGCGCGAACAGAATGGCAAGTTGTTTTCTATTGATTCTCAAAGAAGGATTTCTCGCGCAAAGGCGCGAGAAATTTCTTTCATTTGATCGCCGTCACGATGACGTTCCAGCCAATTGATCTTCGTAATCGCTCGAACATTGAATCCGAAACAAGCCGCGATAAGAACCTCAACTCAGCGCGCGTTAACTGCTCCACTTCAACCCTCACGTCCTTGAACTCCTCGAACAGCGCCCGCGCCTCACGTCTACTGTAAACCTTCACCAGCGGCCGCGCTTCATGGTCGCTGAATTCAATCACGCGGCTCATGATCTCTTCCGCCGAACGTCCACGCAGAAACTCAGCTCCCAGCAACCCGCGACGCAAAATGATCTCAACCCAGTAGTTCAATGAGTGGCGATGGTAAAGCATAACCTTCGCCGCACCACCCGAACGCAGCACACGGTGCACTTCGCGCACGGCTCCCGCCGTATCCGGCGTGTGGTGCAACACACCATTCGAATAGACCACATCAAAACTCGTATCTGCAAAAGGCAAATGCTCTCCATCCGAGATCATGAAACTGCCGTCCGCGCCGTAGACCTTAAAACGATGCCGCGTGATCTCGATCGAACGCGGCGTTAGATCGATCCCGATGCAGCGTGCGCCGCCACGCGAGAACTGCAACAGGTCAGTGCCCATGCCGCAGCCGATTTCGAGCAGCCGCGCCCCGCGAAAATTTTCAAATTCCATCAACCGCGGCATCCACGGCGCATACTCCGAGTAACGATGCCGCTCCACCGCGTCGAAGAACTCGCGCGTGCCGAGTTCATGTTCGCGATTGTATTCGGCGCCGCACGGATCCTGACTCCATTGCTCGCGTGCGCGAAGTTTTTCTTCAGCGAGAGTGCTCACTGTTCTTTCTTCCAGGATTCGTAAGCATCGAGCACGCGCTGAGCGTTGTGCTGCCACGTGTGATCTCGTTCAGCCACTTCGCGCGCCTTCGCGCCGAGCTGTGTCCGCAACGAATCCGACTCGATCGCCTTCATGATGGCCGCAGTCAACTCCGCGACATTTCCAGGCTCAACCAGCAAAGCCGTTTCCTGATCGACCAGCACTTCTCCAATCTGGCCCAGGCGACTCGCAACGATCGCCTTTCCCATCGCCATGTACTCAAAAATCTTCGTCGGCGAACCAAAGAAATCACTGCCATCGGCGAGCGGAACGTGCGGCGCTACGAGTATGTCGCAAGCGTCCAGCAACGCCGGCACTCGATCATGCGCCACCGCGCCTGTGAAGATCACGCGGCGCTCGCGCGTTTCTGCTTCGAGTTGCTTTTCAACTTCGGCGTGCAAACTGCCGCTGCCCACCAGTACGAACCGAACGGGAATACTCGGCGGAATAGTTTTGATCGCAGCGGCGAGTTTCTCGACTCCGTGCCACGGCCCAAACGTTCCGACAAAGCCCGCTACTACTTCGTCTCCGCTTATTCCGAGATCCTTTCGCGCCGCCGCGCCGCCAACGCTCGGACGAAAGAGCTGCACGTCGACGCCATTCGGATTGACAATGATCCTCTCGCCAGCAACTCCGCGGGCTTCGAGGTTCCGGCGCTCAACGTCTGAGACCACAAAAATACGCGCCGCAGCGTCGAGGTTCAATCGCTCGTATCGCTCCAGCAGGTCGAGGCTGCCAACGCGGTCCCAATTGCGTCCGACCCAAACCTCCGAACCGTTGTACTCGAGGAACAGCGGACGCCTCGTGCGCAACGACGCCACGACGCCGGCCCAACTAAAACGCGCATAACGTTGATAGATGAAATCCGGTTGCGCACCTTCAATCAGGGGCACTGCTCCGCGTGTAAAGACGAGGTTGTTGTGAATATCGAAGAGCGCCCTGGAGCCGCCGCCCGGTTGCGGTGGAATGATCGTAAAACGATCTTCTGTATGGTCGAGGCCGGCAATCATATCGTTGCTGATGACTTCAACCCTGGCGCCGAGCGATTCAAGTGCTTCGACAACTCCCTTGATGTGACTTGCCGCGCCACCCGCTTGTGTGCCCGGTCCGGGCGTCGCCCGAAGGTAAACAACGAGCGGGTGAGACCGGTGCGGAATGGCGCTCGCAGACCGGCCACGCGATTGTAAGATTTCCTGTTCGAGCCGGAGCAATTCTCGACGCGACTGCGCAACGTCGCTGGCGCCGGTCAACGTTTCTTTACCGAGCCTCGTCGGCGCACCGAGCAGCACGTTTGCACGAGACCGGCGAAGTTCACCTCCATGTGCATCGAGCAGCAGCACTTCGCGCGCGCCCGCGAGCGCGCCAAAGATCAAGAAGAGATTCTGACCTCGTTGCCACGGCAGGCGTTCGGTGGCGATGGCGAGGACGTCTGGACGCAGCGCGCGCAGGGACTTGAGTCGTTTCAAGTGACTGCCTGTTTCGAACTCGGCCCGTGAGATGAGTTCAATCGAGCATTCCGGATAAAGTTGGACCAGCTTGTCGCGCCAGCGAGATAGATCCCCGCTCAATGCGAGTAGCACGACTTTCATCCGCGCGCACTCCCGAACACAAACACTTCTGCGAATGATCGGCCCGTGCTGGTGTGAAAGTGAAGCGCGACGAGGGCGAAGATCGTGGCGTAACTGATCGTCGAGGCGATGGCAGCGCCCTGCGCGCCGAGGCGCGGAACGAGCGTGAACACAAGGATGAGATTCAAAACCAGCGTGACGATCCAGTAAACGGGAATCGCGCGCGGCAGTCCCAGCGCATTGAAGTGCTGGACCAGCACTGACTCCAGTCCCATCAGGTAAACGCCAGGTAGAAGAATCAACAGCAGCCAGGTCGCATCGGTAAATGCCGCACCGTAGATGAAAGGCAGGAGCAAACTAAACGGCACCGCCGCGAGGCAGCAGAACAACATGATGAGGGTGGTGTAGCGTGTCACCATACAAGTGGTTTCGCCGCGCGCGTCCTGCTCGGCCGTAACGCGCGGGAACAGCAAGGTTGCGATTACGCCGGGCAGCAACATCAGCAACAGTCCGAATTGTGAAGCGACGCTGTAGACACCGGCTTCTTCCGGACCACGAAAGTGATTGACGACGAGCAGATCAGCGCGAAGCATGATCGCGCCGGCAAGGATCGAGATGTGAAACTTCAGTCCATAACTGATCATGCGGCGCAGTAGCGCCATGTCCGCCCGCCATCGCGAACGCGCGAGACTGCGCGCGGAAAGTACGAGCAACAACACGACTACCAGACTCACTGCGATGCTGGCGGCAGTGTTCAGCGTCACGAGCGTTTCGAGTCCACGATGCAGAAGGATGACGGCGAAAAAAGCATTGATCAGCACGAACGACTGCCCGATGAGGTCGAGGAGGTTGAACTCCTTCACCTTGCCAACAGCGAGCAGGATGTTCAGTCCGATCAGCACGATCAGTTGAAACGGGATCGAGATCGCTGCGATGCGAATCAATTCCGGCGACACATTGCCGAACCAGGCGGGGCGCCCATAAGCAGCGACCGTCAGTGCGATGGCCAGGATCGACCCGATGCCGAGGGCGACGATGAGTGAGTTAATCGCTGCGGAGCGGAATCGTTCCTGATCCTGCGCGATAAAGTAAGTGTTTGAAGACGGAAGACCGAAGCTGCCGAGCTGGACGATCGTGGTGACGGCAACGTTGATGACGGCGAGTTCGCCAACGCCCTTGGCGCCGAGCCAGCGGGCGACGATGATGCCCGCGACGACGCTGTTGACGATCATCAACACGCGCGTCGCGAATGTGAAAGCAACTTGGGAGGAAAAGTTCATGTGGTCTAAACAGATTTGCTCGCAAAAACGCAAAGGCGCAAAGGAAAACGCAAAGATAGGACCCTCCGGGCAGCCGCAGGTTTTCCTTTGCGGTTTTTCTTTGCGCCTTTGCGGGGGAAGCCTCACTTACCTATCAATCCACCTCTCATACCACAAACTCAAATTCAGCAGCGCCCACAAATGAAATCCCCAATCCTTCGTCTTCCGTCGATGCTCCTGCAACATCCGGCTCACAAAGTCATAATCCAACAACTGACGCTTGCGCATCGGCGAATTCATCAAGTGTTCATCAAACCACCCACCCAAGCCTTCCCTGAACCACTCACGCACCGGCGCTCCAAACCCGCGCTTACGCTCGTAGAGCAAATCCCGCGGCAGGATCTCTTCGAGCGACCGTTTGAGAATGTGCTTCCCGCTCACTCCTTCAACCTTCGCCGCCCGTGGCAACGCAAGCGCATACTCAACAAGATGATGATCCAGAAACGGCACGCGCGCCTCAACGCTCGTGGCCATCGTGATCTTATCCACTCGCATCAACAACAACTCCGGCAAACGCAACTTCAACTCGAGATACGTCATGCGCGCCAGAAAGTCCGAACTCGGCCGCTCCTGCTCGATCTGTTTCAGATACGACTCCACCACGCGCAAAGAAGTCAGACCATTCAAACGTTCGCGCATCTGCGCGGAAAGCACACGCGGCTTGAACGTCTCGTCGTAAACAACCACGCCGCCCCAGAACAACGGCTCGTCCGCGCCTAGCCGTCGAATCAATTCGATCGCCGCGCGCTTCCTGCCCGTCGCTTCCAGGGCCGGGCGTGAAATGTTTGATATCGCGCGCCGTAAGACAAGCGGCAATGTTTCAGCGTGGCGCCAGAAGTTTTCGTAGATCCGCAGGTGCCTGACGTAGTTTTCATAACCACTGAAGATCTCATCCGAGCCCTCACCAACCTGGACCACGATCGTTCCCGAGTCACGCGCGAGTTTTGAAACGTAGTAAAGCGGCACGCAAACCGGATCCGCGATCGGCTCATCCTGGTGAAACACCATTTGCGGCAGAAACTCGTGCATCTCCTTTTCAGAGATGATCACTTCGTGATGGTTGGTCCCAAACTGCCGTGCGATCCTGCGCGCCTGTTCGAGTTCGTTGAGATACTCGGCGTCGCTGAACCCGACTGTGAACGTCTCAACCGGACGCGACATTTGTTCCGACATCAACGCGACATTCGCGGACGAATCGACGCCGCCTGAGAGAAAAACTCCAAAAGGCACGTCGGACATCATTCGCTTGCGAATCGAGTCGCGCAGCAGTCGCAGAATCTCAGCGCGTTGTTCCTGTTCGTCGTGCGCGATTGTTTGGTCCGGAGGAAGCGCGTCCCAGTACCGTTGCACGTTTAGAGTGCCGTCGCGTTTGAGCGTCAGCATGTGACCGGCCGGTAGCTTGTGAATGTCGCGGAAGAGCGTCGTTGGCGCAGGCGTCGTCAGGAAAGTCAGATAGTGGTAGAGCGCCTGTTCGTCGATGTCGGGCGTCACCGCCGGATGCTGGAGTATCGCCTTGATCTCAGATGCAAAAATGAAGCGTCCGTCTTGGTGGTAGAAGTAGAGCGGCTTAACACCGATGCGATCGCGCGCGAGCACGAGCTGTTCTCGGTTGGCGTCCCAGAGCGCGATGCCGTAGTCGCCTTCGATCTCGTGAATGAAGTCGAGACCGCGTTCTTCGTAGAGATGAAGGATGGTTTCGGAGTCAGTGCGTGAAGCGTACTTGTGTCCGCGCTGCTCGAGGTCCGCGCGCAACAGCGCGTGGTTGTAGATCTCGCCGTTGAAGACCAGCCAGGTGCGTTCGTCGCAACCGTGCATTGGCTGATGACCAGCCTCGGACAGGTCAATAATCGAAAGCCGGCGAAAGCCGAACCCACCGCGGCGGTCGTCGAATGTAAGATCTCCTGCGTCGTCCGGGCCTCGATGAGTCATCTCATCGCGCATGCGCGCGATCAGCGAAGGCTCAACGGATCCTTCACTCGCGCCATACTCCCAAACTCCGCAAATACCACACATATCTTTAGGCCTGAATCCGTGTCCTGATCCGTTTCATCCGTGTTGCCCAACACACCGAAACCGCGTCACTCATCTCGCCATAGTCCCTTGAAACAGGCTGACTCTCAAGCACAGGCGCACCTTCGGAAGTCACAGTCAGACTCGCATCACCGGCCCGCGCTTCAATCGAATTATCATGAACCCGCACTTCAACCCCGGGCGCAAAATGAAACCTCAGTTCGCACAGATGCTCGCCTTCACCGGCAAACTCATCCTCAATCAACCACGATCGCTCACGTTTCTCAAAAATGACCGTCCGGCGATGCGTAACGGGCTGTGGCAAACGCGTGTAGCCGTAGTGTTCCGCGACCACCTTGTCAGAATTCTCATTTGTCTGCCACTCAATCACGCGCGGCCTGGCTTCATTTCCAATCACAAAAGGCGTATCACGATCAGTCGTATTCTGCTCTTCACCGTCGATCCGCACTGTGGAATGGTAAGCAGTTGATCGAAACGCGTGTCGTTTATCGAGATCCGCAGAGTAAACATAGGTTCCTGGATCGACGATGAACGCGTGCCCGTTAGCTGAGACTTCAATACTCAACGCATCATTGTGCCCATGCGACCCTCGGCCATTTAATCCCGCATCACTAGCATTGAAACAAAGGTAGAGATCCCCCTGGCGCATGATGTAAATGCCTGCGTCGCGAAACGCTGTCGAAACAGCATACTTGTTTGACGCGGTCATCTCACCAAACATCTTCACCGCTTCTTCACCGAGTATCCAGAACAACTCTTCCGGCGGCTCCTGATGTTCAAGCTTCAATCCCGGGTCCTGGAAGAGAACCGCAGCCAATGCCAGGAGATAGCCATGATCGTCGGCGCGGCGGCGCCGAATAGGAAAAACCTGGCCACTGTCCGTGTCGCCGATCAAAGGCGCAAACCCGTCAGGCCTGAGATAGCAGCGCATGTAGATGAACATTTTGTGCAGCTTGTCCCATTCCGCCTTTGTTTGTGGTTCGTAGTTAAGCTCGCACAAAAAGAATGTGTAGAGAAAGAGCTCCGCGACAAAGCGGTGATATCCAGTCGACGATTCAAAGTCGGATCCGTCCGCCAGCACCTGCTTATCCAGCTCTCGCGACAATTCGGTTGCACCGAATTGGTACCAGTCGTCGGCAAGTAGCAAATCGCTATCGCACATGGTTCCCAGCCAAACCAAACCTGCGATATCTGAAAGATAGTGGTTGCTGGTAGCTAAATATGAGAACTCAAGATTGCAATCGATGTAGCTGCCGTGTTCGTCGAACATCCTTATTAGGCGGTGCAATAGTGCGGCATCAAAGTGTGGTGCGTGTTGGAAGACTTCAAACGCGCCCAGCAAGTTCATCGCGCGCAGGGCGACTTCCATTGCGCACGTCCAGTTAGGACCGCGACCGTAAGGATTTTGTTCGTCCCAGCTTTTGAGTTGCGAGAAAAATTCTGCGCTGTAGCGTTCATCGTTTGTTAGGGCATATGCACGGGCGAGCGTGATGAAGTGTCCAAGCCGGTTCAACTCCCACAGCACACGAACGTCTGAACCATCTCGACGCACGAGCTTGAGGTCGCGGTGATAGTCGAGTGGCCACACGTAGCTGGAGAGGAGATCGCGGGTCCACTGGATTTCTTTGCCAAAAGACGTATCACCAAATCCAAGCAACGGCCAGCAGTGATCGTCAACGACGCGATCGGCAGCGGCGAGCAACTGTTTTGTTTCAGCAGGAAAGAGTTCTTGATGGAGAGCCGAATTTGCTCTGTGTTGAAAACCGGTTAAGAACGGATCCCGACCGTTGGGAAAGTCTTGCAATTCTTTCGGACTCATTTGCAAGTAAGGCTCAGATCGCCACGCGGCCTTGCTGCGGTTCTTAGCAACCATGGCCCGCTCCCGCGATTGCCGCAGCGAAACCACACCTCGCCACAGCACCTCACGCATGAGAGTCGTTAACTTCACATCACCACGAACTGCGCGTTTGATTTTTCTGAGAACAGCCATCAGGAGCGATCGAATTCTTCGAGCGCGTCAAGAATGCGCTCGGAAGTGCGGCCATCCCAAAGTGGTGGTTGTTGAGTAGGTTTCTTTGCTGAACCATTGAGGGCGGCGGAGGCTGCGGCGATGATCCTCGTTGTGTCGGTGCCAACGATGACGTTGGTCCCGAGTTCGACGGTGATCGGGCGCTCCGTGTTCTCGCGTAACGTCAGACAAGGAATCCCGAGCGCAGTCGTCTCTTCCTGAATGCCGCCGGAGTCCGTCAGGACTAAACTCGCGCCGCTCGAAAGATTGAGAAAGTCGAGATAGCCGAGCGGATCGACAGTGCGCAGATCTTTGATCGCTTCAACGCGATCGCTCAATCCGAGTTCGGCAATGGTTTTTCTGGTTCGTGGGTGGACGGGAAAGACGATCGGCAACTTCGACGCGATCACTTCGAGCGCATCGAGGATTGGTTCGAACGAACCGCGCAGATCGACATTCGAGGGACGATGCAACGTCAGTAATGCGTACCTGGCGCCGCTTAATCCGAACGATTCTTGAGTCTTCAACTTGCGAGCGCGCTCGAGATTATGTTGCAGAGAGTCGATCATCACGTTCCCGACAAACCGAATCCGTTCGCGCGGAATACCTTCGGCAAGCAGATTCTCATCGGCATCGTGCGAGGGTGTAAAAAGAAGATCGGCGATTTGATCGGTTAAGAGTCGATTGATCTCTTCCGGCATCGAACGATCGCGGCTCCGCAAACCGGCTTCCACATGGGCCACCTTCACTCCCAGCTTCACGCAAACCAACGCACACGCGATCGTTGAATTGACGTCACCGACGACGAGCACCCAGTCAGGCTTCTCATCGAGCACGACTGGCTCGAAACGTTCCATCACTGCGGCGGTCTGCGCGGCGTGCGAAGCCGAGCCGACGCCGAGATGTGTATCAGGCTGAGGAAGCTCGAGGTCGCGAAAGAACGAATCAGACATCGATGCGTCGTAATGCTGTCCGGTGTGTACCACGAGCGGCAGGAACCTGGCAGGACGCTGCTTCATCGCGGCGACGATAGGCGCCACCTTCATGAAGTTTGGGCGCGCGCCCACGACATTGATAACTTTCAGCATCACTCTTGGGATTGCGCTTGGATGATTGTAGGGGTGGCCCTCCGTGGCCGCCCCATCTTTCTT
>JBIOVO010000147.1:0-19473 GCA_044867735.1 Pyrinomonadaceae bacterium | reverse complement strand
GGCTGTTAATAATGCCCGCAAACCTTCGTCTATCAGGTTGTAGACGAAGGAGAACACCGTGCAGGCAGCACTAAAACCCTTGCGATTAGTGACAAATCAACCCGCCAGCGAACTGGAGAACCTCTTCCAGGCCCATCACGGCCGAGTTTTTCGGACCGCACAACGCATTACGGGCAGCGCAGCGGACGCCGAAGACGTGCTCCAGACCGTCTTTCTGAGGCTTGTTAAAGGCCAGGACGACTACGACTGGTCACAAAATCCCGAGGCTTATCTCTCGCGTGCAGCCATCAACGCTTCGCTCGACCTGCTCCGTAGCCGCACCAGAGCGCGATCCGTAGGCCTCGACGACGCGGACGCCGATTCGATTGCGGGAAGTTTCCGGAGTCCCGAAGCGGTTCATGCCGATCGCGAACTGCAAACGCTCGTGCGCAAGGCAGTCGCAAGGCTTGGCAAAACCGCCGGTGAAATGTTTGTTTTGCGTTATTACGAGGGGTTTGACAACAAGGAAATCGCAGCATTTATGAAAACTTCACCGCTCGTGGTCGGCGTTGTCCTCCACCGCGCACGAACGAAACTGAGAAAAGAGATTGGGCACTATCTGGAGAAACATCATGAAAAGGAATAACGAAGATCAGATCCTCGACAGAGTTACTGCCGAGATCCGAAACGAAAAAACAGATCCGGCAGCACTTTCGGCGGCGGCAGACCGTGTTTGGGCGCGTGTCTCCGCTGCCGCTGGTGAAACTGAATTCCAGTTGCCAGCAGTCGATCGGATTGAAGGCTGTAAGGATTTTCAATCACTGATTCCTGCTTATCTTGCCGGGAAACTCTCAGACGCGCGGTCGCTGTTGTTGGTGGACCACACACACGAGTGCATTCCCTGTCGCAAGGCAATGAACGAAGCACGTTCCCGACGTGCCGGCACGATCAGGCCCGTTGTCGCCAAGCCGCGTTACTCGCTGCAACCAGTCGTCATGCGCTGGGGCATCGCCGCTGCTTTGGTGATCGGTTTTGGACTGCTGGCAGTTCCGTTTGTGAACAAGTTCTGGCCCAGCAATTTCGAAGCAACTGTTCAGGCTGCTGAAGGTCAGGTGTTTCAAGTGGCCGACACGCAGACTGCGTCAGTCGCCGTCGGAGCGAAGCTGCAACAGGGTGAGAAAGTGCGGACCGCGAAAGACGGTCGCGCCGTTGTTCGTTTGGGTGATGGCACGCTGATCGAAATGAGAGAGCGCTCTGAACTATCGCTCAGCAAGACTACTCAGGGCACGACCATTCACCTCGACCGCGGCAGCATCGTTGTCGAAGCAGCGAAGCAGAAAGATGGAAAGCTGTTTGTCGAGAGTCGCGATTCGCTTGTGTCTGTGACTGGAACGATCTTCTCAGTTAACAACGGCACCAAGGGTTCGAGAGTCTCGGTGATTGAAGGTGAAGTAAACCTCAATCACGCCGGCAGCGATCGTGTGCTTCGTCCCGGCGACCAGGCCACCACGAATCCGGCAATCGCGATGATTCCGGTGAAGGATGAAGTCTCGTGGAGCCGCAACGCAAGCCAGTACGCGGCGGTGTTGAACGGCCTGGCGACGCTCAAGAACGAATTGAATGCAGTCTCGCAGCCGGGCGTTCGTCATTCAACGCACCTGCTGGATCTGATGCCGGAAAACACCGTCGTCTACGCTGCCCTTCCGAACTTTGCGAATTCGATTGCTGAATCGCATCGCATCATCCAGGAACGGATGAGTCAGAACGCGGCGTTGCGCGATTGGTGGGAGAAAGAGCAGTCGGGCCGATCGCAGAACATGGACCAGGTGGTCGAGACCATTCGCCAGTTTGGTTCCTACCTCGGCGACGAGCTCGCAGTTTCAGTTTCGATCGACAACCGCGGTGAACCAACCGAACCACTCGTTCTCGCTGATCTGAAGAACTCTGGAGGGTTCCGTGAGTTCCTCGAACAGCAGATTGCGAAGTACTCGGATAAGAAAGGTCAACCAGAGATCGCTTTTATAGAGAACCCGTCGAGCGCCGCGGCTTTGGTTCAGTCGGCTGACAAGAAAGAGAAGCTTTACATTTGGATTCAGGACAACCTGTTTGCGGCCAGTCCTAAGTTGGAACAACTTCAGGAACTCGCGATTGCAAAGGCGAATGGTGGTCTGAGCAGTTTTACTTCAACTCCTTTCCGCACTCGCATCGCACAGGTTTATGAGGAAGGCGCCGGTTTGGTAGTCGCAGCTAATCTGGAAAGAGTTGTCGCGCAAACCAGGGCGGAGCGCACCAAGGGCCCGGATGGTGAGAAGAACGAAGCTGCTTTGAACAAGTTGGGCATCTTGAGTGTGAAGTATTTCGTGTTGGATCAGAAAGACAACAATGGAAAGACGCACACGCAGGCTTCAGTCTCGTTCAGCGACGCGCAACGTGGTATTCCGTCTTGGCTCGCTGCTCCCGGACCGATGGGCTCGCTCGAATACATTTCGCCGGACGCGAATGTTGTCGCCGGATTCGTAGTCAAGGATCCGTCTTCAATGGTCGACGATCTGCTCGGCGTGCTCGAAACCGTGTCGCCCGAGTTGCGCAAGAACCTCGACAAACTGCAAACGGAGCACGGCCTGAATATCCGTAACGATATTGCAGCGCCGCTCGGTGGTGAGTTTGCGTTCGCAGTCGATGGCCCGATCTTTCCGACACCGTCGTGGAAACTGGTGTTTGAGGTCAACGATCCGGCTCATCTCCAGCAAACGCTCGAGCGTGTTGTTGGTGAGGTCAATAAGCAGGCCGCTTACTTTGGTAAAGGCGGATTGGCCTGGCAACAGGCTGAGCTGGGCGGTCGCAAGTATTACACGCTGAAATCGACAGATTTCGGTTTACTGGAAGTGAACTACACGTACGCCAATGGTTACCTGATTGTTGGACCAACCAAAGCGATGGTTGAGAGAGCGCTGAGATCGCAGGAAAGCGGCCTCTCGTTGCTGCGCTCGGCCAAGTTCACAGCGGGTTTACCGGCGGACGGCAATGCAAACTTCTCGGCGATCTTCTATCACAACATCGGCGGCCTTGTTCCGGCCGGGTTGGCCAACACGGCGAAGAACCTGCCGAGCGGACCACAGGAAGCAGTGAAAGCAATCACGTCAGAGATGCCGGCGACGCTTGCGTATGCTTATGCGCAAGGCGACAGCATCACTTTCGCAGCCAACACTGAAGGTGGGCCGTTTGGTTTAGGACCAGCAACGATCCTGGGTATGCCAAGCTCCCTCGAGATGCAGAGCATCATCGAACGAGGGATGCGCGGTAAGAAGTAATACCGCGATTGCGGAACTTCATAATCCACAGATTACGCAGATCAAAAATTTTATCTGTGTAATCTGTGGATGGTTTTGGTGTAAGAAATGAAGCTCGTCTCAATCTCACTCGTGTCGTGGTCGGTGGGACTGATGCTGATCCTGTCTAAGTTCTTCGTGATCGATGGACAGGGTCTTAGCATTACAGTCACAACACTGATCATGGCAGCGTTGTTGTTCTCGTTAGCCTATGCTCCTACCCTTTCGTGGCTGCGCCAACGCATGGGTGGTTGCAGACCAGCACTCCTTTTTCCACTCGCCTCCGCTGTTGTACTCAACATACCTGTGTTCCTGATCGAGATTCTTGCGATCGGCAGAACTTTAGCGCCCTCAGAAGCGTTAGCATGCATTGTCGCATTTCTCATGATGGGTACGGTCTTCGGACTCGGATTCATTTGGAATTATCAGGACGCAGCGCTATAAGAAGAGAGTATGGCACTCCCCGCTTCGGTTCAGACCGAACCGATCAAAGCTCAAACGGCTTACACTGAGCCGCCGGTGATCGACCTTCATGGTCTCAGCGTTACTTTCGGCCGCCGGCCGATACTAAAGAACCTGCGCGGCGATCTGCGCGGCAAGGCCGTCGGACTGTTGGGTCCGAACGGCGCCGGCAAGACCACGTTGATTCATACCCTGCTCGGATTTCACGAACCATCGAGCGGCACAGCGCAGATCTTCGGAAACGACATCACTCACGACGCCAGGAAGATCAAATCGCTGATCGGCTACATGCCTGAGCGCGATTCGTTCATCGCGAAGATGAGTGCGGTCCACTTCGTTCGCTTAATGGGTGAACTTTCAGGATTGCCTCCGGAAGCGGCACTCGAACGCGCGCATGAAGCGCTTTTCTACGTTGGCCTCGGTGAAGCGCGTTATCGCCGGCTGGAAACGTATTCGCTCGGAATGAAGCAGCTCGCCAAACTCGCGCAGGCGATCGTGCATGGTCCAAAGTTGATCTTTCTGGACGAGCCGACCAATGGACTCGATCCACCAGCGCGCCTGCGCATGATCAAGTTGATACGCGAGATTCGCGACAGTGGTCAGGCTAACATCGTGCTTTCGTCACACCTGCTGCTCGACGTCGAGGAGTGTTGTGACGAGATTCTGATATTGCGCGACGGCCAGATCGCCGTGTATTGCAATCTCGAAGAAGAACGCAAATCGAATCGCAAGTTCCTGATGCTCGAAACCCGTGGTGACCAGGAAAAATTTGTTCAGGCACTAAGCAAACTCGGCTGCGAGTACGCACTCTCCGGTGGTAACCGAATGAAAGTAGTGCTTCAGGACGGCGTTGAAGTTCGCGACCTTTACCAACTGGCTGCGCAAGAACAGATGCAGATACGCCGCTTGAGTTATAAGCGCGATTCACTCGAAGACATTTTCCTTAAGGCAATGGAGAACGGCCATGGCGGTTTATGAGCAGACTTACAAACGCTACGCCGGGAAACTGACGCCCGAGTGGAGCCGGTTTCTGATTATTCCGCGACACGCGTATCGAGGTATCTTCAATTCCAAACTATTCACAGCATTCTTCGTGGTCTGCTTCATACCGCTTTTGGTCGAAGCCATTCTGATCTACCTGCATCACAACTTCACTGCGCTGGCGATCATGGAAGCGAATGTCAAAGAACTAATCCCTATCGACGGCTCGTTCTTTGCCACGTTCGTCAGTATCCAGGGAGGGTTCGCGTTCATTCTTGCTTTGTTGATTGGACCACCGATGGTTGCTCGCGATCTGCGCAACAACGCTCTGCCGCTCTATCTTTGCCGTCCGTTTTCACGCACGGAGTATGTGATCGGCAAGATGTCGGTGATCCTGATCCTCTTGTCAGCAGTTACCTGGGTGCCGCAACTGCTCATGTTCTTGTTTCAGTCGTATCTACAGGGGTTTGCCTGGTTCAAAGCAAATCTTTTTCTTGCTTACGCGATAGTGATCAGCGGGTTAGTGTGGATAGTCTTACTCGCGTTGTTGTCACAGACGATCTCGGCGTTGGTAAAGTGGCGCGTGATTGCAAGTGGCGCGATGCTGGGGCTCCTGCTAATTCCCTCCGGCCTTGGGGAGTTCTTCAATGAAGTTCTTCACACACGCTGGGGAAGTCTCATTAGTATTGGGGCTTTGATGAAAAGTGTCACTGAAGGTCTTTTCGGAATCTTCGATCCGCTCTACGAGGTAGTCAATATCAGAGACTTCAACGGCGATCTGATCAAAGAGCTGCCCGTGTATGAGCCGCCGCTTTGGTGCTCGTGGGCGGCGCTGTTTGTGATTTGCGCTATCTGCCTGGCCCTGTTGCACTGGAAGGTCAAGGCTTATGAGGTCGTGAGATGAGCTCACCGGATCAACTGATCATCTTCGACAACGTCTCCAAGTTTTACGGCGAGATACTCGGCGTGAATCGCGTCAATCTTCAGATCGCGCCCGGAATCACAAGTCTCGTGGGACCAAACGGAGCAGGGAAGTCGACTGTGATGAACTTGATGACGGGCCTGTTGCGTCCGACGCGTGGTTCCATCTCGCTCCTCGGAATTCCGACCGACAACCCCGAACTCTTGTTTCGCAAGGTTGGCTACTGTACGCAGTTTGATTCGTTTCCGCGGGGTGTGACGGGACGTGAGTTTCTAAACTCGTTCCTGCTGGTCCATGGCTATCAGGGCAAGCGCGCCAACGAGCTGAGCCAGATTGCACTCGAGCGGGTGAATCTCGTTGAAGCCGCGGACCGCAAAGTCGCGGCGTACAGTAAAGGAATGCGGCAGCGTATTCGACTGGCGCAGTCGATCGCGCATCAGCCGTCAGTGCTGATTCTCGATGAACCTCTCAATGGTCTCGATCCGATGGTTCGTGCGGAAACGATTGCGCTCTTCCGCAAGCTCGCTGCCGAAGGTCTGCACCTGATCATCTCGTCGCACATCCTTCACGAAGTCGACATGATGTCTGACCGTGTGGTGCTTTTGAACAACGGTTACATCGTTGCCGAGGGAAACATTCACGGCGTGCGCGATGAGATGGAAGAGCACCCGATGCAAATCCTTATCAGGTGCGATCAGCCGGGAAAACTCGCCGCGTACGTGTTTGGGCACAACCACGTGGTGGAAGCCAGGCTGCATGAAGATCGCGGTGGGTTGTTTGTGAAGACCCGCGATGCCGATCGCTTCTACCTGTTGTTGAATCGCGTGGTTGCCGAGGGCGAAGTGAATGTGGAATCGGTAGCGCCGGTTGATGATGATATGAGCGCGGTCTATCAATATCTGATAGGCACGTCGGGCGGTAGTGCATAGGAGTTTATGTGAGATGAGTTCTGCGATTGAAGCAGTTCGCGCCAAGTCCGAGAGTACGCCGTCGCACTGGAGCCTTTGGCTGCGCCAGATTAGCGCGATCTTTCGGATGGAGATCGAGAAGAATTTTCTTAGTCGCCGTTCGATTCTGATCTACCTGATCGCCGTATTGCCCCTTTTCCCGCTCACGATTCTGGCGATCATACGTCCGCCGGCTGGTCCCTGGAGGGACTTTAATGAGATCAGCGTGACCTACTCGGTGCTTTACAACGGTTTTATTTTGCGGACGGTCGTCTTCTTTGGCTCGGCGTGGATATTCATGAACCTGTTTCGCGGGGAGTTGGTAGATCGCAGTTTGCACTACTACTTCCTGAGCGCCGTGAGAAGAGAGGTCCTCGTAGTGGGCAAGTATGTGTCCGGTCTTGCGACCTCGATGATTCTCTTCACCGGGACGACCGTCATCGCGATGCTCCTGATGTATTTCCCTCACTACTACTCGCAGAGCATGCGGTTCTTTACCGAAGGTAGAGGATTTACACAACTGCTCACCTATGCGGGCATTACGATCCTCGCCTGCCTTGGCTATGGTGCGTTCTTCCTCGTTGTCGGACTCTTTGTTCGCAATCCGATCATTCCGGCGCTCGTGCTTTATGGCTGGGAGTGGCTTAACTTTCTCCTGCCTCCACTTTTGAAAAAGGTTAGCGTCGTTCACTACCTCAACTCACTCGTGCCAGTGCCGGTTTCGGAAGGACCGTTTGCAGTGGTGGCGGAGCCAACGCCGGCGTGGATCGCGATTCCGAGTATGCTGGGCGTAACGACCCTCGTCCTGGTCCTCGCGTCATACCGTATTCGGCACATGGAGATCCGGTACGGATCCGATTGAGGAGAATTTTTAACCACAAAGACACTAAGCTGATTAAGTTCAACTTAGTGTCTTTGTGCCTTTGTGGTTAAAAATTCTTCTACTAAAACTTTAGTTGACACCGAACTAAAGTTTTAGTAGCCTGCTCCGCGATGCCACGCCGAAAAAGTGAACAGACGACGCCGCTCGAACTGGAGATCATGCAGGTGCTCTGGGAGACGGGGCCTGCCACCGTGCAGATTGTGCAACGAGAGTTGAAGCGAGAGCTGGCCTACACCACCGTGCAAACGATGCTCACCGTCCTGCACCGCAAGAAGAAGGTGCACCGGACACTCAAAGACAAAGCATACATTTACAAGCCCGCCGTCAGTCGTTCGAAATTTACCGGGCACGCCGTGCGCGAGTTTATCGATCGGATGTTTGGCGGTTCGGCAGAAGGACTGGTGATGAACCTGCTTCAGGAGAAACATCTGACGCCGGAGAGGCTGGCCAGCTTGAGGGAATTGATCGAGAAGGAAGAGCGCGATGGCAAGGATTAGTGAGTTCATCCTGAATTTCGTTCTGAATGCTGCCTGGCAGATCGTCGCGATTACTGCGGTGGCTGCGCTCGGCTCGTTGTTGTTGAAGAATAGTCCGGCTAGATTTCGTCACACGCTCTTGTTCTTTGCGCTCGCTGCTTGTTTCGTTGTGCCGGTTTTGACTGCCAGTGGTCTGGTTCCTGAATCGCTTCCGAGTTTTCAGACTGCTGCGCCTACTCCGCAGGTTTCGAGCATCCCTCAAGTTGCCCAGGTTATTTCAGAGAGTGCCCTTGTCGAGGAACCGCAGTTTGACCTGGTTACCCGGCGCCGCCAGGAAATTAGCACGACGCCAAACACCGCACTCTTCTTTACTCTCGCCTACGTTCTGTTGATTACCGGCCGCGGAATTCGACTCGTGCGTTTTTGGCGCCGGAAAGAACGGCTGCGCCATTCAGCATCTCTCCATGAACTCTCGCCTGAAGTGGAGATCGTGGCCGAGCGTTGCGGGCGCCTGCTCGGCATTCGCAACGTGCGCGTGACGCGTTCAAAGGAGGCGCGCGTTCCGTACACGCTCGGCGCACTGCGGCCTTTGATCGTCATGCCAGAGGCCTTTTTGACTGGCGCCGATGAGAACAAGCTCCTCTCAGTCATCGGACATGAGATGGCCCACGTGAAGCGGCGAGATTATTTAAGCAACCTTTTTTGTGAGTTGCTACTGCTGCCGGTCTCAGTTCATCCGCTCACGTTTTGGCTCAAGCGACGGATCGACCGCGCGCGCGAACTGGCTTGCGACGAGCTCGTAACCAAAGACGTGCTCGAGCCGCGAGTTTACGCGCGCTCACTGCTGTGGGCGGCAGACGTCACACGACAGTATTCAAGTCAGGCATTCATTCTGAGTATTTTCGACGGCAGGATTTTGGAAGAAAGGATCCTGAGACTCATGAAAAACAAGAGACGCATCGGCCCAGGACCAGCGAGAGTACTGACGTTAGTCGCGCTTTTGATCGTCGGCGGAGCGGCGTTATCGCTGTCGCGATTTTCTTTCGAGTTACAAACCGCTGTACGCGCTCACATGATTGAACCGGTGCAGATCGCGAGTCTTCAACTGGCGCAGCATCCTATCGTGGTCGATGCCACGCCGTCACAACCAGGAACTGCTGCGCCGCAAATCACTGCATCGTCAACTGAACCGCAAATCGATGCAGCGGCGCAAGCGCGAGCAATGTCTGCTTGCAACAGTGGGAAGAGTGGGGATCGCGAGGCGATTCCGTCATTGATCGCCATGCTCGGCGACGACACCAAAACTGAACTGATCATGTGTTGGGAGACGGGGCGGTGGAGTCCGGCCCTGGTAACATTCAAACATCCCTCGCCGGGTGAGGAAGCGGCCATCGCTCTGGCGTCGTTCGGCACACCGTCATTCGTTCCTCTAATGAACCAGCTCGGCAGCTCGAATCCGACCGTGCGTCGCAATGCTGCGTGGGCCATCGGTGAGTTGACCGGCATGTTTCCGGGACAAAGGGCGGGCGCCGTGCCGCAACTCATTTCGCTGTTGCGAGATCCTGATGAGTGGGTGCGCATGGCGGCGGCGCGTTCGCTGGGAGAACTTTGTGACTCACGTGCACTTGATCAACTGGTCGGCACGCTGTCGGACGATAACTGGAGCGTGAGAAAAGTGGTGGTGTGGGCGCTGGCCGAAATGAAAGATCCGCGCGCGGTGACGGCGCTGTGTAGCGTCTTGCTGGCTGATGCGCGGGTTGAAGTGCGGCGCGGCGCAGCCGAGGCGCTTGGGGAGATCAGGAGTGAAGCCGCGCTTCCATCGCTCAAGCAGGCATTGAACGATGCTGAGGTCAGCGCGAAGGCGCGGTGGGCGATTGAAGAAATTGAAGGGTAAAAATGCTCAACAAGAATTACTCGCGCAAAGACGCAAAGGGCGCAAAGTCATGACCCGCGGCTGCCGGAGGTCTGAACTTTGCGCCTTTGCGTCTTTGCGCGAGTAATTCTTCTTTAGTCGAATTCACATCACTCGTCGTCATTGGAGGCATCTCATATGTCTATCTCCAAGTGTGTCCTGTTGATCATCTTGCTGGTTTTGTCCACTGTTACGCTCAACGCCCAACCGAAACCAGGCGTTCTCAAACTCAAGCCTCACACCTTCGAGAACGACAAAGGCGAGAAAGTAGACTCCGAATTCGGAACCTTCTTCGTCCCGGAAAACCGCTCCAACCCAGATAGCAACCTGATCGAGCTCGCGTTTGTGCGTTTCAAGAGTACCGCGAAGAATCCCGGCCCCCCGATCGTCTACCTCGCCGGTGGACCGGGTGGCTCGGGCACGGGCGCCGCCACCACGGCGCGCTTTCAGTTGTTCATGGCGTTGCGAGAAATCGCCGACGTGATCGCATTCGATCAACGTGGCACTGGTCATTCCAAACCCAACCTCGGTTGTTACGAACGGCTGGCGATACCGCTCGACGTCGTTCCCTCGCGCGAAGCGGTCCTCAAAGAACTGAACGTTAACGCAAGTAACTGTGTTTTCTACTGGCGCGATCTGCAACGAGTCGATCTCAATGCTTACAACTCCAACGAAAGCGCCGACGATCTCGAAGATCTGAGAAAGGCGCTCGGTGCAAGGCAAATCAGTTTGTGGACCATCAGTTACGGCACTCATCTCGCCTTCGCGACGATGCGCCGCCATCCAAAGAGTATTCATCGCGTGATCCTTGCCGGCACCGAAGGACCGGACCACACGTACAAACTCCCGAGTAACATACAAAAGCATCTCGAAGATCTGGCTGCGGTGGTCAAAGCGGATCCGGAGGTTGGGAAGGACATTCCAGATCTTCTCGGGCTGATGAAATCTGTTTTCGATCGTCTGGATGCACAACCTGAGACGGTGGAGATTACCGATCCGCGTACGAAGCAGAAGGTGAAAGTCATCGTGAACAAGTTTGTGTTGCAGTACATCGTCGCCTCCAACATCGGCACGACTGTGACGGCGAGATTTCCCGCGTTCTTTTATCGTGCGTCCAAAGGCGACTTCACGAATGCTGCACAGGTTTGGTTGAACGAGTCGCGACGCGGAATCGGATCGGCGATGTCTTACATGATGGACTGCGCTTCCGGGCAGACTGCCGCGCGCCGCGAGTTGATCGAGAAGGAAGCCAAGGGCGCCTTGCTGGAAGATATTTCGAACTTTCCGTTTCCCGGCGTTTGTGAGGTGTGGAAAGCGACTGATCTCGGTGATGAATTTCGTTCGCCGCTGAAGTCGGATATTCCGGTGCTGTTCATCAGCGGCACGCTCGATGCGCGGACGCCGGTGAGCAATGCGGAGGAGTACCGGAAGGGATTCACGAACAGCACGCACATGATCATCGAAGGCGCTGTGCATAGTGATCCGTTGTTCCTGTCGTCGCCGAAGATTAAGGATGGGATGATGGAGTTTCTGCGAGGGCAGCCGGTGACGGTGACGAAGATTGTTGCGGAGCCGATGAAGTTTGGACCGCTCGTGGCGCCGTGAGAGTTAACCACCAAGACACAAAGACACTAAGAGAGTAAAAAAAATTAGTGTCTTGGTGTCTTTGTGGTAGAAATTGTCTTGGTTCTACTGACGTAGCGATTGCCTCTAACCCAAAACCTCCATGGCTTGTCGATCCACTGTTCGGCATAATCGATCCCGATTCTTGGTCCACGAGCGATGCGACGCGGCGAAAGCTTCTCGTACTCTTCGATCCAAACTCGATCGCCCAGGAGATCGGCGCCGTTCAAGTCGCGATCGATCCCCATCGCGATGCAGAGCTTTCCCGGCCCGCTCGTCAGATTGTGATCGCGGTGCGCATGCCGCCGCGCTCGCATAATCTCGATCCCATCAACCGGCTCGAGCGCCCGAACGAGGATCGCGTGCGGCGTATCTTCAACCCCACTCACCACGTTGAACTGAAAATACATCCCGTAAACAAAGTACACATACGCCACGCCACCCGCCTTATACATCGTCTCTGTCCGGTTCGTCCGCCGCCCGCCATACGCGTGCGACGCCCTGTCCTCAGGACCACGATACGCCTCAACCTCGACAATCTTGCCCGAAACACGTTCGCCGTTTGGACCAGGCACAACCAGAAGCTTGCCGAGCAGATCTCTGGCGACGATGAGGACGTTTGGACGTAGATAAAACTCCCGCGGCAGCTTATTGGACATTCAGACTAGTTATTCAGCTTCCAGATCATCACAACGAAGATTGCAAACCCGATCAGCACTACGCCTCGCCGTACCCACCGCTGACCAATGCGCACCGCCATGCTCGCTCCGGCATAACCTCCCAAGACGGCACCGCACGCCATCACCAACGCGTCCTGCCAGACCACGAGTCCAGCAAGTGCGAAACTCACCACCGCGACGCTATTGATGCAAATGCCGAGAAAGTTTTTGATTCCGTTGGCGCGGTTGAGATCGTTGAGACCGAGCAGTCCCAACGCTGCCAGCATCAGAATGCCGTTTCCGGCGCCGAAATAGCCGCCATACATCGCGGAGAAAAACTGAAAGATGATCGCGCCGGTCCACCATCGACTCAAAGGCTTGTCATCGATCGAGCCGAGTTTCAGACGTTTGTTCAGCTCGCCATGAGACATGAAGAGGATCGTCGCGAAGAGAATGAGGAAGGGAACGAGCGAGGCGAAAACCGGTGACGGTGTCCAGATCAAGAGCCACGCACCGAGCGCGCCCCCGATAACGCTCGTGAGGCCGAGACGGACCAGAATAGTCGAACTGTTGGCGAGTTCGCGCCGGTAACCAAATAGCCCGCCGAAGAGTCCGGGCCAGAGCGCAACCGTGCTGGTCCCGTTGGCGACCTTGGGATCGAGTCCGAGCCAGATGAGCACTGGGAACGTCAGTAAGGTACCTCCTCCGGCAATGGAATTGATTGCGCCCGCTGCGAACGCGGTGCAGAACATGAGCAGCCAGGAGGAGAGTTGCATTCGCGCCCATGTTAGAATGCGCGCCGCGCTTATGCCAGCAAAAACTTTTCGCCGCAAAGAGCACACGAAACACAAAATGGGAATCATGACAGCTTCGGCGCCCAAATTATTCAACGCAATTGTTAAGGGCCTGATTCTGAGTGCGGTGGTGTTGGCCGCGGGATTGGTCCAGGCGCAGGACACGAGTCGCATCGATTGGCCGCGTTATCAGGACATGGCGGTCGACTTGATGCAGCAGTATCTGAGAGTCAATACGTCGAATCCGCCCGGAAATGAAATCGAAGCGGCTAAATTCCTCAAGAAGATCTTCGATCAGCACGGCATTGAGAACGAGATCTTTGAGTACAAACCGGGCCGCGCAAACATCATCGCGCGTCTCAAGGGCAATGGTTCGAAGCGTCCGATCATACTGTTGAGCCACAGCGACGTCGTTACCGCTGAACCTTCCGCGTGGGAAGTCGATCCATTCGCCGGCGTGATTAAGAACGACTCGATCTGGGGACGCGGTGCGCTCGACATGAAAGGCGAAGGCTTGCTTCACCTGATGACGATGATCCTGCTCAAGCGAGAAGGACCGCCGTTGTCTCGCGACGTGATCTTTCTGGCAACGGCGGACGAAGAGGTTGACGACGAAGGCTCGATCTGGATGATCGCGAACAAGGCAAGTCTCTTCAACAACGCCGAATACCTGCTGACTGAAGGTGGTGACAACCTCCTCGACGCCGGTTCAGTAAAGATTGTAGGCGTCGACGTCGCCGAGAAGGCGCCGTTCTGGTTGCGCCTCACCGCAACCGGGCTGCCGGGTCACGGTTCGCGGCCGGTCGCCGATTCGGCTTCCAACCGTCTGGTACGCGCGATGAACCGCATACTCGATTGGGAGACGCCGGTAAAACTCCTGCCTGCTGTCGAACAGTTCTTCAAAGACATTGCACCGTTGCACCCGGAACCGCTGCGTTCGCAGTTTGCAAATATCGCCGAGTCGCTAAAGGATCCTGCATTCGCGAAGTGGCTTACCAGCCAGCGCGATTACAATTTTTTGGTGCGCAACACGATTTCGTTGACGATGTTGAGCGGCAGCAAACAGACGAACGTTATTCCCAACACGGCAACGTGCAATCTCGACGTGCGCCTTTTGCCCGGCGAGGCGCCGGAAGATTTTCTCAAGGCACTGACGGCCGTGATCGCCGATCCGTCGATCAAGATCGAGAACATCAATCGCTTCAAGCAACCCAACAGTTCGTCTATCAACACCGAACTCTTTTCCCTCATCGCGCGCAAGACGAAAGAAAGTTATCCTGGCGCAATTGTCACAACCAAGATGCTGAGCGGTTATACTGAAAGCCAGCTCTTTCGACAGCTTGGGATAATCGCTTACGGTTGGGCGCCGATCTACACCACCCCCGAAGAGGATGAAGGCGTGCATGGCAACAACGAGCGAATCTCGGTAAAGAACGTGCGCCAGGGCACACGTGAGTTTTATGAAGTCGTAAGAGACATCTCCCGTTAGCGGCCCCCCGGCTCGAAACTTTTCGGACACTTATGACTAAAGATGCTTATGAAATGAGCGAGGCGGAAGTCCGTTCGCGCATCGTGACGCTGGCGTTCGGCGGCGACGAGAAGCTGTTCATCGCTTTTTATCGAAAACTACAGCAGGGACTTCCTGAAGGGACGGGAATCGTTCTGCGCGGCAGTGTGGTGACGAACAAACGACACGAAGACGGCACACCCTTCGATTCCCAGGGGCAATCGTCCAGCGACATTGACGTAACGGTGGTCGGGAGCAAAGTAATGGAGATGTGGGATTCAAGTGCGTATTACATTCCCGCGCTGCATACAAAACCGCTCGGCGACAAGGACCCGGATATCGCGCCCGGTCTGAATCCATTGCGCGAGTCGTTGCAGAAACTGATTGGACGGCCGGTGAATATTCAGGCGACGTCGAGCCTGGTCTTGTATGGTCGCGATGTGTTGTTTGGTGAACCGTACTTTGTTGTTGTTCCAGTTGGTGAGAATGCGTGACCTTACGACTGCTCAGTTACAACATCAGATTTGGTGGACTGGGCCGGGAACAGGCACTCGCGGAAACGATCATTGCCGCTGCGCCTGACCTCGTCGTCTTTCAGGAAGCCACGCACCCTGAGGTGATCGAGCGCATCGCTGAGAAGACGAAGTTTCCATTTTGGGCGGCGCGCAGGAATCATTCGATCGGTTATCTGAGCCGGCAGGAGGTCGAGTATCACGAGTGGCATTATCCGGCCGGCGCGCGTCATTCGTTTCTGGAGATCGTTCCGGCCGGATCCGACGCGCGTGTGTTTGGGTTGCACCTGAGCGCGCGTTTTTCGAAGTGGGACGAACGCCGGAGAGGACGTGAGATCCGTGCGCTCATCGAAGGGATCAAGCGCCATCAGGATGGCTTTCACGTGCTGGTTGGGGATTTCAATACGCTGGCGCCGGGAGAGGTGCTGGAGGTGTGGCGGATGCCGGCGTGGATCCGTGCGTTGATTTGGATCAGTGGGCGGAAGTTGCAGCGTGAGACGATTCAGTTTGTGCTTGATGCGGGATACGCGGATGGGTACCGGATGCTGCATCCGGAGGAGAAGGGGTACACGTTCCCGACGTGGGATCCGCACGTGCGGTTGGATTACTTGTTCGTGCCGAAGCGGTTTGGAGAGCGGTTGGTGAAGTGTGAGGTGATTAGCGAGCCGCTAGAGAGGATCAAAGCAGCGTCGGATCATTGTCCCCTTACCATTGAATTAACCACGGATTTACGCGGATGAACACAGATCAGATCCGTGTTTTCATCCGCGTAGATCTGTGTCCCAGATCTTTTCGAGGGAAATACTTTGTCCTGGAAGATTTAGTGGCGTAGAACTGTGGATACAAAACTCGGTCGATGGACCAAGCGTCATCTGCCGTCCCCACAGAGTGATACCGGCGAGCGGTTGCAGCGACTCGTAAAACTCTTTGTAAGACACCCCGCTCGGTTTGCTCAACCACGTCGCAAATTTCGCTTCTCCCAATTCTCCTGCTCGCAACCGGTACAGCCCACCAGTGCCATCCTCAGCTTCACCAGCGACTCGATTGTGCGGTTCCTCACACGCTCCCGACACCGCAGCATCATTGAGTCGATCCATCGCGCCCGAGTCGTCGAGTAGGTACCACTCCTCGTAAGCTTCGCCATCCGTCTTCAACCAGCTCGCGCCACGAATACGATAGACCATCGACTCACGAAAGCCGGCCGGTTTGTTCGCCGCAAGCGTGCGGTGAAAGTCGAGCAAATGCTCAACGTACGCCTCGCGATCGATCGTCGCCTGCGGCCAATGCCAGAAAACGTACGCCAGCATCAGTTGCCCTGCATCGCTTTGATGTCGTTGAGCAACACCTGCTCGTGACCTTCCGGGTTCACTTTCAAGTACGTCTTGCGCAAGTTGCCTTCAGGGTCGATGACAAAGCTCGTGCGGTTCCAGTACATCGTTCCTTTGTACTCGCTTTGCCCGACGCCTGCCGCGTGCAATAACTCGTGGTTCGGATCGGCAAGCAGATCGATGGTGAACCCAAACTTGTTGCAGAAACTCTTGTGTGAGGCGACGTCGTCTTCACTCACACCCACGACTGCTATATTCGCGTCGTCAAAATCCTGCTTACTTGCAGTGAACGACTTTCCCTGGATCGTACAACCCGGCGTGTCGTCTTTCGGATAGACGTAAACGACCAGCCACTTGCCCTTGAAGTCGTCGAGCGTGACTGTTTCGCCGTCCTGGTTTTTGAGGTTGAAGTCTACGAACCGTTTACCTTCTTCGAGTCCCATGTTGTTTCCCTTTGTCCTTTGAGTGTGATTAGAGCGTAGTTTCTGCCAGATTTGATTTGTACTTCGTACCGGTCTTGCGATCGACCATTTCGATATAGACCCAACTCGGCGGCACAGCATCGCTGGCGGCCCCGAACCAAACTTTACCGAGATCGGCCGGGCTCCCCAAACCGCAAAAAGCATTCAGTCGTTTTCCTTGCTGATCGTAAATATCAACCCACGTTCGAGACGACTTGGTATTTAGCCCGCACGGCGGTAAGTCGGGCGCAGGGGCAAACATCTCTGCCGGATACTCCGAACTGTTGTGGACTTCGAAGCGGTAGCGCAGTATCTGTTTGCCGGCGACTACGGCCGGCTCAGCACCGATGAAATAGAGTATCGGATTTGGAAGCGACGGCGCGGATGCACCTGTTTGAACTGTAAGAACGAGTGTCATTGCAAACAACGCCAAAACAGATCCACGTTTGATGAATCTCTTCATTGGGGAGCTCCTTCGTTGGTGAAGACTGCTGATGAGATCCTAATCACCATGCGACCGCGTAACGGCTGCGTCGCGGATCCGCACCCGCCGACGACACGCCGTTTTTCGCATCGTAGATGATCACCGTCGGGGCCGAGAGCGTGCCCCATTCGCTTTGGACCTTGACCTTGTGCCCTTTGGTTGAGAGTTCCTGGATCGTTTTCAGATTCACTCGCGACTCGATATTGAGTGAACCGGGAAGAAACTCGTGATCGTCGAAAGAACTGACGTAGTGTTGCGTGTCGAAACGCGGCGCCTCGACAGCTTCCTGAGGGTTCATGCCAAACTCAATCACATTCAACAGCACTTGCAGCAGCGCCTGATCCTGATTGTCGCCGCCGGGTGTGCTCAACACCATGAACGGTTCGCCGTTCTTCAACACGAGTGTTGGAGTCAACGTGATCCGCGGCCGCTTACCCGGCGCCACTACGTTTGGACTGTTCGGATCCGTTAGCGACGATTGTAACCTTTGGCCCATCAGCACGCCCGTATTGCCGGCAACGACCGCCGGTAACCATGCGCCGCTTGGTGTCGCACTGAAAAGATTGCCCTCTTTATCGACAACGTTCACGCACGTGGTGTCGTTAGCACGTTCGATCTCAGGTAATGCAGAAGCACGTCCGATGGTTTGTACTGCGCTCGCGAGGACGGCTTTCATGTTCAGAGGATCGCCCGGTTGTTGTGCGAGTGATGCACGGCTCTCGTCGATCAAAGGCCGGCGCAGTTTTGCATAGTCCTTTGATAGAAGTTCGGCCATCGGAATCTTAACGAAGTCAGGATCGCCGTAGTAGCGATCGCGATCGGCCATCGCAAGCTTGAGCGCTTCGGCGAGCGTGTGAATGTAGGCCGGAGAGTTGTGGCCCATCTTCTGTAGGTCAAACCCCTCGAGCATGTTTAGTGTTTCGACCATCGCCGGACCTTGAGTCCAGAACCCAGCCTTGTACACTTGATAGCCACGATAGTCAGTTTGTACTGGCTCACCGACCTTGGCGGCGAAGCGCGCGAAGTCGCCGGCGGCGATCAAGCCGCCATTGGCCTGCATGTAGTCGCCGATTCGCTTCGCGATTGGGCCGCGATAGAAATAGTCGCGAGCTGCCATCAAACCAGCGCGACGATTATTTCCCATGCCTTTTGAACCTAACCGTTCGGCGCGAACGATCTCACGAAGTGTGCGCGCGAGATCGGCCTGGACAAAAATGTCGCCCACTTTGGGCACTTCGCCGTTCGGAAGAAACACCCGTTTCGCATCTGGCCACTGAGTGAAGATCGGCGATCTCGTCTTGATGTATTGCACTCGCAACTCGTCGATCGGAAAGCCGTCGGCAAGTTGGATGGCGGGTTCCATGACCTCTGCGAGTGTTTTCGTGCCGTATTTATCGAGTGCGGTTACGCAGGCATCAAGGACTGCCGGAACTGTCGCGGATAATGGTCCGGTGGACGGTATCAAGCCGCCCTTACGAGCGCCCGGCATGGTTGTTTGGCCGACGGACGTGAGCGACGGCGCGTGTGCCTCGTTTTGGGTGCGGTTCACGAAGAATTCACGGGTCGCCTTCATCGGCGCCTGGCCCATGCCTTCGATCACCACCACCTTCTGACCTTTCAACTTGATCAGGATCGGGACTTCGCCGCCGAAAGAGAAGTGAGAAAACTCAATCACTGACGCTGCGAGTATCGTTGCGACGCCGGCGTCAATCGCATTCCCGCCACGCTGGAGAATCCTTAGTCCCGCCTCAACCGACAACGGCTGTCCACCGGCCACGACGCCACGCTTACCGCGAACAACGGGGCGAAAAGTATCAGCGTGGGAAGTTGGCATGGGCAGTCCGACTAAAATGAACGACGTTATGAGGCAAAAGACCAATAGCGTTCGTTTGCGGATAAACATCAGCGGGACACCTCTTTCGGTTTTTGAATGGACTGACGGACGTGTGCGAATTGTCGGCTGGATTCTCGCGGCAGTCAATAGGGCGAGCCGAGTGATAACGGAACCGAGCGCGGTAGCGCCGGGTCGTTCTCTCTCCTCAAAGCAGAACCGAGCGCGATGGCGCCGGGTCAATCTCTAGCATCCTGTGTCCAGAGGATGACCCGGCGCGACCGCGCTCGGTTCTGCATTGAGGCGAAGGATTGACCCGGCGCAACCGCGCTTGGTTCTGTTATCACTTGGCGCGCCCTATTGACTGCCGCCGGAATCCAGCC
>JBIOVO010000146.1:0-22641 GCA_044867735.1 Pyrinomonadaceae bacterium | reverse complement strand
TTGATTCGCTGGTCAAATTGGCATCCGACGTTCTGACACATCATGGTGAGTTTAGCGGTAATTTTAGCGATGGACATCAGGCTGAAGCCTTAAAGGACATACTTAGAGTTGGAACTTCCGCGGGAGGTGCACGGGCTAAAGCTGTCATTGCGTGGAACCCGAAGACAAACGAAATTCGCTCAGGACAAATTTCTGCTGGACCGGGCTTCGAATATTGGATTCTTAAGTTTGATGGAGTTGCCGGAAACAAAGACAAAGAGCTCGAGGATCCAAAGGGATTTGGAGTAATTGAGTACTCATACTATCTGATGGCAAAGGCCTGCGGGATCATCATGAGTGAGTGCAAACTATTCGAAGAGAAAAACCGTCGCCACTTCATGACTCGACGCTTCGATCGACTTCCCGATGGCGAGAAGTTCCACATGCAATCGTTAGGTGCACTCGCGCACTTCGACTATAACCAGGCTGGTGCATATTCCTATGAACAAGCACTGCTTACGATTCGTCGGTTAGAGTTACCGATGAGTGCCATAGAAGAACAGTTTCGTCGCATGGTGTTCAATATAGTGGCGCGTAATCAGGATGACCACGTGAAGAATATTGCCTTCCTCATGGATAAACAGGGCCAATGGTCACTCGCACCAGCGTTCGACATGACCTACAGCTACAATCCCTCTGGTGCTTGGACCGCAACTCATCAGATGACTTTGAATGGGAAACGTGATGGCTTTTCGCTCTCCGATTTTCGCGCTGCTGCGCAAAGTGCAACAATGAAACGAGGTCGCGCTGAGGAGATCGTCAGAGAAGTAACTGAAGTCGTCGAACGATGGCCCGAGTTTGCCGATGAAGCGAAATTGGATCCAAAGCTACGCGATAGAATTCAAAAGGCACATTGTCTCAAGTTTCCGGAAACTTAGTATTTGCTCACCTTTGATACTCTAACCGCTGATGATATTGAGATCTCCCAGACTCCTCCGGCCATGCATGCTGCGAGGCGCAAAGTATGCTGCAAGGCGCAAAAGAAAAGCGGCAGACTGTACAGCCTGCCGCGAATCGTTGATCCTACTGGTGCACCCGGCATGATTCGAACATGCGACCCCCTGATTCGTAGTCAGGTACTCTATCCAACTGAGCTACGGGTGCAGAGCCTGTAATAGTAAATGTTGTGAGCGATTTGGTAAAGCGGACCCCTTAACGCGCGTAATATCCCGGTTTTGTGCGCGCGGTCAGCTCCGAATGTGCGACCTCGACCTTGATTTCGTGCCACTTACCCCGCGGACGATCGCCTTTCGCCTGATACGCGACCGTGTAGAGCGTTCGTAAGCTTGCAGCCACTTCGCGATAGAGCTGCGCCATGTGCTCGAGTCGGATGATCTCGTTCAAACGTCCGCCGGTACGGTCAGCAAGCGATTGCATTCGCGCCCGTGCAGCGGAATACATCCCAATCTGGCTCGGAGTCGGCATCGCCAGCCTACGTGGATCGCCCGAAGGCAAGGCCAGCGGAAAGATAGTCACGCCCTGTCGATCCGCCGCCGACAGCACTCGATTCAGATCGTCACTTGCTTCCGGCTTAACGGCTGCGATCGCTTCCTCGTCAGTTTGCGCCTTTGACACCAGCGGACGATCAGCGTTGCGCATCAACGTGTCCACTCCATCCGTAAGGACCACGATTGCCTTGCGCCGCTTGCCTTCTTTGTCCAACTCCTTAAGAGCGTACTTCAGCGCTTCAAAAAGGTAGGTGTCGCCTTTGCCATTTGCGATCTCGATGGCATAGGCCGTCTTTAAACGATCCTGCGAAAAACCGCTCAACAACTTTACCTGCTTATCAAACTGAATCACCGCAACGCGATCTTCGGGCGTAAGCACATCGAGAAAACGCTGGCTCGCAATTTTCAGCTGCTGGCGAAAGTTGATCGTGGAGCCTGACATGTCGAGCAATAGGACCAGACTGAACGGAGCATCGACGGGTTCAAAACTCTGGATCGACTGTTTCACGCCATCCTCGTAAACAGCGAAATCGTTCCTGGTCAAGGTCGTCACCGCGCGTCCCTGTTTGTCGACCACGCCGATGTTCAATTGAACCAGAGACGTCTCAGTGCGAATGACTTCATCAGGGTCCTGAGCCTGTGCCGGAAAGGCTGCCAGGATCGCAAAAAGCGTAATGGAGAGAATGGTATAGAGGTATTTCACGGGTCTCATGGTAAATCGGTCTGGAAAGTATGCCCTCGCGTAATGACTTTTTCAAACGCGCGAGCATGCGGATCCAAATGGGTGAATACTGGTACAGATAACTTATAATCCGGACAGTTAGATACGAAAGGACTCTCACAAGTTTGTCGCTTCTCACCACTTATCGACCAAACTTCTGCTCCGAGTGTGGCGACAAGATCGTGCGCCTGCGCTGGCGTTTATGGACAAGCCGCAGGTTCTGCGACAACTGCGCCGCGCGCTTCCGTAAGACGCATTGGGCGCAACGGGCGCTGCTTACCAGCACGCTTTTAGTTCCAGGGGTACTAATCGGGCGCGCCTGCGAGACTGATAGGCCGCCGCTTGTGATTGAGCGGACGGTTAGCCAACCAACGCCATCCACGTCACCGCAAACTACGTCCTCGCAAACTCAAGCTCCCGTCGTTGTCGAGCAGATGTACACTTGTGGCGCGCGGACCAAAAAAGGCACACCATGCTCCCGACGAGTTCGTGGTCCAGTGCGTTGCTGGCAACACAAAGGCGCCGCGGCAATGTTGCCGAACGACAAGTTGTTAGTGAAATAGCGAGTGGTTTATTATGACCGGAAATTGGAGGCAAGTAATGCAAGTCTTAGACTTGGAAAAAGACTTAGAAACGCCCACCCAGATCAACTTCTCACCGTTGTTGCGCCGTTACACGCTCGAAGAATTTTGGGCGTTGCCCGAACGCGAAGACCGCGCGCGCTACAACCTCATCGGGGGATATCTTTTTATGGTTCCGGCACCGAACCCTCCTCACGGGGACTTCGCCGCTCGCATGAACCGAGCGTTAATGGAGTTTGTTATCAAAAAGGACATTCAAGGTGACGTTCATTTTCCACCTGAGCCGATCTATCGTCGCGCTGAAGGCTCTACTTATCTCGAGCCTGACATGATGTACGTGTCTAAAGAACTGCGCGCGAAAATGGGCGACAAAAGAACCTCGGCCGAAATCGTTTTCGAGTATCTCTCGAGAAGCACACGCGTCTACGACAAGACAACCAAGGCCGACACCTATCTCGCTCTCGGTGTGCTTGAGTTATGGCTGGTGGATCCGTGGGCCGGGACCGTTGAGGTGCGACACGCCAGGGAGCGCGCGGGCTTCCCCGTTTGGGAAATCTGCACTTACTCAGCCGGGCAAAACGCGAAGTCGCGCGTCCTTGAAGGCTGGGAAGTTTCAGTTGACGATTTGTTCGCGGGACTGGTCTAAGATCAAGTACACAAAAGGCACATGAAGCACAAAACGTTTGCGCTCCATGTGCCTCTTCTGTGGGCTAAAGCCTCAGTTGTTGCCCTGTTCCGTAGCGCGTGAAGTATGCCGGTTGTTGATCGTCTTCACTGGTGGCGCCGGCTTGCCCGGGAGCTTCACAGGTTGTTTCAACTTCGTCATCACTTCGCCTATCGCGCGCTCCAGTTGCGGATCCTTGCCGTTGATCACTGACTGCGGATCGTTATCAACCTCGATGTCCGGATCGACCCCGTAGCCTTCGATGATCCATTCGCCGGTCTTGCTGGCAAACCCCGACTCGGGAACGTTAACGACCCCGCCGTCGATCAACATGCCGCGATTGGTAATACCGACCACACCGCCCCACGAACGTTTTCCGATCAATGGCCCAAGGCCGGCTTCGCGAAACATCGCCGGGAAGATGTCGCCGTCTGACGCGGAGTTTTCATCGAGCAGTGCAACCATTGGTCCAAAGAACACGCCGTCAGGATACGTGTTCGCATCATCGTTAGTGCGTGAATAGTTGAGCGCCAGCACCTTTCGCCGCAGCCGTTCGATCAGCATGCGCGAAACGTTGCCGCCGCCGTTTGCACGCACGTCGACGATCAACGCTTCCTTGCGCAACTGCGGGTAGTACCACTTGATGAACTCACGAATTCCATTCGCTCCCATGTCGGGAACGTGCAGGTAGCCGACGCGACCATTCGTCGCTTTGCTGACCCGCTCGCGATTGCCGTCGACCCAGTCCATGTAGATGAGGTTCTGTTCGTCGGTGATCGGACGATACGACACGGTCCTCGAACCCTGCATCGCCGGCGTCTTGTTGACGGTAAGTTGAACGGGATTATCAGCCTTGTTTCTGAGCAGCCGGTACGGATCGTCGGTAGCTTTCAACTCCTCGCCGTCGATGGCGAGCACGTAATCTCCGACACCCACATTAACGCCCACCTCCGTCAGCGGCGAGCGATAAATGTCTTCCGAATTCTCACCGCCGAAGATCTTGGAGATGCGATACCTGCCAGCCTGCTGGTCTAACTCGAAACGAGCGCCGGGCAACCCTGAACGCGGACGAGCCGGAGTCTGAAAGTCGCCGCCATCGATGTAGGCATGCTGCACGGTGAGTTCAGCAATCATCTCGCTGATGACGTAGTTGAGATCCGAACGATGCGCCACATACTTCAACATCGGTCTGTATTGCTCGCGCAGCGCGACCCAATCGTACCCGTGCATGTTCGACACGTAGAACCAATCGCGATAGCGACGCCAAACTTCGTTGAAGATCTGATTCCACTCTTCAACCGGCACTCGATCGACATACAGACCAGCAGTCGAGACCTGTTTTCGAGTTCTTTCGCCCACGGGCGTGGCGTCGTAAAGGCTATAACCAGGACCTTGCGAGACCAGCAGCTTCGAACCATCGTCAGAAAGAACGGCGCCGCGGATGTCTTCCACGAGCGTGGTCTCCTTGCGCTCCTTTAAAGCGTAAATACGCAAAGAAGGATTTCGATCGCTCTGGCGTCCGTAATATCCCGCGCCGCCAACACCGTAAATCAGGTGCCCAGTCTTCGCGGCAAGGCCACCGTAGTTGTCTGCACCAACGGGTACTCGCGCGACGCGTTGCGAAATGTCATCGAAATCGATCGTCATCGTGGCCGGAGGTTTCGGCGCAGCTTCCGGTTTCGCTTCCGCTGGTGGCGTTGCGGGCGCCGGCGGATCGGCGGGCTTTTCTGCCGCCGGTGGACCAGCGGGCTTCGGCTCCTCCGATTTCGCAACTGTTACTTCATCACTCTCCGGAGGAAACGGATGTTTGACGTCTTTACGCAGAGCCATCGCGTAGATGTACGTCGGACGGTTCGTGGCGTAGTTGAATTCAATGTTGGAAAGTTGCGGCGTAAACTCCCGGTCACTAAGGTAGTAAAGATAGTTCCCCTGCGGATCCCACGCGGGATTGTAGGCGTTGAAATAATCATCAGTGACGCGGCGCAGTTGTCCATCAGTCGCACTCCAAACAAACACCGACGCAAACAGGTTCTGGTTCACCATCGTAAACGCGAGGAAGTTCCCTCGCGGCGACCAGGTGTAATCACGAATTTGCCCGCGCGGAGTGTCGGTAACTTCGACCGTCTTGCGATCGGCCAAAGTCAGCACATACAGCTTGCCGTCTTTGTCGCTGAACGCGATTCGCTTTCCATCAGGCGCCCATTCCGGTGCGAAGCGCATTGCAGTGCCACCATTGGTGATCTGCTCGGCTGGCTTCGAACCGTCTTGCGGAATGAGATACAACTCCTCTTCGCCGCTCTTGTCGGAAATGAACGCGATCTGCGAGCCGTCAGGCGACCAGCTCGGCCACTTGTCATGAGCGCCGGATGAGTCGGTCAGGTTTCGCGTCGGACCTTTTTCGATCGGCGCGCTGAAGATGTCGCCACGTGCGGCGAAGAGCGCGCGTTCGCCCTTTGGACTCAAATTAACTGACTCGATCAGATTTCCCGCCGCAACACGACTCGGGCGTCGTGCGTTACCTTCATCGGGAACATTGATCGATATCGGAGTGCTTTTTTTGGACCTCGCGTCCATAACCACGAGTTCGCCGTTCAGTTCGTAGACGATCTGGTTCTCGTTGTCTGAACTGGGCCACCGTACGTCCCACGATTCATTTGTCGTGACGCGCGTGGTCTTTCCATTCGAAGTGCTGTAAGCGTAGAGATTGAAATGACCGTCGCGATCGGAGTTGAAGAAGATCGTGTCGCCAAGCCACATCGCATCGCGCGTCGCACGCGGGCCTTCGGTGATGCGCCTGGCAGCGTTAGTTTTCAGATTGAAGACGTAGAGTTGATTCGCCTGACCACCGCCGTATCGCTTTTCGGATCTGAAGTCGCGCGATTGCGGCGAGTAGACGATCTCATCGTTGGCCGGCGACAGATCGCCGGAACCGGCGGTCGGCATCGGGAACGCGGTGGCTGGACCACCATCAACTGAAACCGAATACAAACGCGCGATCGGCAACGACCAGGAGTCGCGCAGGGAGCGGAAGAAGATCCGCTTGCCGTCTTTGCTCCAGCCAAAAACCTGATTATCCCAACCCCAACGCGGAGGAAGCGGTCCACGCGCGGGATAGAAGGTTAATTGCCGTGGCTCACCACCCGAAGTCGGCACGACGTAAATCTGTTCGTCGCCGTCGTACTGTCCGGTAAATGCAACCCACTTTCCATCAGGAGAGAACTTCCCAAACAGCTCGACACCCGGATGCGAAGTCAGACGCAAGGCGGAGCCACCGCTGGAAGGCGCGGTCCAAAGGTCGCCGGCGTAGGTGAAAACTACCCGGTCACCTCGGATATCGGGAAACCGCAACAGCTTCGTTTGCGAAAAAGCGGTGGTTGCGATGATCAGGGTGCCGGCGATAAGCACAGCGGTACGCATCAGGGCGAAAAGGGTCCTGGTAAGCAAGGGAATAACCTCCTAGAAAAGACTAATCCACAGATTGCACAGAATTACAGCGGGAGATCTGTGTAATCTGTGGATGGTTTTACTTCCGATTTTTGAACGCGTCATTCAATTCTGTGTGTCTACTGGATAACACCACCGGACGGCCATCTATGAACAAATATCTTATGCGGGAGCGAATTTCGAGCAGATCGCCGTCTGTGACGACCAAATTCGCCATCTTTCCGGTCTCGATCGACCCCAGACGGTCGGCCACATTCATGATTTGGGCGGGATAAAGCGTAACTGACTTGACCGCATCGGCCTTCGAAAGCCCAAACGCCGCCGCCATGCCTGCGTACTGCGCGAGATTTCTTACTTCCGCGCCGGCATCACCGGTGGAAATGCAGAAACGCACACCCGCCTGCTGGAGTTTCGCCGGCTGCTCATAGAGGACGTCGTAGGCGTCGTCTTCACGACCTGGTAACGAAAAAATCCCGGTCAATATTACAGGCACGTTCTTCTCTTTTAATAAGCCGGCGACTTTCCAGGCATCGTTGCCGCCGAGAATGATCGGCTTCAACTTCATCTCTTCCGCAAACTTGAGCGCGCCACGAATCTCAGCTTCACGATCCGCACGAAAGATCACTGGCTGTTCACCACGAACGTAAGGGACGAGCGGCTCGAGCACCACATTCTGATCCGGACGCGGCAACGTTTTGTCTTTCGCGTACGCATCTCGCGCGCGGCCATACGCTTCCGCGTCGCGCAATATCTTCCGAATCTGGTCCAACTGTCGTTCGTTGTTGGTGAGCGTCTCTGACAAATTCGCCGGCGGTTGGAATCCTCCAAAACCTCCACCGCCGCCGCCGATGCGCGGGTAGTTGATCACGAGCGCAAACTGCGGTACGACCGCCATCTCCTTTGGCGCCGTGCCGAGCAGATTGATGAGCGAAGCCTGACCAGAGATCAGTCCGCCAGTCGGTGCGCTTAGCGTGTTTGTGATTCCTTCCACGCGAGTCACGGCAATGTGAGCGCTGTGCGGATTAACCGCGGTGATCGCCTTCGCATTCGGATTCAATTCACCGACTTCGGACGTATCAACCGTACCGTTGGCGCCTTGCGGGACTTCAACGAGGCCCATGTTCGTGCCCGCGTCGATCATTCCGGGATACACCGAGAGACCGCGCCCATCGATCGTCTGCGCGCCGGCAGGAACAGACACGTTGGCACCGACAGCTTCGATCTTGCCATCGCGAATCACGACCGTGCCGTTTTCGATGTCCGGACCAGTGACCGTCACGATCCGTGCATTGCGAATGGCAAACGTGCCCCTTGGTGGGGTTACGCCCTGTTGCGTAGTCGGATTCCCGATCTGCTGGGCGGCGATCGATCCGGCGAAAACAAACAGTGCAACTACAAGTTTACCGATGCTTCTCATGATCTGTTACGGCCTCTCCTCTTCTTCTTCAAACTCGCCACCTTCGTGACTTGGACGGCGACGACCGGGCGTTCGCGGAGACTGTCCCTGTGTCGCGGGTCGGTTTGGGTCGGCTTGCTCGAGCGTGGTGCGCTCTTTCGCAAGTTCCGGACGGCGCGCGATGTCTTTTTCGCGATCGAAGAACACGACTCCATCGACGAACGTCGCATCGACTCGCGAGTAGACGCTGAACGGATGTCCATTCCAAATCGCAATGTCAGCGTCTTTGCCGACCTCGATCGAACCGACACGATCCTGGATTCCGAGTTGAATTGCGGGATTGAGGGTGATGAGTTTGAGCGCCTGTTCCTCAGTCAGTTCACCCCAGTGCATTGCTTTCGCGGCTTCGATGTTCAAGCGACGAGCGCGCTCGTCGGAGTCGGAGTTCATCGACACGACGACGCCCGCGCGCGTCATGATCGCCGCGTTGTAGGGAATCGCGTCGTAAGCCTCGATTTTGTAGGCCCACGAGTCGGCGAAGATCGAAGCGCCGGCGCCATGCGCGGCGATCTCTTTCGCGACTTTGTAACCTTCGAGCACGTGCTGGAACGTTTTGATTTTGAAGCCAAACTCGTCGGCGAGGTTGATCAGCATCAGGATCTCGCTCGCGATGTAGCAGTGCGCGTGCACGTAGCGTTTGCCTTCGAGGATCTCGACGAGCGGTTCTAGTTGGAGATCGCGGCGCGGCGGAATGAGATCCTTGTTCTTTCCGGCGGCAGCGCGATACTCGTCCCACGTTCGCTTGTAATCACGAGCGCGCGTGAAAGCATCGCGAATAACTTCCTCAACGCCCATGCGCGTGTTTGGATAACGACGCGTCGCGCCGGGCAGGTTCGGCGAGCTGGAGCGCTTCACGTTCTCACCAAGCGCGAACTTGATCCCCGGCATCGCTCCCGGAAAAAGAAACTCACTCGCAGGACGTCCATACTTGATCTTGACCACCGTGTTCAGTCCGCCAATCGGATTGGCCGAACCATGGAGAAGATTTAGTGTGGTAACGCCTCCCGCCAACTCACGATAAAGATCGGCGTCAGTCGGATTCAGCACGTCTTCGGTTCGCACCATCGACGTGACGGCGAGTGTGCCTTCGTTGATCGTGTCGAGCATCGAGTGGGAGTGGCAGTCGATGATGCCGGGCATCACAAACTTGCCCGTGCCGTCGATGATCTGTGCGTTAGCCGGCGCTGTCAGGTTCTTCCCGACCGCGGCAATCTTACCGTCGCGCAGCAGCACGTCGGTGTTTGTTAACGTGCCGCGAGTGACAGTCAGCACCGTCGCGTTGCGGATGAGCGTCTCGGTAATTTGTCGTTGCGCCTGAACCGCAGTCAGAGTACCGATCGTAACGATGAAAAGGATGATGAGTCGTTTCATTGTTTACTCCGAAATGGTATTAACCACTAAGACACAAAGACACAAAGTTTTTATTCAGTTTAGTGTCTTTGTGTCTTTGTGGTTCAATCGTTCTCCCTATTAAGGTCAGTTTGGTTGACCCGATCTGGTAGCAGTGAATGTTCCTGGTGACGAACCCTGGATCGTGACGTTGCCACGGATCTGGTTGTTCGCGAACCTACCGCTAAATGTCGCTTCTTTCGTTTGTCCCTCGACATTCAGTACCGCGGTGAAACGCACTTCACCGCCGCTCGAAACTGAGGCATTTGAGATCTCACCAGCTCCCAACGGGCCGGAGATCGATCCGGTCAGTCGTTCCCCTTCCGCCTGCAAGCTCAAGGTGATCGTCCGATCCTCCTGGCCCAGGTTGACGTTGACTGACCACGTTCCAGCTAAGTTGTTTCGAACAAACCCACCGCTCGCAGGTGCACGCAGATCGACCGGACGCCCGTCGATGAAGACGTGCGCGACGCGGCTGTCGCGGCCAAATAGATCGCCACGGATCACCGTCAGGTTTGCGATCTTTCCGGTTTCGACAGAACCGAGTTGATTCTCAACGCCGAGAATCTCAGCCGGCCAGATCGTGAAAGCCCGTAACGCATCTGCCTGCGTCAGACCGTGCTCGATTACTCGCTGCGCATTGCCCATCAAATCCGAGATGTTGTTCAAGGAACCCGACTGGAACGCGAAACGCACACCGGCCTTTGCGAGCTTGCCGGCAGTTTCCTGTGCTTCCACGCGATCGCGAAGCACGCGCATCGGTTCCGGATCGGCTTCGGGAATCGCCGCCGTCGTGCGTCGTGGCAAATTTAGCGAGAGGAGCACTGGCACCTTTTCTTTCGCTAAACGACCGGCGACTCGATCTGATTCACGACCTCCGGCAACGATCAATTTGAGCTTGAACTCGCTCGCAAGATCGAGAGCACGACTGATTTCCCGCTCGCTGTTTGCCAGAATCACGATCGGCATCCGTCCATCGACCACCGGAACCAGGGCCGCGAGCGAGCGATCAGTTTCGGGCCGCCGTGTGCCACGCGGTGCGCGCTCATAGATTTGCAGCGAATCGCGATAGCGTTGCGCGTCGAGCATCATCTGTCTCAACGTCGAAAAAACTCCCATCAACGATCCGGGATACGTGCCACGCAGCGGCGTGAAACCGACGTGCATCGCCACCGGCGATCTCACGATCATCTGCTGCGGTGTCTCTCCGGAAAGATTGATCAATGCCGACTGGCCCATCCAGATTCCCGAACGAGGCAGGGTCAAAGCAGTCGTGATGCCGACAGCTCGCGACGCTTCGATCTCCGAGCCGCCGGGACGAATCACATCCTCGACCATCACTTCCGGCTGCAAACCGGCGGGCTGAGTGGAATTTGGTCCACCCGTCTGTCGTGTTTGCTGTTGTTGAAGAAGGAACCCGCCACCGCCGCCACCACCACCTGGCGATGGAGATGGAGACGCTTCCGGAAGCGCAAGATTTGTGTACGCATCGATCAGGCCGGGATAGACAGTCAAACCGGCGCCGTCGATGACGCGAGCATCCGACGGAGCACTGACGTTTGCACCAACGGCAGCGATCAAACCGTTACGGACCACCACTGTGCCGCGCTCGATCACAGATCCGGAGACTGTGAAAATGCGAGCGTTAGTGATCGCGTAAGTATCGATAGCGCTGTGCTGCGCGATCGTGTTTGGGTTGGAAAAGAAAGGAAGCAGCGAAAGCGCCACTAACAGGACAAGAAGACGCGAACGGACGTTTGGCATAGGCAACCAAATCCCCATCGTTTTGATTTGCGAAAGCAAGAGCTGGTTAAGAAACAACCAGCAGATTCCGTTTTAGGAAAGATGCGGTAGAGATTAGCGTATGTACAGGTGTTTTGTCATTTCAGCAGAAGAATTCTCGCGCAAAGGCGCAAAGACGCAAAGTTCTGACCCTGCGGGTAGCCGGAGGTCTGAACTTTGCGCCTTTGCGCGAGTAATCCTATTTTGCCCGAATCGTTAGCGGTTTGCGTTGGCTCGTGGAGCGTTTGCGTTGGCGTTGCCAGCTTGAACCCGCAGGTTGTTTCTGACTCTCGTCACGCCTTCAACTGCTTTCGCCACCGCTTCGGCGCGCGTTTTCTGGGCGGCGCTGGCGACGGTTCCGGTCAACGTAACGACTGCGTTGTCTACGTCAACATTGATCGTCGAATCGCGCAGATCGTCGGCAGTAGCCAGGTCAAACCGGGTCTTTACCCAGAGCCAGCCGTCGTTTGCGCCCGTGCCGATGGTACGACCGGCGTCGCGCGCTTCGCGCTCATACCTCGCGCGGTCGCGATCATACTCTTCGCGAGTCGGAGCCCGGTTGGTATTGGCGTTAGTGTTTACGACCGGCGTGCTGGTCGGCGCTACAGTCGAGTTTGCATTAGCGTTGCGGTTGGCATTAGCCGCTCTATTGTCATTTGCCGCGCCCTCACAACCTGCGATCAGAACTGCGAGTGCGGCGACTGCGATCAGTCCTGTGATTGTCCGTCTCATTCTTAGGAAACCTCCTTGCACTGAAACACAAATCGAGTTCGGAAAACATACGTTCCGCGCAAGGAGTAGCAAACGTCAGGCCGCGCCACAAAAAGGCACACAAAGCACATAAGTGATCCCTTGGATGGAAATAACTATTTGTGCTTTGTGTGCTTCCTTGTGGCTAATTCCTACTTCGCGGCACCTACCACTTCACTGTTCCTTCTTTTGTTGTGTCGATTTCAGCGACGTTTGGTACGTCACCGAACAGATAGCCTTTGATGTTGTCGAAGAGAAAATTTTGCGCGTCAGGATCGGTGAGGTCGAGACCGTAGTGATTGATGATTTGTGTTTGCTTTTGCAGCCATCCGCTCCAACACGGTTGGCAGATTTCTGCCGCGATTCTTTGGCCCAAAGCATTTGGAAATGGTGCGAACCCGAGCGCCGGCCGCTTCTCGCCACAATGAGTGCATTTGATCGTGTCAGCCATGGTTAACCTCCCTTTTGCGCAGCACGAATTGCTGCAATCGTAGCATCATCCTTGGGCTTGAATAAGCCGAGCGGGCGCACGTCGCTGTGACGCAGAACTCCATCAGCATCGATCACGAAAACCGAACGCGCGACGCGCCCGGGAATGATCGACTGCGCGCCATACAATTTCGCCGCGACTCCTTCAGAATCAGAAAGCAGACGCAACGGCAGGTTGTGATGCTCGGAAAACTTTCGATGCGACTCGATCGAGTCGGAAGAAATACCAACGACCTCAGCGCCAGTTGCGAGGTAATCGTCCCAACGGTCGCGCACCGAACACATCTGCCGCGTGCAGACCGGCGTTTCGTCACCGGGATAAAACAGCAGCACGACGACTTTGCCGCGATGGTCGGACAAACGCCAGTCGTTGCCGTTTCCATCTTTAAGCGTGAAGTCCGGCGCCGGGTCGTTTACGTTTAGTTTAGTCATGCTCAATCAACCCTGCGAGGATGTTCAGAGCTTCTTCCACTTCGTCATCCGTGTTGAAGAAGTGTGGCGAGATGCGCAATCCGGCTTCAGGTCGCCAGTCCACAAACACCTTCTTTTCCGCCAGGCGCTCGGCCATCGTCTTCGCATCATTGACGCCGATCATCACGGAACCACCACGACGATCTTTTTCGCGCGGCGTGTTTATCGTCCAACCTCGTTCCGAAGCAAAATCGATCATAAATTGTGTGCGGCGTTGGGACTCGGCGGCGATCTCCGCGATTCCTACCGACTCGATAATCTCGATTCCCGGCATCGCCGAATAAAGCGCGGGAATGCTCGGCGTTCCCTGTGCGAACCGGCGCACGGATTTCGCGTAACGCATCGGCGCGTGGGCGAAGTCGAAAGGCGAATCGTGAGCGACCCAGCCTGTCAGTCTGGGCCGGAGATCTCTTTGCAGATCGGGACGCACGTACAAATAACCGCACGACGGGCCACCACAGAGCCACTTGATCGTGCCGCCGATCAAAAAGTCGACATTCCAGTCCGTGGCAAACAACTGCACCACACCGGCTGACTGATAAACATCGAGCAGCACGAAGGCGCCCTTCTCGTGCGCGTGCTTCACGATAGCAGGGACGTCAACCCGATGCGAACTACAGAAGGAAGTATGAGCGAGCGCAACCAGGCAGGTCTCGTCGTCGATCGCGTCGAGGATTCGATCAAGCGACACCGAGATACCATCGTTGGACGGCACTACTTCGATGAGGGCGCCGATTTGCCGTTGGCCGTCCCAGAAATATTCCATCGACGGAAAATCGAGTTCAGTTGTCACCACTTTCTTTCGCGTGCCGCTTTTGAAGTCGAAACAAGACGCGGCGGTAGCGAGTGCGATCGAGGCGTTTGGTTGGATTTGAACTGAGCCGGCCGCGCCGCCAAGCAGGCGCGCGATGCGGTCACCGACGCGACGCGATAGTTCCCACCAGCTCGTGGCCCACGCGTCTTCGCTGGTGTGGTGTTCCCAAGCGTCGTAATAAGCGAGCATCGACTCGCGCGCCGCACGCGGCACCGGCCCGAGGCTGTGGCTGAGCAGATGGATGCCTGAGGCCAGCGTGGGAAATTCGTTTCTGTGCCGATCAAAACTCATTTGGGGAGACTCATCTGTGTAATCTGTGGATGGTTTCTACATGGCTCTAAAGTTCATCAACATTTTTTCAAGCGCCAACGGATCCTTATTCAAACCATCCAGAACGCCCTTCGCTTCATCACCGATTGGCGGATCGTGTCGCTCGTCGCGGATCGCCGCGAGGATCTCCTCCGCTACAAATTCCTTCGTCATCTTCGGCACCTCTGCGCCACGACTCATATCGGTATCGATCGTCGTCGGCATCACCGTGATTACCCGGACTCCGTCGTCAGCAAGATAAGCACGCAACGCCTGGCCCAGCGATAACAACGCCGCCTTCGTCGCACAATACGTGCCGACGAGCGGTAGGTTAACTTTCGAAAACGCCGTCGCCACGTTGACGATCACGCCTTCGTGCTTCGCGATCATTCCGGGAGCGACCGCCCGCGTCAGCCGCAACACACCGAGATAATTGACTGCCATCTCCTCCTCGGCCGCCGCGAAATCCATCGTGAGCGGATTGCCGTAACCAGCGACACCCGCGTTATTGATCAGGATATCGATCGGCCCCATTTGCGCGACAGCGTCAACATCTTCATCACTTCTGACTTCCAACTGCACCGGCGTCACGCGTTCCGCCTTCAACTTCTCTCGATCTTCCGGGTTTCGAGCTCCGGCCAACACTTCCGCGGCGCCCGCATGGACGAAAGCATCGACCAGCGCGCGTCCGAGTCCGCGACTGGCTCCGCTGATCAGTACTCGTTTGCCTTCAATCTGCATGTGCGTCAGCCTGGTCGCGTCGTTGGCCGCGCGCCAGATGATAAAGCGTCGCGCCAACGATGCCCCAAACAAGTATCAATTCAACGCTGGTCAACGATTGACCGCTGATCCGTTCGCTCAACGTTTGAGTCGTCAACACATCCGCGTCCTGACGCAACTGAATCACGATCATCAATCCCATCGAAATCAGTGAGACAACGGCGGCCGCCTGTTGCGCCCAACGCGGCAGGCTGATGTTCGTCTCGCTAGCAAGGACCGGATTCAGTCGTGGCAGGAGGAGGAAAACCAAACTGTGAATAAAATAAAGCACGACCAGCGCAAACACCGCAACATTGAGAGCGAGCGCAAGCTGGCCGCTGATCAGCAGAATGGCGCAACAGACGAGTGTGAGCGTCAGACCTCGAATCGGAGTGGCCGTTGTTTTGTTGATGAAACCTAACCAGCGCGGCGCTAGTCCGTCTTCGACAAAGATGATTGCGAGCCGCGATGGTACGAAGATCGTGCCGTTGAGTGCGGTCATGATTGCGGCGATGGCGCCGATCGTGACGAACTCTGCTGCGCCCACCGGCAGATAGATCTCTGCGACTTCAGCCATCGGAGCGCTACTCACCTGCAATTGGGCACCCGAGAGCACGCCAAACGAAACGACGGAAGTAAAAACATAAAACAGCGCGGTGATGATGATCCCCTTGAGCAAGATTCGCGGTAGACGGCGCGTGCTGTCTTTCACTTCGCCGGCGGTTTGTGCGATCGATTCGAAACCGGCGTACGCAAAAAAGAGCGGCAACAAACTCAGGCTGAAGCCGCTCAGACCGTGCGTGAAAAATGGTGTGTAGTTCGCGCTATTCAGGACAAATAGTCCGGGTAAGATCAGCACCAGCAGCGCCAGGCACTTCAACGCTGACATGATCACCTGAAAGCGTCCGAACCAGCGAATGCCGATGACGTGGATCAACCAAAACACCACCAAAGCCGTGAGCGCGAGTGGCAATCGAAACCGCGCGGCATCGATGCGATTGCCGCTGAGCGCGATTAAGTATCCGGCCATCGCGTTCGCGAGATACGCGCCCGCGCCAATGTAAGAAATGATCTTGAGCCACGCGCCGACGTACGCGAGACGAAACCCGTTCACGGTGCGCGAGATATGAAGGTACTCGCCACCCGGTTCGCGACCGAGCGGGGTCGAAAGATATGCGGCGTATGGAATCGAAGTGGCAAGAATTGCCGGTGTGAGAATGATGTAACCGAGAATCACGCTTGGGCCGGTCATGGCCCACGCCTGACTCGTTACTTGAAAAATCCCCGCGCCGATCAGGATTCCTATGACCGTCGCATACGATTCGAGCGTGCCGAGATCGCGTCTCAGTCTGGATACAGGATTCACAGAATTTTCAGGATTTATCGTGTTCATCCGGTAATCCTGTTCATGAGTTCGTTTGACGGCAACTTCGGATTGAGCACTTTCTCGGCGCTCTCGACGCCGGCGACGGGCAGTTTCGCGATGTCGATCAATCCGAGTTGGGCCAGCACAGAGGCCTGGTCCCAGTAGATGTGTTCGTGCGCCAGCTTGCCGTCGCGGAAGTGGACGATCACGACCAGCGCTACCTTCACGTGTTTTCCAGTCGGTTCAATACCGGGCAACATCCAGTCCATCTTGCTGGTGTGCGTGAACTCGAAAACCATCTCGTCAACCACTCGATCGACGCCGATCGTTCGTGACACCGGCGTCATGCCCGTGTCCGGCGGCATCTGCGGGATGAACCGCTGCGAGTAAAACTCCCGCAGCTCGTCATGACCCACGCCTCCCGTCAGCACCGGAACGTGATTGACGTAAGAATCGACGACCATCGTCTCGAGCGTGTGGTCTGTGTTGCGCGTGGCGAATTCAAACTTGACGTGATCGTCCCAACGACTCGAGAGAGTTTGTTGCGCACTCGCCATACCAGCGCCGGCAAGATGACTGACAAAAAATTCCAGGCTGCGAAGATTCGCGAGCTCGGCGGCAGCCGCGTTGTAGTGTTCACCCTCCGTGCGACCGAAAGCGTGATTCATACCCGGGTAATCGTAGAGCGTGACGAGTGGATTCGGATCGAGCGTCGCGTGGATCTCGGCTTGCGCTTCCGGCGGGCAGAACTTGTCTTCCGTCCCGATGTGCAGCAACAAAGGACAACTCAGATTCTCCGCCTCACTCAAACTCTTTTCGATACTGACGCCGTAGTAACCGACAGCGCAGTCAGGCTTGAACCTGGCTGACAACAGATAGGCAAGATTGCCACCCATGCAGAAGCCGACTGCGCCGACGCGGCCATTGCACGCACTGTCCTTGCGCAGAAACTCGACGGCCGCGGCAGCGTCCTCCACTGCCTTCGCTTCATCAATTGCTTGATAAAGTTGAAATGCCTTTTGCCAATCGTCGCCTTTGTCGGTGAGTTCGATGCCGGGCTCGATGCGCCAGAACAAGTCTGGACAGAGTGCCACGAAGCCGTGCGCCGCGTACCAATCGGCGACGCTACGCATGTAGCTGTTGACGCCGAAGATCTCCTGAAGCACGACGATACCTGGTCCATAGCCGCTCGCGGGCAGGGCAAGGTAGCCGTCGAACTCGCCGCCGTCGAAGGATTTGATTGTGGCCATGTCCACAGATTACACAGATTACACAGAAGCCGACAAGAATCTGCGTAATCTGTGGACTAGTTGTCGCGTACCCACTCCCCGCCGGCAGCGCATATGCGGAGGAAGTTGCACGTGCGGCAATGTGGCGCGGGCTTGACGGGGAAGTTGGACGGGTCGGAGGAGAAGATGGTGCCTTGCATCGCCTTGTCGATCGCCGCTTCGCAACGAGCCGGTGCGAGCAACTCTTCCGGAAGGTGTACCTCGACATTCGGATCGAGAAAGTGGAGCGTGACGCGAACCTTCACATTCGCAAGCGATGGAACCAGTTTGTGAACGGCAAGCGCGTAGGCTTGCATCTGAAGTTCGTAATCCTGCGCCGTCGTCAAAATGGCGTTTGATTTTGGCGGCGGTTCGAAATCAAACGCAAACTGCGTCCTGGGAGGCGGCAGGCTTGCGGCTTGCGATTCGGATGGCGCGATGCGGTTCGTTTTGAAGTCGATGATCTCGATGGCAAGGTCGCCGTTGGGTGCGCGCGTGATCAAGAGTTTGTCGATAATGCCGAACAGAATTCCCAACGGGCGTCGCAAACGAAAACTCAACTCGCTCCACAAACCTGTTTCGCCAACCGGCGGGCGCGCCGAGTCTTCCGCCGGAACTTTCGGCACTGCTTCGACGCGTTTGAAAACATCACTCTCCAGGTAGTTCTTCGCCAGCGGCAGCAAATCTTTGATCGCAGCTTCGGCATCGATCTCGACCAGGCGATCCGCGAGTTGGGCTCGACGCAAACGAACGACCTCGTCGAAGCTGCGTTGCAAACACTCCTCAGCGTTCTGATCGGGCGTGTAACGTTCGCAAAAACGATGAATCACGGCGCCCTTCAGCGTGGCGGTCAGATTCGCGGGCGGCTCAGGCGCCTCAGCCTTATTCCAGACCGCCAACTCGTCCGCCGACGGCAATTGCAGCACGCGGTCGAAATAGTACTGGCGCGGACAGCGTTGATAGTTAATCAGTTGCGTCACACTGAACCGATGAATCGCGTTCGCGCTCTGTGGACCAAGTGGGCGTATCAACGGAAACGCTTCAAACAACGAATCGCTCGCCAGCGCATCTGCGTGCAGTTCCTCCTCAATAGGCGCTTCAACCTGTTGGAGCGGCTCGTCAGCCAGGTTGATCGTGAGTTGCATCTCGACGCCGGGCGCGAGTTCCACGACGTCCGATGCCGATCGTTCACCCAACTCCAACGACTGCCAGATCCACTTCAACCATGAATCATTCGCGCCGTTGAGCCGCGACAGTTCTTCAGTGACGCCCGCCAAAATCAAACGATCCTCTGCTCGCGAAGCAGCAACGTAAAGCAAACGCATACTCTCAAACTGTTCCCGCCACGCGTGTCGCTTCTCAAACTCGCTAAAGGTGCAACCAGCCACCAGGTTTCCGCGACCATCCGGTACTTTCAACGTCAAACCCTGACGCCGATCCAACAGCACCCACGTGTCGGTCGCGACGCGCGACAGTCGTTGCAGATCCGGAATGATCACCACCGGAAACTCGAGACCCTTCGCCTGGTGAATCGTCATCAGCCGAACCGCATCCGCAGCCTGATCGATCTGCCCTTCACTTTCCCGACTGCCAATCGCTTCAAACTCCTCGACGTAACGCACGAAGTCGCGAATCAGATGTGTGCCGGAACTCTCGAATCGCGCTGCCAGCGTGAACAGCCGCTCGACATTTGCGAGACGCTGCGCGCCGTCGAAGTTCGCGGCGACGACCGTCATGTACTCCGACTCTTCGACTGCATAACGAAGCAGATCATGAATCGGGTAATGATGCCGGCGGTCGACCAACTGGCTGATCAGTTTCGCGGCGCGATCAAGCAGCTCGTGCTCTTCGGCGCTGATGTAAGCGATTTCAGTATGACTCCGCAGCGCTTTGTAAAGCGGCCGAGTGCCCGACAACGCGCGCAACGGCACGGCTGTTTCCACTTCTGATAACAACGGCGCGCTACGTAAGGCGAGCAAAGCGTTGTCGGAAATCCCACAGAGGGGCGAACGCAGCACCGCGGCGAGCGCGAGTTCGTCGGTTTTGTTATCGAGGAAGCGCAGCAGTTGGATCAGATCCGTGATCTCTTCGCGTTCGTAGAAACCACGACCGAGAACAGTCTGATACGGAATGTTTGCGCGGCGAAAGACCGACTCGTAAATCTGCACCTGCGTCATCGCGCGAAAGAGCAACGCGATGTCGCGATAGTTCAGTTTCGGAGTCGACGAACGCATTAACGAAGTGATGCGCCGCGCGACCTGTTGGGCATCGAGCACACGCGAATCCTGTTCGGCGCGCGGATCGTCTTCGAGTGAAGGCTTGCTTGAAACCAGAAACTCGACGAGTGGACCATTGTCGCGCAGTTCGCGCTTTGCCTCGCTCGCTTCGTGTTTGACGTAGCCCAACTGGTCGAGGTTTTTTGTCTCGCTGGCCGGAACATCCCTGGGCACTTCGAACAATAGCGGGAAGAGGTGGTTGAAGAACGCGATCAAAGGCGGCTGGCTGCGGAAGTTCAACTGCAAGGGCTTCTCTTCACCGCCTGCCGCCAGCAGGACGTCGGTCATCTCGCGAAACACATCGACGTCAGCGCCACGAAATCCGTAGATTGATTGCTTGCGATCACCGACGATGAAGAGGTTCGCGGGCCGGCGGCCTTTAGACAAAGCAAGCCGTTCGAGCAATACCTTCTGCACGGCATTCGTGTCTTGAAATTCATCGACAAGGAAAAATCGGTAGCGCTCTGAAGTGCGCGCGATGACCTCGGGCCGCTCCAGGAGTGAGAGAGTTCGGAGTTCGAGATCGTCAAAATCGAGTGCGGAGATTTTTTGCTTCTCTTCGTTCAGCCGCTGATCGACCCGCACGAGCAGATTGATCATCTCGAGCGCGTACTGGCTTGCAAAAATGTCGAGACAAACTTGCGGCACACGGCCCTGAAGGTCAGGACTCCAGACCAAAGCGTCGACGGCCCTGACGTGATCCGCAACCGTAGAAGTCGCAGACAACCGGTAACGCCTGAAGGCTTCAACGTCGCGGCAATACTCTCCGAGGGTCTCATGCGCCGGAATCGAACGTAACAGCTCGAGGACTTCGGGCCACCTTGACGCAAGGTCTGCATGCTTTCTGGCAGTTCCAGGCGTTTTGATTCGCAACGCAAGAAACTCATCCATCGTCTTTTCGAGTTCTTCGAGCGCACGCGCGTGATCTTTTTCGGTGGCGTGCACCTTCGCAGTGGCGAGAGCGAGATCTTCGAGTGAAAGACCCTTGCTGCGAACCTCGCGATAGAGTTGTGTCAGAGCCGCGGCCAAACGGCTGCGGCCGACGCCGAGCGTCAAACGAGAAATCTCGACGTGCCCACCGGTGATGAACTCAGACAACACCTGCTCGACCATCGATTCCAACATCATCGCCGCGCGATGCTCGTCGAGCAGTATGAATTGTGGATCGACGCGCGCTTCGACCGGAAACTCGCGCAACATGCGCGCGCAGAAACCGTGAATCGTGGTGATAACAGCGCCGTCGAGCGTGCGTTTGTAGTTCAACCAGCGCCGGCGTTCAACGTCGGTCGAGATCCGCAGCATGTGGTTAAGCTCGCTGCGGAGGCGTTCGCGCATCTGGTTGGCAGCGCGGTTGGTAAAGGTAATGGCGACGATTTGATCGATGGAGAGATCGTGTTCGCGGAGGATGTGGACGTAACGCTCGACGAGGACCGTCGTTTTTCCAGAGCCAGGCCCCGCCGTCACCGAGATGTGCTTCTTGATCTCGTAGGCGGCGCTGGCTTGTTCCGGTAAGAGTACTCGTTGCTCCATAAAACCATCCGCAGATTACACAGATTGTCTTTTCACTATGTGTGATCTGTGTAATCTGTGGACTACTTTTTCCTCTCGATACGATCGCGGTCGTAGCGACAAACCGCGCTGTAATCGCAAAACCTGCACGTCTTCAAACGCTCCGAAGGATCGACGATGAACCTCCCGGCGCGCATGCCGTCGAGGAATTGCCAGATCCGCGCTACGACCTCGTTACGGATCCTTTGCCAGTCTTCATCCGTGAAGATCGAGTTCTTCGCGCGCAGATGCAGATAATCCAGTTGGCTCGCGCGATACAGACCCTTGTTGCGGCGGTCCTGCGCGCCGCGAATGATGTAGTAACCACCGCCCGCGATCGGTTGGTCAGGCAGGATCAGCTTTTCGAGCGCTTCGAGATAGATCGGAAGCTGCAAACTTCTTCCAGTAATAATGTCGTAACGGCTCGCGCCGGTTGAAAGCTTGTAGTCGTAGGCAACGATGGTGTCGTCGCGCGCAACGTCAACGCGATCGATCTGCCCACTGATCTTGATCTTCTCGTCGCCGACGAACGTTTCACGACTCAACTCCAGCGGTTCTTCTTTCGAATCCGGATCTTTCGCGGCAGATCTCGTCCCGCCAAAAGCGACTTCGAAGTACGCCGGCACAACTTCCTTACCGGCAGCCTCTTCCTGCATCTCCAACTCGTACAACAGCACCTGGTCCAGGAGGATCTTGCGAATCTCGCGATCGATTTTCCAGATTTGCTTGTTGAGCGGTGGCACGACGCGCTCGTGTTCGTCGAACACGCTATCGGCAACCGCAGCCAGTTCCTTTTGCAGTTTCTTTCGATCCAGGCGGTGCAGCGGTTCGCGACGATGGCGCTCAAAGAAGCGGCGCAGGATGTCGTGCAGAAGTTTTCCGGCGTCGATGGCCTGGAGATCGAGTGCGGCTTCGCCACGCGGCTCGAGACGCAACACGCGTTGCGCGAAGAAGCGATAAGGACAGTTGCCGTAAACACTCAGACCGCTCGCACTGTGGACGTAGTCAGGTCCAAACTTCTGCGCCAGCAGTTTGAGCAACTCGGGATCGGTGATCTCGCCGTCGTA
>JBIOVO010000145.1:0-25552 GCA_044867735.1 Pyrinomonadaceae bacterium | reverse complement strand
AGCAGACTCAGGCTGCTCCGGTTGCGGCGCCGTCTGAAGTGCCGAATCGCCAGCCGGTTGTCGCAACTGCGGTCAAACCCAAGGAACGAAAAGAAGAGAAGCGAAGCAAGCCGGAAGAGAAGCGCGAGCCGGAGGTCGTTGCGGAAACAGCGCAGGGAATCAAGGTTGTGATGCATATCGAGAATGGGCGAGTGCTGAGAGCATCAATCGCGAATCCCAGACCAGGGATGGACAGTTACGAGGCGATGGCGTTGCGCATCGCGAGGCAGCGTCGTTATCCAGCGACGTTAACCGGCGGTGAGACAGTAACTATTAATGTCAGTCGCTAAAGAGTTATTCACCACAAAGACACAAAAACACTAAGTTTTTTCTTTGAGCTTTGTGTCTTTGTGCCTTTGTGGTTGAAATTCTGCCTGAATCTGAGGTGCCCCGATGCTATTTTTCGAGAGTAAAGCGCTAAGTCACGCGGTCGATGCCGACGGCCGGACCAAACTCCTACGAGATCTCCAGCAACGCGAGCTCGTCCCGTTGATTCGCTCTCACCGTCTACGTTGTTTCGAAGACGTTTTGCTCGGCGCCGATAATACCGAAGAGATGGAGCGCTCGCTGGCCACTTCGACCGAGTCGACCATCGGAGAACCATTCGTTCTCGGCGACCTGTTCTGCTTCCAGGACTACATTCTCTTCCTTGTTTTTGAAGCAGACCGTCTGCGCGCCGGCATAGTCTTCGAGACGCGCACTGCCGAACCATTCAGAAAACTCGATTCCTTTTGCGAAGACGTTCGTGGTCTGCTCGATTCGCTCGCGCAATGGGAGACGAGCACGCCCGCACTGCCGCAGGGCTTCCGGACCTTTGTCGAACGGCAGGATGCCGACTCGCTCTACACGAGTCTGCGCAAAGAGACGATGAGCAAGCGCATTCTCGCGGCTTCGAAACTCGAAGACGAAAGCGCCCGCGTTTTTCTGCGAACAGCTCGCAATGCGCACCAGGAAGGCTACGCGGCCAAGCTGCTATCCGGACACACAGAAGAAGTGCCGATTCAACGGCTCGAAGACGCCGGACTCGTCGAACGTGAAGTCCAGATCAGTTGCCGCAAGACTGGACATGCGCTCTTCCGCTTACCTAACCCACATGCGCTTGCGGTCGTGACCGTGAGTGATGCGACGTGCAGCGAGTGTGGCGCGCCGGTCGCCGATGAGAACGTTGAAGAGGTGATCGCGCCGACTCAACTCGCATCGTCTTTGCTCGAAGACGGATCGTGGCTGGTCAGCCGGATTCATTTTCTGCTGCGCGAGATGGGAGTGCCCGAGCGCGAGATCGCGGTTGGACCAGCGGAAGGCAACGGTTACGGCCAGTTGATGGCGAACATCTGTGGCGAGTCGTTTTTGATGGTTACTCGCGATGGAGACTTAACTCCCGCATTTGCTCGTTGGGTGATCGATCTCGAAATCGACACTGAAGCTTCGCATCTCGTGATCGTCGCTACCGGACGAATACACAGAGAAGCGGGCGTGCTGTTACAGAACCACTCGCGGCGCCGCGTCAGTGGCGGTCAGGATTTCGAGATGATCATCGCCGACGACGTTACGAGTGTCGGTCGCGAACTCGAGAGCGCGCTCGAGAGAGTTTCGCAGCGAGTGGTCGCGGAACAACTCTGCGTGCTCGATAACAGCATCGGATTTTCAGTCAGTCGTCTCGTGTTGACGAAGTTTCGGTTGTTGCGGGAGGCAAAACCGGTGGTTGAACCAGAGATAATTGCCGAGACCGAGCCGGAATTTACCGAGCCGGCCGCCCCGCTGGCGCTCGCGGCCTATTCGGCGTTTGAGCATGAGTGACACTGCAAAAGCCCCGGCACGCCGCTCGGAAGACGAACGTTGGTCCAACGACATCGCGACCTTGCGACAGGCGGCGGAAGAGTTGGTTAAGCGGCGCCAGGGAAGAGCGACGTTGAGACCGCTCCTCATTCCTCGTACTCCCTTCGAACAGGTTGCTGAGTTGCTCGACGACCCGGCCGCGGCGGTGCGAGAGAAGGCGGTTCGCGATCTTTATGAAATGGATCCGGATCAGGCGGCGACGCTCGTGAACGAGGCGCTGCGGGATGGGACTCCCGAGGAGCGACGCCGGATCGGGAGGGCGCTGGCAGATTCAGGGTTGCTTTACGAAGCGATCGACGACTTGATGGGCGAGAATCATGAAAGTTGTTATGGGGCGTTCTCGTTGCTTTTCCTGGTGGCGAAGGCGGGTGTGGTTGAGCCGCTGAGTAGCGTGATTGAGAAGCATCCGAGTATCGACTTGAGTCTCGCAGTGATCAGGTTGCTGGCCTCGAGCGGCGAACCGGAGGTGGCGGCGGCGTTACGGAATTTAGCAGCCAACACGTCGCTCGCTCCGGAGGTGCAGGCTGCGGCCGCTGAAGCGTTGGCGAGTTAAACCACAAAGACACCAAGACACAAGGTTGATCTAAATTGACTTTGTGTCTTGGTGTCTTTGTGGTTAGTTCCTCACACGCATTAGTATTGAAACGACCCATGCGTTTTAAACTTCAATCCGAATACAGCCCCAAGGGTGATCAACCGGCTGCGATCGAGGCGCTCGTGCGCGGGCTCAACGACGGCGCCAAGGACCAAGTGCTGCTCGGCATCACCGGCAGTGGCAAGACTTTTACCATCGCGAGCGTGATCGAACGCACGCAGCGCTCGACGCTCGTGCTCGCGCACAACAAGACGCTCGCCGCACAACTCTTTCAGGAGTTTCGCACGCTCTTTCCCGAGAACGCCGTCGAGTACTTCGTCTCTTACTACGACTACTATCAACCGGAAGCCTACGTTCCCGCCGCCGACGTCTACATCGAGAAGGAAGCGATCGTTAACCAGGAGATCGATCGCCTCCGAATGTCAGCCACGCGCGCCCTCTTCGAACGCCGCGATGTGATCGTCGTCGCCAGCGTTTCGTGTATCTACGGTCTCGGCGATCCTGATGCCTACTACGGACTGTTGTTCTTTCTCGAACCGGGCGGCCGTATGTCTCGCGACGTCTTGTTGCAGCGTCTCGTCGAACTGCAATACGAACGTTCCGACATCAACTTTCAGCGCGGCACGTTTCGCGTGCGTGGCGACGTCGTCGAGATCTATCCGAGTTACCAGGACCTGGCCTATCGCATCGAGTTGTGGGGCGACGAGATCGACTCAATCTCGACGATCGATCCGCTGCTGGGCGAAGTGATCGAGAAGCACACGTCGCGAGTGCCGATCTATCCGAAGACGCACTACGTGATGTCGCGGCCGACCATCAAGCGCGCAATAAAGACGATTCGCGAGGAGCTCGAGTGGTGGGAACCGAAGCTGATCGCAGAAGGCAAGCTGGTTGAAGCGCAACGCCTCCACCAGCGCACGATGTTTGATCTTGAAATGATCAAGGAGATGGGGTTTTGCCGAGGCATCGAAAACTATTCGCGACATCTGACCGGAAAGAACCCCGGTGAACCCCCGCCGACGCTGATTGATTACTTGCCGCGCGACACGCTGATAATTATTGACGAGTCGCACCAGTCAGTGCCGCAAGTGCGTGGCATGTTTGAAGGCGATCAATCGCGCAAACGGACGCTGGTTGAGTACGGATTTCGTTTGCCGTCGGCATTGGACAACCGTCCTTTGAACTTTGCCGAGTTTGAATCACGCATCGGACAGACGATCTACGTTTCAGCGACGCCCGGACCGTATGAGTTGACGAAGGTGAGCGGGGAAGTGATCGAGCAGATCATCCGGCCGACGGGACTGATGGATCCGGAAGTGGAGGTGCATCCGGTGAAGGGCCAGATCGATCACTTGCTCGAGGAGTGCAGGCAGCGTGCCGAACGCCACGAGCGAGTTCTGGTCACGACTTTGACCAAGCGAATGGCGGAAGATCTGACGGAGTACTTCACCGAGGTCGGCGTGCGTGTTCGTTATCTGCATTCCGATATCGAGACCTTGGAACGGATCAAGATCCTTCGCGACCTGCGACGAGGCGAGTTTGACGTGTTGGTCGGCATCAACCTCCTGCGCGAGGGACTCGACCTGCCGGAAGTGTCGCTCGTCGCGATCCTCGACGCGGATAAGGAGGGTTTTCTGCGCTCCGAGCAGTCGTTGATCCAGACGATTGGGCGCGCGGCGCGGAACGCGAGCGGCAAGGCGATACTTTATGCCGATCGAATTACCGACTCGATGAAGCGTGCGCTTGACGAAACACAACGGCGACGCGAGATACAGGGAGTCTTCAATCGTGAAAATGGAATTACGCCGCAGACGATCGTGAAACCGATCGAGGCGACGTTGATTACTGCGTCGGAGGCCGATTACTTCAAATTGCCGACGGAGATCGACGATATCGAGGAATACTCGCCGGCGAATCTCGAGGCCACGATTGCGCGACTGGAAGTCGAAATGCGCGCGGCGGCGAAACGGTTTGAGTTTGAGAAGGCCGCGGAGCTGCGTGACCGGATCAAAGTTCTTCGCGAACGCGAGCTCCAGATGACATGATTTTTTTTTGACAGGATTACAGGATTTAACAGGATAGTTTTTAATCAGCGAAGGGGCTTTAAATAGTTCTCTTAAGAAGCGACGGGCTTTAGATTTCTCAAGAGGCTCCGGGCTTTAGATTTCTCAAGAGGCGACGGGCTTCAATAGTTCTGTTGGTTCTTCGAACTGGCAAGTGCTTAAAACAGGATCACATCTTGTCAAATTCTGTAATCCTGTCCAGGTTTGTATGTTAATCAAGTCGAGTGAAGAGATTGAGTCGTATCTTTCGGATGCCAGCTTTATCCGCGATGGGTACGCCGATCGAGTTGTGTTGCCGGAGAGTGTCGAAGAGGTTTCGCAGATCCTTGCTGCGGCGAATCGCGATCGCGTACCAGTGACAGTCTCGGGTGCGGGGACGGGCACGGTTGGCGGGCGCGTGGCGTTTGGCGGGATCGTGTTAGCGACCGACAAGCTCAATCGGATCAAATCGATCGTTCGTGAAGAGCGTTATGCGGTTGTTGAAGCAGGCGTGATCCTGTCGGATTTGCAACGAGCAGTGGATCAGGAGGGACTGCTATATCCTCCGGATCCGACGGAGCGTGGCTGCTTTATCGGTGGCACTGTCGCGACTAACGCTTCAGGGGCGCGAACGTTCAAGTATGGCCCAACACGCCGGTACATTCGTCGACTAAAAATCGTGCTTGCCTCGGGCGAAGTCGTAGACGTGCGCCGCGGCGAGGTGCGCGCTGGTCCTGATCGTACGATTCGCATTGGCGCGATCGAAGCGAAGCTGCCGAGTTATCGTATGCCTGCCACGCGCAAAAACGCGTCCGGCTATTTTGTCGCGCCGGAAATGGATGCGATCGATCTGTTTATCGGCAGCGAAGGCACTTTAGGCGTGGTCTGTGAGGTTGAGACGCAGTTGATACCAAAGCCTGAAAGCCTGATCAGCGGCGTCATCTTTTTTGCTGACGAAGCAGACGTGCTGGCGCTCGTGGCTGACGTCAGGCGCGATGGTGATGCGCGGGCGCTCGAGTTTTTCGATCAGGAGTCGTTGCGGTTTTTGCGTGAGAAGTATCCGAACATTCCAGCCGCAGCAGTCGGGGCGCTGTTTTTCGAACAAGAGATTACGGAAGCGAATGAAGAGGCGGTGTTGAACGAGTGGCTGCGCTTGTTAGACCAGCACCACGCCATCGCCGATTCGTGGTTTGCGACAAATGAACAGGACCAGGCGAAGTTGCGTGAGTTTCGTCACCAACTGCCTGTGCTGATGAACGAATGGTTCGCGCGGTACAACCAGCGGAAAGTCTCGACCGACATGGCCGTGCCCGATGAAGAATTCGCGGGGCTGTTCGGTTTGTACCGCGAAACGCTTCGCCAGAGCGGTCTGCGCTACACGATCTTCGGACACATCGGCGACAACCACGTCCACGTAAACATCCTGCCGCGCGAGGACGAGGAAGGCGCCCGTGCGCGGGAACTCTACGTTAGGTTTCTGAAGTACGCGGCGAGTGTTGGCGGCACGCTCTCGGCGGAACACGGCGTCGGAAAACTCAAGCGCGACTATCTGCGCCTCTTCTACACCGAGGAGCAGTTACGCGAGATGGCCGCGCTCAAACGCGCCTTCGATCCAAACGGAATCCTGGGACGCGGAAATATTTTCTCCGAAGAGTTGTTGTAGAAAGAAACTGAAAGAAAGGAAACCGTTTACATGTTCACCCATGTTAACGTCCTCACTGGTGAGATAATCGGGGCAGCTATAGAGGTGCATCGGCACCTTGGGCCAGGATTGTTGGAATCCGCGTATGTAGCTTGTTTAACTCGCGAATTACGTTCGAGGCAGATACCTTATAAGCGTGAATTGCCACTGCCTCTAGTTTATAAGGGACTTCGTTTGGATTGCGGCTATCGTTTAGATCTGCTTGTTCAAGATGCGGTGGTAGTGGAAGTCAAAGCGGTTGAGGCGCTGACCCCCATCCACCATGCTCAATTGCTTACCTATCTCAAATTGGGCGGATGGAAAGTTGGTCTTTTAATGAATTTTAATGTTGAGATCCTAAAGACCGGGATACATCGAAAAGTGCTTGGTCTGAAGGAGTAGGTTTTCTCTGCGTTTGTCTCTGCGTCCTCTGCGGCTCTGCGGTAAAGCAGACTTATAAACCGCAGAGCCGCAGAGGACGCAGAGACAGACGCAGAGAAGAATCAGGATGCTTCGTTTCACTACCGCTGGAGAATCACATGGACGATCGTTGATCGCGATCGTAGAAGGACTGCCTGCTGGTCTACCGGTCGATCCGGAGTTGATCGACAACGAACTGCGCCGCCGCCAGCTCGGCTACGGTCGCGGCGGTCGCATGAAGATCGAGCGTGACCATGCAGAAATACTTACCGGCCTAAGGCATGGTCTAACCCTCGGCTCACCGCTCACCTTATTGATTGAAAACAAAGACTGGCCCAACTGGACCGACGTCATGGCCGCAGAGCCGCGCGATATCGCACCCGAAAAATCGCGACGCCTGAAACGCCCGCGTCCCGGCCACGCTGATCTGCCTGGTGGGTTGAAATACGACGTTCGCGATCTGCGCAACATCCTCGAACGCGCCTCGGCTCGTGAGACGACGGCGCGCGTCGCCTGTGGAGCGCTCGCCAAACAGTTGTTGGCGGTGTTCGGCGTGGAAGTGCGGAGTCATGTGATCCAACTCGGCGGCATTCCCGAAGCGCCGCTGGAACTGACGTGGGATCAGATCGCGGCCATCGCCGACGACGCGCCGCTGCACTGCGCCGACGACGAAGCGCAACAGAGAATGATCGAGCTGATCGATGAGACGCGAAAGAAGGGCGACACGCTGGGTGGCGTTTTTGAAGTGGCTGCGCGTGGAGTTGTGCCCGGTCTCGGGTCACACACTTCCTGGGATCTCAAGCTCGACGGATTGCTCGCGCAAGCCGTGATGTCGATTCCGGCAGTGAAAGCGGTGGCGATCGGCGCCGGCGCGGAAGCGAGCAGCTTGCCGGGCTCCGAAGTTCACGATGAGATCGCTTACAACGCCGACACGCGCGAGTTCATTCGCGAGACCAACCGCGCCGGCGGTCTCGAAGGGGGCATCACGAACGGCGAACAGATCCGCGTGCGCGGTCATCTAAAGCCGCTTTCGACGCTGCGCCGCGCGCTTCGTTCCGTTGACATCGACACCAAAGAGGAAGAGGCAGCCGCCTTCGAGCGCTCGGATGTGACTGCTGTGCCCGCTGCGGGCGTGATTGGCGAGTCGATGGTTGCACTCGTGCTCGCCGGTGCGATGCGTGAGAAGTTTGGCGGCGACAGTTTGGGAGAGATGAAGCGCAACTTCGAAGGTTATCGAGAGCAGCTCAGGGGTTATTGACCACAAAGACACAAAGAACACAAAGGTAAAACTGAAGAGGTGATCTTTGTGTCTTCGTGTCTTTGTGGTTCGAATATCGTAGAATCGCGCACGTATGGCATTACTCGAAATAGTGAAATGGCCGGCTCCGGTGCTCGACACCCCCGCGGATCCGGTTACTGAATTTGACGGCGATCTCGCGAAGCTCGTCAGCAACATGTTTGAGACGATGTATGCGGCGCCGGGTGTTGGTCTGGCTGCGGTGCAGGTCGGTGTTCCGAAGAGACTTTTCGTTATGGACTGTTCGGGCGGGAAGGATCCGTCGCAGCGTGTGGCGTTGATCAATCCCGAAGTGCTCCGAGTTGAAGGAAATCAAAATGGTGAAGAAGGCTGTTTGTCGTTTCCGGGCATTTTCACGCCTGTTGAACGCAGCCTTCGCGCGATCGTGCGAGCGCAGGATGTCAAAGGCGCGTGGTTTGAGCTTGACGGAATGGAGCTCACCGCGCGCTGCATGCTTCATGAAACGGATCATTGCGACGGGATCGTGTTTCTCGACAAGATGAGCACGCTCAAACGCGAGATCGTGAAGCGCAAGATCAAGAAGCTGCAAAAGGCAGGCAAGTGGGATTAACCACAAAGGCACAAAGACACTAAAATACTAATCGAGTTTACAGTTTGATTAGTCTTAGTGTCTTAGTGTCTTTGTGGTTAAGTTTTCGAGGAGGAAAAGATGCCAACAGAATTTCGTAATGAACCGTTTACTGATTTCACTAAAGAAGAGAACGCGCAGGCGATGCGCGATGCGATCGAGAAGGTCAGAGCGCAACTCGGGCGCGAGTATCCGCTCGTCATCGGCGGCGAACGTATCGCCACCGGCAACTTCCTCGACAGTTTTAATCCAGCGAATCGCACACAGCTAGTCGGTCGCTTTAATAAAGCCACTAAAGAACTCGCCAATCAGGCGGTTGAGAAAGCCGCCGAAGCATTCAAGACATGGAAGCACACGCCGGCTGCGGATCGCGCGGCTTTGATGTTCCGTGTCGCCGAGATCATGCGCGAACGCAAACACGAATTGTCAGCCTGGATGATTCACGAAGTTGCCAAGACATGGCCCGAGGCTGACGGCGACACTGCCGAAGCGATCGACTTCTGCGACTTCTATGCACGCGAGATGCTTCGTTACGGCGGCGATCAACCGCTGGTGCATATCCCCGGCGAACACGGTCAGCTTGAATATGTGCCACTCGGCGTCGGCGCGATCATTCCGCCCTGGAACTTTCCGCTTGCGATCATGGCCGGCATGACGGTCGCTTCGGTCGTCACCGGCAACACCGTCGTTTTGAAACCGTCATCAGATGCGCCAACGATCGCATTCAAGTTTTTTGAAATACTCGAAGAGGCGGGCTTACCGCCGGGCGTCGTGAACTTCATGACCGGCTCGGGCGCTGAAGTCGGCGACGTAGTCGTGGATCATCCGAAGACGCGTTACGTTGCGTTTACGGGTTCAAAGGAAGTGGGCTTGCGCGTCAACGAGCGTGCGGCGAAAGTCAGTCCGGGCCAGATCTGGATCAAGCGCGTGGTCGCGGAAATGGGTGGCAAAGACGCGATCATCGTCGCGGACGATGCTGATCTCGATGAAGCAGCGACTGGCGTCGTGCAGTCGGCTTTTGGTTTTCAGGGACAGAAGTGTTCCGCGTGCTCGCGCGCGATCATCGATGCGAAGGTTTACGACACGATGGTTGACAAGATCGTCGAGCGTACGGCGAAGCTCAAGCTCGCCGAGCCGTTAGATCCGTCAGCTAACATGAGCGCCGTCATTAACGAGAAAGCCTTCAAGTCGATCAACTCTTACATCGAGAAGGGAAAGAGCGAAGGCGGCCGGGTGGTGTTTGGCGGTGGTTCCGATGGCGAACAGGGCTACTTCATCGAACCGACCGTGATCGCCGACGTCAAACCGGGCGACACGATCGAACAGCAGGAGATCTTTGGACCAGTGCTCGCCGTGATCAAGGCGAAGGATTACGACGACGCGCTGAACATCGCTAACGATACGGAATTTGGTTTGACTGGTGCGGTCTACAGCACCGACGAAACGAAACTGCAACGCGCGCGAAGAGAGTTTCACGTCGGTAATCTTTACTTGAACCGCAAGTGCACGGGCGCGCTCGTGGGCGTGCATCCGTTTGGCGGGTTCAACATGTCTGGAACCGATTCGAAAGCCGGTGGGCGCGACTACCTGCTGTTGTTCTTGCAGGCGAAGGTCTCAGCAGAAAGGGTTGGTGCAACTACCAAACGCGCGGAAGCCGGAACAGCCACGGATTAACGCGGATGGCACGGATTGTCTTCATGGGTACGCCTCACGCAGCGGTACCCACGTTGGAGCGGACACTGTCGGACGGTCACGAAGTCGTGGCCGTCTGGACCCAGCCGGACAAGCCTTCGGGACGCGGCAACAAATTAGCCTCGAGTCCAGTTAAGGAATTTGCAGTCTCACGTGGGCTCGAGGTGCATCAACCAGCCCGCATCAAGAACGATGAAGCGAAGCAGTTGTTTGCGTCGCATGATGCGGACGTCGCGGTTGTTGTAGCCTACGGAAAGATCCTGCCGGAGGAATTCCTCAATGCACCGCGACGCGGTTGTATCAACGTCCACTTTTCCTTACTCCCAAAATATCGCGGCGCTGCGCCGGCGAACTGGGCCATCATTAACGGCGAGACCGAAACAGGCGTGACGACGATGTTCATCGAACCAACGCTCGACACCGGGCCGATTCTGATGCAACGCGAAACAACGATCGGTGCGCGAGAGGCCGCGCCCGAGTTGTTGGAACGTCTCGCCGGGATTGGCGCTGAGCTGCTTAGTGAAACACTCAAGCGCTTGCACGAACTTGTGCCGCGTGCACAGGATGACGCGCAGGCGACGTTCGCTCCGATACTGAAGAAGGAAGACGGTTTGATCGACTGGTCGCAAAGCGCCTCCGTGATTGAACGGCGCGTTAGAGGTTTGCAGCCGTGGCCCAATGCCTACACCAGTCATAATTCAAAAGGACTGACCATTTGGGACGCTCAGCCGTCGCTTTCAGTGACTTCCGGAATCGCGAGTGGGGAAGTGATCGTTGCACACCGTGACGAGCTTGTGGTGCAGTGTGGTGAAAAGACGGCGTTGCGCGTGCTTGAGGTTCAACCTGAAGCGCGCAAAAAGCTCGCCGCCCGCGATTTCATCAACGGCATGCACCTCAGAGTTGGCGATCGCTTTGGCAAAGTCTAAAGAAATATCACCCGCGCGGCTCGCTGCGTTTCGAATCCTCCAGCAGGTCGAGACCGGCGCTTTCTCCTCAGTTCTTCTCGCCGCGGAGGAACCACAACTCAAACCCGCCGATAGAGCTCTGTGTCATGAACTTGTGCTTGGCGTGCTGCGCAGGCAGTTACGCCTCGATAAATGCATCGAACACTATTCCCGGAGAGGCAGCGAGAGTTTGGATGCGCCCGTGCGAATTGCCCTGCGACTTGGTCTTTACCAGCTTCGTTTTCTGACTCGCGTACCAGCATCTGCTGCGGTCAATGAATCGGTTAGTTTGGTTCGTGCGGCGCGATTGAGCTCGGCAACGTCTTTTGTGAATGCAGTGCTAAGGCGTGCGATCAGGGAAGCGGACTACAATCCGTCAGCCGAAGTTTCCGATCCCATCGAAAAGATTGCACTCAAGACATCGCATCCGGTTTGGCTAGTCGATCGTTGGGCCAGGTCGTTTGGTCTCAAGGAAACGGAACGGTTTGCGCGCGCGAACAACATAGTACCGCCGACGGCGTTTCGCACGGTAATCGCGCGAGCGAATCAAGTAGAAGTGTTGCACCACTTGAGCGCCGCAGGCGCAGCACTCGAAACATCGGATGTCGCTGATGGCGCATGGCGCGTTTGCCGAGCGACTGCGCTCCTGAGAGAGTTAAGTCAGAGCGGTCAGATTTATTTGCAGGACGAAGCGTCGCAACTGGTGGCGCAGATGGTTGAAGCACGCCGAGGTGATCTGGTGCTCGATCTTTGTGCTGCTCCGGGAGGAAAGACCACCTACATCGCTGATCGCACTAAGGATCTAGCCACAGTGATCGCCGCCGATCGGTCAGCGGGACGAATGGCCACCTTAGTTGAGTCCGCAAGATTGCAGAACCTAAAAGCGATCAGGCCGGTGCTGCTGGATGCGGTTGAGAGTTTGCCGTTCAAACCGGGCGTGTTTGATAAGGTCCTGGTCGATGCGCCCTGTTCCGGGACGGGCACGCTGAGACGTAATCCGGAAATACGTTGGCGTCTGTCGGCGGACGAGATACCCGCGCTGGCTGCGAAACAAAAGCAGATCCTGAAGAATGCTGCGGAGATGGTGCGATTGCGCGGGCGTCTGGTGTATTCGACGTGTTCAGTTGAACTGGAAGAGAATGAGGAAGTAATTGAAGAGTTTTTAGCGCGCGATGGGCGGTTCAAGTTAGAGAAAACTGTCAGGACCTGGCCGCATAAAGAAGGTGCGGACGGGTTTTACATTGCCGCATTTGAGCGGCGCAATTAAAGCCCTCTCACGCAAAGACGCAAAGGCGCAAAGGAAAGCCCGCAAGGGTAAAAACCTGTTTTGTGCCTTGTGTGCTTTTTTGTGGCAATGCCTTTCAGCTTGCGTGTCTTTTGCGGCTCATTGATGCTAGACTTCGCAACTTGGTGAGTTTAGGTGCCAGAATTCTGTCGGTTTTCCGAAGTATCGCAATCATTATCGCGATTGCGGTTGTTTTTCTCTTCGGAGTGGCCACGACGGTGTACCTCTCTCTGCGCAGTCCGGAAGTGAAGGTTCCGGATGTAGTAGGTAAAGATCGATTCGAAGCAGAGAAGATTCTGGCGGAAGCTGACCTCAAGTTTCGAGTCCGTGCGACTCGGCCCAGTAATCAAACAAAACCCGACACAGTGTTGTTCCAGTTACCCCGGCCCGGAGAGGTTGTTAAGGCCGGTCAGACCGTGGCGATGGACATCAGCCGCGAGGCCAAGGAGGGCGAAACACCCGAGAGCGTGACGCCCGACGAACCGGTTGAGAATCGCAACGCGAACGCATCGGCAAACGCTAACGAGAACAAACCGAAGAAACCGAAGAACAAGAACGCAAACGAAAACGCGAACGGCAACACCAACGCGAACAGCAACGCAAATCGGACGCCCAACGCGAATCGTCCGAACGCAAACGCCGGAGTAGTGAACGCTAACGCCACTCCGCGAGCGAATGTGAATCGAAGCCCTTTACCAAACGCGAATACCCGGCCGGCAGCGAGTAATGAGAACAAACGTCCGCCGACTCCCCGGCCAACGCCGCCGAACTAGGAAACGGGCAAACTGAAAGGACATGGTTAACAGAACGATCGACATCGCTCCCTCGATCCTTTCGGCTGACTTTTCGTGTTTGGGAGAACAGATCAGGGCGGTTGAGCGCGGCGGCGCCGCCGTGTTGCACGTGGATGTGATGGATGGTCACTTCGTGCCAAACATCACGATTGGCTTGCCGGTTGTTCAGTCGCTGGCGAAATTCACGCGGCTGCCGATGGACACGCACCTGATGATTTCCGAACCGGGACTGTACGCGACCCAGTTTGTGAAGGCAGGCGCGCAGATGGTCTCAGTTCACGTGGAAGCTGACGCGCATCTGCATCGAACGTTGACGTCTATTAAGGAAGCGGGTGCGCAGGCCGGCGTAGTTTTGAACCCTTCGACGTCTCTGAGTACGGTCGAGGAAGTGTTACAGTTTGCGGATTATGTGCTGGTGATGTCTGTTAATCCTGGGTTTGGCGGTCAGAAGTTCATCCCGGAGTCGATCGATAAGGTTAAGAGGTTGCGGCGGCTAATCGATGAGCGCCAGTTGAACACGCGCATCGAGATAGACGGTGGTATCGACCGCAACAACATCGAAACCGTAGTTGCTGCCGGCGCCGAGATTATCGTGGCCGGCTCCGCGATTTTTGGAAAACCGGACGCCGAAGCCGCAGTCAAAGAGCTGAGGGAAGCGACCGTTCAGTGGGTTTAGACATTGCCGATTGACGATTGCCAATTGCCAATTGTCGTGAAATTAGCGGTTCAAAATCGGCAATTGGCAATCGACAATCGGCAATATTAAAAGGGGTTCCGGCAAACCAGACGATTGAGAATTGAATCCGATAGCCGTAGTCCCTTAACTCGCACAAAGACAAGTTTTATTTGGAGGTTGATCTTATGAAGTCTCGCGTTCTTATCCTGGCGGTTTTCTGTGCCCTGGTGCTTGGGGTGCCGTTAACAGGCTTGGCACAGCAGCAGCGGCCCGGGGGCCAGACAGAGCTCTCAACCGCCCAGCGGCTCGACGTGATGAGTTCAAAACTCGACTTGATGCGCCGCTCCATCAACGCTGCCCTCAATGCGATGGACACCTCTAAGAACAAGGATCAGAAGAACGCAGATGATCCGGTTGTGCGACTAAAAAACATCGAAAAAGAGGTCTCGTCGCTGAATTCGGAAGTCAACGATATCCGGACGAAGAACGACAAGGCTGAAAAGTTTGATTCCAGCGCGGTAGATCGCCTCGAGACCGCTGTGGCCGAATTGAATACGCGAGTTGAGAGCACGTTGCAGCAGACCGCCGGAGCCAAGACTGCCAATCCGAGTGCAGGACAGAAAAAGAAGAAGAAGGGCAAGCTCTTTGGCCTGTTTGGCGGTGGCGAAGACAAGTATGCCGACTTGACGGGCGCCGCGGTTGCCGGTCGTGACCGAGTGCTTTTTGAAGAAGCCGCGAAGGAAGTTCGCAAAGGTCATCACGATACCGGCCGCCTCCTTTTTGCAACCATCATTAACACCTATCCCGATTCGCCATTTCTGGCACTCGCGAAACTCGCGATTGCAGATTCATTCTTTCTTGAGGGGACTACGAGCGCCTTGATTCAGGCCGCCCAGGCTTACCAGGACTGGCTGACGTTCTTCCCGACCGATCCGCTCGCGGATGATGCGAGTTTGAAAGTCGCCGAAGCTGAAATGAGGCAGATGGGCCTGTCTGATCGCGACATCTCGCACGCTCGCAAAGCCGAGCAGCGGCTCAAGGTGCTGTTGCAGCAGTATCCGAGGAGCCCTTTGCGCACGACTGTGGAAGCCCGGCTGGCCGAGGTGCAGGAAAACCTCGCGATGCACAATCTCCAGATTGCTCGTTTTTATTACGACGTTAAGTATACGACCGGAAAAGGTGGTCTGAAGGGTTCGCAGTCGCGCTTGAAAGAGATCGTCGATAAGTATCCGTGCTTCTCATATAACGACGAGGTTTTTTATCGTCTGGCCACCACCTATCAGGCCGAGGAAGAGCCGGATGAAGCCGCGCGCTACTATCAGAAACTGGTCTTGGAGTTTCCCGAAAGCGAGTACAACGAAAAAGCTCGCGAGCAGTTGAATATCATTGGTGCAACGATCCCGGACAAGAGCATGCCGAATCCATGTTCGAAGCGGCAGCCGCAAAGCTTCATGGGAAATCTGATGCAACAGGTTTCCGGCAAAGCCGACGTGACGATCAATAAGAACGGCATCTTGATCACCAAGGACGGAAAGGAAGGGGGTTCCGACCTGATCGATGAAGCCCTTCGTTACAACGGGTCGCTCCCGAATCTGACAACGCCCGACGCCCCGACGTCGCCGAAAGCGCCGACCGATTCGAAGCCACGAAATACTTCGAGTGGTGGTTCGCCTTCAGCAGCAGCGCCCAGTCCGACTCCCGCGGTAATCAAACCGTAAGTCAGCGGGCTCAAGGAGACCTGAAAGATTTGGACCCGACTTCGCCGGAAGTCCAGGCAGAACTTAATCGAAGACATAAGGCCGCAGCGACGACGATCGTCGGCCTTATGGTCGCCACCGTCCTTCTCTCGGTGGTTGCGTACCTCAGCCGTCCGTACCTCTACGAGCAGGATAATCCTCCGCTTTTAATGGCCATCAAGCTTATCGTTCTGGCCCTTGGCCTGGGTTCCGTCATCTGGCGGAGAACCAAGCTCGCGTCGATGCGGCTTTACGACATCGTCGGCCTTGCCGGACCGACTGGCCTCCTCAAGACTCTGGAAAAGACCACGCTCCAGATCGGACTGTTTGGAGCAGCCATCGCACTGCTCGGCTTTATCGCGACCCTAACGATGGGAAGTGAGGTTTACACCTACTGGTCCGGGATCATCGCCCTCGTAGTCTTCGCCTTTTCCTATCCGCGGAAGTCCTTCTGGCAGCGAGTGCTTGCCTGGTTCACCAACCCCGAAAACCGCCCCGCCACCACCTAGGCAAAAATTTGTTGATCGTCGTTTGTCTGGTTTGATACTCTGGCTTCAGCCCTCGACCTCGCCAGGTCTCGGAAGTGAAGCTCATGTCCCTCTTTATTCGCCCAGCCTTTCTCCTTTTGGCACTCATTTTCGCCGCTTCCGGCCAGACTGTGCTGGCACAGGACGCGCAACTTCAGCCGGAAAGCAACACGATTGAGCGCCGCGCGTTTGAGGAAACGAATCTGGTCCGGATCCAGCGTGGCCTCGCCCCATTGGTTTGGGATTCGGAACTCTGCCGGATGGCCCGGGCCCATTCGGAGAACATGGCCCAACTCCGTTTCTTTTCTCACACAACTCCAGCCGGAATGCGTCTCCGGGACCGAGCCAAGGCGGCCGGCATTCAGCGATTTTCAGTAGTCGGCGAGAACATCGCGTATAGTCAGGGTTACGACGATCCGGGAGCGTTCGCCGTCGAGCGATGGATGCTTTCTGATAAGCATCGACAAAACATCCTGTCGCGCGAATTCCGGGCGATGGCGATTGGGAGCTTTATCGCGCCGGACGGTTCCGTGTACCTCACGCAGACTTTCATCACCCGGTAACCACTCGATCTAATCCGTCTCCAGCCGTTCAATATGTGTTAGTTTTTGTCGGTGCTTCCGTCTTTTGCGAAGATCAACTGGCATCTCCGTATCCTCGGTAAACGAGCTGACGGCTATCACGAGCTGATCACCGTCCTCCAAACCATTTCGCTGCACGACGAACTAACCTTCAACCTTCGCGACGACAACACGATCGCCCTTCACTGCGACGATCCTCAGATTCCAACAGACCAGACAAACCTCGTCGTTAAAGCGGCGCTGGCGTTACAGCGGCGAGTGAATGTGACGCACGGCGCTGAGATAAATCTGCTCAAGAGAATCCCGGCAAAGGCAGGTCTCGGTGGTGGTTCGTCTAACGCAGCGGTCACGCTGCTCGCGCTGAACACGCTGTGGAATTGTGGACTGAGTGTCGATGAATTGATGACGATTGGCGGTAGTCTGGGCGCCGATGTGCCGTTCTTTTTGCTTGGCGGCACAGGACTCGCAACCGGCACGGGCACAACCCTTTCGGCGCTTCCGGATGGTCCGAGACAATGCCTTGTAGTCGTCACTCCGAACGCCGTGGTCGCGACTGCGAATGCTTACGCATCGCTAAATGCTGCTTCCTTGACAACTCCCGAATCGGACTCTATTCTGTCAAGTTCCTTAGCGGGACTGACTTCCGCCGACAGCAGGCAATGGCCTCTGACGAACGATTTTGAAAAGGTGATCTTTGAGATAGAACCTGAGATCGAGCGCGCCAAAAAGGCGTTGCTTGAAGCAGGTGCGCGGGGCGCTTTGTTGGCTGGAAGCGGTTCGAGCGTGTTTGGTGTTTTTGACGATGAGACGGCGAGAGGTCACGCCGTGGCTAATCTGAAACGTGAAGCGGGATGGAAGGTTTTTCCCTGCGACACCGTCACGCGCGACGAGTATTTCAGCGCGATAAATTCATCCGGGTTCCCGCTTTTTACGCTCTCTTAAAACTGCAAACAGATACTTGGGGCGTAGCCAAGTGGTAAGGCACCGGTCTTTGGAACCGGCATTCGTTGGTTCGAATCCACCCGCCCCAGCCAGATTGGTGTTTTGGTTTTGGGTCTTAGGTCTTCGGTCTTAATCAAAGACCCAAGACCAAACCCAAGTCCCGCAAGTACGAACACCAGGCAAGCGAAGCTATGGGCACAACCGGCGGCATCAAAGTCTTTTCCGGAAATGCGAATCCCAAGTTGGCGGAAGAGATTTGTCGCCAACTGAGTTGTGACATGGGAAAGGCATTTCCCGAACGTTTCTCTGACGGCGAGTTCAATTTTCAGATTGACGAGAACGTTCGCGGCGGCGATGTCTTCATCGTGCAGCCGACTTGTCCTCCGACCGATGCGCACTTGATGGAGTTGCTGGTGATGCTCGATGCGTTTCGTCGATCATCAGCCGAACGCATCACCGCCGTGATTCCTTATTACGGCTACGGCAGGTCAGACAAGAAGGATCGGCCGCGAGTTCCGATCTCGGCGAAGCTGGTCGCGAATCTGATCACGGTTGCGGGCACGGATCGTCTTCTGACGATGGACCTGCACGCCGCGCAGATCCAGGGTTTCTTTGACATTCCCGTGGACCACCTTTATGCGGCGCCGGTGTTTATCGGTTACTATCAGGAACACCCACTGCCGAATCTGACGGTGGTTGCTCCGGACACCGGTGGCGCCGAACGTGCCCGCGCCTACGCCAAGCGACTCGACGCAGAGCTCGCACTTTGCGACAAGCGCCGCGAAAAGGCGAACGTGGCGGAAGTGATGAATGTGGTGGGCGACGTTCGCGGCCGCAGTTGTTTGATTGTCGACGACATGTGCGACACTGGCGGTTCTTTGACGAAGGTTGCACGTGCGTTGAAGGAGGCAGGCGCCGAGCGCATTCACGCATGCTTTACGCATCCGGTTTTTTCCGGCAAGGCAGTCGATTTACTGCGCGACTCGGACATTGAGAAAGTAATCGTTACGAATACGATTCCGCTACGCGATCACGCGTGCGAGCTTGATAAGATAAAAGTACTAAGTATCGCGCCGCTTCTGGCGAAAGCGATCAAGTCGATCCATGAGGAGACTTCGGTTTCCTCGCTCTTCGTCTAATCGAAGGGCAAACACTGATGGCTTAAACGAAGACCATCAGCGACCCTGGGCAAATAGCCCGGGTCGCTGAACGTTTGTAAGGAGAAATCATGGCGGAGAAAAAAGATTTCAGGGTCCTGGCAAAACAACGCGACGGTCGGGGAAAAAACGATGCGCGCCGTGCGCGTCGTGAGGGCATGGTTCCGATCACGGTTTATGGTGGCGGCGTGGAGACGGTTGCTGCCGTAGCGCCCGCGCGCGATCTGGCGGCGATCCTTCGTTCAGAGTCCGGACGAAACACGATCTTCACGATCGAGGTCGAAGGACTCGGCGCGAGCGAAGTGATGTTTCACGATCGGCAGATCGATCCCGTGAAAGGTCGTCTGATTCATGCCGATCTAACGCGGCTAGTTAAAGGCCAGAAGATTGAAGTCACCGTGCCGCTGCATTTGGTTGGTGAGCCTTTCGGCGTCAAAGAAAAACAGGGCGTGCTGGAACAGATTGTGCGCGAGATCGATATCCGTTGCGAACCGCGCGACATTCCAGATTCGCTGGATGTGGACGTTTCAAACCTCGACGTACATGACGTGCTGCACGTTTCGGATATCAAGGTGGGCGAGGGGATCGAGATCCTGACGGATGCTGAGTTGGTAATCGCGACTATCGGTATCGTGAAGGAAGAGGTCGCACCGGCGCCTGCTATTGAAGGTGAAGAGCCCGCCGAACCCGAACTGATCGGCAAGGGCAAGAAGGAAGAGGAAGAAGGCGAAGGCGAATAAGGATATTTCCGATTGCCAATTGCCGATTGCCAATTTGGTGATTGGAGAGCTTCGAATCTTCTTCAAATCGGCAATCGGCAATTGGCAATTGGCAATGCTCATAGTTGGCTTAGGCAATCCCGGAAGCGAGTACGAGTGGTCGCGACATAATCTGGGATTCATGTTGATTGACAAGTTGGCCCAGGACGAACGGATCGCGGTTGGGCGAAAGGAATGCAGTTCCCTCGTTGGACGCGGAGAGATCGAGGGTGCTGTTACAAGGCTCGCCAAACCACAGACGTTCATGAACCTTAGTGGACATGCAGTTTCATGTCTGCTGGCAAAGCTGAAGGTCGAGGATCCGGTAAAGCAGTTGGTGGTTATTTCAGACGATCTCGCTTTGCCGCTCGGAAAGATTCGCATCCGAGAACGCGGCACAGCAGGTGGGCACAACGGGCTCAAGTCGATCATCGCCGCGATTGGTACGACTGAGTTTGTGAGATTGAGAATCGGAATTCAGCCCGATCATCCGATCTCGGATTCGAAAAGTTTTGTGCTCGACAACTTTTCACGAAGCGAACGACCGGTCGTGATCGAGACGATCGAACAGAGCGTGAAAGCGATACGAACGATTATCAGGGATGGCGCGTTGAAAGCGATGGCGGAGTTTAATTGATTGCCGATTGCCAATTTCCGATTGCCGATTGGCGGAGTTCGGAAAACATTAATAAATCGGCAATTGGCAATCGGCAATCGGCAATGTTGAAGCGGAGGTTTTGATTTGGAAACGAAGAGACAGTACGAAGTGGTCTTCATAGTAGACCCGACGGCCGACGACGAAGTGTCGAAGTTAACTGAAAACTTTACGCAGATCGTAACTGACCAGGGCGGCGTGGTGACGAAGGCGGAGACGATGGGCAAGCGCCAGCTCGCCTATGAAATCCAGCACCACAAGGACGGCACTTTTGTGCTGCTCGAAATCGAAGGCTCCGGCCGCGAGATCGCGGAGCTCGAACGTCGCATGCGTGTTAACGATCGCATTCTGCGCTACATCACCGTGCGAGTCGATGAAGATCGCCGGCGCGCTGAGAAGTTGAAAGATCGTCGTGCTCGCAAAGCCGCGAAACGTCCCGCGCCCGGTTCCCATCCGAGCCGGCGTGGCGCTTCGATGGATTTTGCCGAAGCGGCCAACGAATAGTTTTCGACCCAGGATTTAAGAGGATAATTATGGCAACCAATTATGAAGACCGCCCGCGTGGCGGCTACGATGGTGACGATGATGGCGACAGACGCCCAATGGGCGGCCGTGGCGGTGGCCGGCGCATGCACCGTCGGCGAGTTTGTCGCTTCTGCATCGATAAAGTTGACCTGATCGACTTCAAGGACGTCAGACTGTTGCAGAACTACCTCCCCGAGCGAGGCAAGATTTTGCCGCGACGAATCTCTGGTAATTGTGCGACACATCAGCGCATGCTGGCCGAAGCAATCAAGCGTGCTCGCAACATCGCGCTGCTGCCGTACACCACCGACTAAAGGGAGAGAAGGAAATGGCACACACGAAAGTACTTTTGCGTGAAGACGTAGATGATCTCGGCGCGAGAGGCGAGATCGTCAGAGTGCGAGCAGGATACGCCCGCAATTATCTACTGCCTCGCAAACTCGCCGTCGAAGCAAGCGCCGGCAACGTCAAGGGAATTGAACAGGAGCGCGCAGCGTTGTTGCGCAAGGAAGCGAAAGAGCGCGCGACTGCCGAAGCACAATCACAGCAGATGAGCACGCTCGAACTCGAGTTCAGGCGGAAAGCCGGCGAGCAGGGCGCTCTCTACGGCAGCGTCACTTCGATGGACCTCGCCGAAGAACTGAAAGAGCGTGGTTACGAGATCGATCGCCATCGCATTCACTTGCGCGAGCCTTTGAAGCGTTTGGGCGAGTACACCGTCCCGGTCAGACTGCATCGTGAAGTCACGATCGAGCTGAAGATCAAAGTGTCGCCGGAAGGCGAAGTGATCGTCGGCCACCTGACTCCGGAACAGGAAGCGGAACTCGCGAAGCCAGCGGCCGAAGAAACCGCTGCCGAGTAAATTTTCAGCCACGGATCTTCACGGATAAACCACGGATTCAGATTTAACCTGAATTCGTATTGATTTGTGAAAATCCGTGGCTGATACTGCGTTTATGGCCACTCCTGATCTCATTCGCGACCAACCTTTCGAACGCGCTCTCCCAAACAGTTCTGAAGCTGAACGCGCCATTCTCGGCGCCGTCCTGCTCGACAATGGTTTGATCAGCCAGGCGATCGAGCAACTTCGCCCAGAAGACTTCTACGTCCCATCGCATCGCCGCATTTTCCTCGCGATGATCATGCTCTTCGAACGTGGCGCCGAGATCAACCCGATTCTCATTGGCGAGGAACTGAAGAAAGAGAGCTCGCTCGAAGCTGTCGGCGGAGTCAGTTTCATCACCAACCTCACCTACGGTCTGCCGCACTCGACCAACATCACGCACTACGCGAAAGTCGTTCGCGGCAAGTCGATGTTGCGGCAACTGGTCAAGACTTCAAACAAGATCACCCAGGAAGCACTCGCCGAAGAAGACGAACCCGAGATCATTCTTGACCATGCGGAGCAGGCGATCTTTCAACTCGCCGACGAACGAATCCGGCAAGGGTTCATGCACGTCAAACCGATCGCGGAACAATTGCTCGAGAAAGTCCAGGAGATGGAAGGCCGCGCGGCCGTCCTGACCGGACTGACAACCGGGTTTGCTGATCTCGACAAGATGACGTCGGGTTTGCAGAGTTCCGACTTGATCATTCTCGCGGCGCGGCCGTCGATGGGTAAGACCAGTTTCGCGCTGATGCTTGCGGAAAACGCGGCGATTCACGCCGGCGCAGTCGTTGGCGTGTTTTCGTTGGAAATGTCGAAAGAGTCGCTGGTGATGCGCATGCTTTGTTCGCAGGGGAACATCGACGCGCAGCGTTTCCGCAACGGCTTTCTTTCGCGGCTCGAGTGGGCACAGATCGCGAAATCACTTGGCGTGCTGGCCGATACGAAGATCTATCTCGACGACACTCCCGGACTCAGTGTGCTGGAGATGCGCGCGAAAGCGCGGCGACTCGCAGCGGAGCAGAAGAAGCTGGATCTGATCATTGTCGACTATTTGCAGTTGATGTCGGGTGGAAAGCGGGTCGAGTCGCGCCAGCAGGAAGTGTCGCAGATTTCGCGCGAGCTGAAAGGATTGGCGAAGGAGTTGAATGTGCCGTTGGTGGCGTTGTCGCAGCTTTCACGTGCGCCTGAATCGCGTTCGGATCACCGGCCGCAGCTCGCAGACTTGCGCGAATCGGGCGCTCTGGAGCAGGACGCTGATGTGGTTGCGTTTATCTTCCGCGAGGAGCAGTACAAGACTCCTGAAGAGCGGGAAGCGATGCCGGAAGATCGAAAGAACATTGCCGAGTTGATCATCGCGAAGCAGCGTAATGGTCCAACGGGCACCGTCGACCTTCGCTTCACGCCGTCGAGCATGCGCTTCGACAACCTTTATCGAGAGTAGGAGGAGAGTCACGGATAATACGGATTCTTCGTTTTACCTCGTTTCCTGGCCTCACTTGTTATATTCTCTAGCCCTGTTTCGTTCGAGAAAATAGAATCCCATTCACTCCTGGACGAGACTCTGACAACTTTCACCAGTTGCCAGGGTGACTATTTGGAAATCCGTCTTTGATAGGAACAGATTCGGCATGCAGTTTTCCCCGACATCGTCCATCATCCGCAGGGCCTGCTTAGTGGGCGTTTTTCTATTCAACCTTTCCATCATTAACGGTGGCATTCGAACACCAGGAAAATCTGAACTCACCTCTGTGCAGAAGTCTGTAGAGGCGATTGGACCTGGACAATCAGTTGAGCGCGAACTGGCCGCAGGCCAACGGCAAGAATTTCTAATTGCGGTTCCTCCCGGTAGCTATCTGAACTTGATTGCACATCAGCTAGGCGTCGACGTCGTGCTAACGATTTATCGAAAGGACGGCGAAAGGGTTATTGAAGTAGATAAAGCGAATGGCACCAGGGGAAAAGAGAGGCTCTCGTTAATACTTGATACCGCGAGCAATTACCGCTTGCAGGTTCGGACCAGGGAAGAGAAGCCGGTCGCTGGACGTTATGTTCTCGAAATTACCGATGCGCATCAGGCCACCTCTCGGGATGAAACGCTGTGGAGCGCGGAGCAGGGCTTTGCTTTAGGAAAACAATTTCTAAAACAGGGAACGGTACCGCAAGCGATCGAGAAGTATCTTGAATCGCTACAGCTCTGGCGATCTGCTAACGATAAGGAAGGCGAGTCAATGGCTCTCCTGAACCTGGCGAATGCCTACTTCACGGGAGGAAGAATTCGACAGGCCCTGGATCACTACAAGGAAGCCGAACCGATCTTTCAATCGCTGGATGATCCTTTCAATACAGCTCTAACCGTGCAGTACGTAGGCATGTGTAAGCTGGCCACAGGCGATACCGAGACTGCGCTTACTCAGTACAACGAGGCCCTTCAGCTTTTCACAAAACTGGACGACCAGAAGTATCTGGCATTTGCATTAAACGAAATCGGAAGAGTTCACTACCTGCAAGGGCAAGGGGCATTGGCCCGCGATTATTTCCTGCGAGCGATAGAGATCAGGAAATCCGTTGACGACCGGAAGGGGCTTGCTTTTTCACTTAACGTCGTTGGCCGCGTTCTCTTTTATTACTTTGGCGATGATGAACAGTCCCTGACTTACTACAAGCAGGCGCTTCAACTTCAGCGGGAGATCGAAGACGAGCGCCGGGTTGCCCAAACGCTCGACGATATCGGTCGAATTCATTTTTCATCCGGCAGACACCAGGAGGCTTTGGACCACTACACCAAAGCTCTCGAGCTCCAACGAAAAAAAGGTGACATCGTCGGAGAAGCTGAAACTCTCAGTTATATCGGAATGGTCTACACGGCCTCAGGTAGATATGAGGAAGCGCTTCGCGACTATTATCAGTTGGCTCTGAAGATACAGCGCGACTCGGAAGATCGTGTCGGCGAGGGCCGGACGCTTCACAACATGGGTATAGCTTACTTCTCGTCTGGCGCCCACGATCAAGCCATTAACCACCTAAACGCCGCACTCAAAATCTGGAAGGATGTTTTGTTCGGTACGGCCGAGGCTGAAACCCGTTATGGAATCGCGCGCGTTGAGACGGCACGCGGCAATCTCGCTGAAGCACGCACGCAAATAGAAGAAGCCCTGCCAATCGTCGAAGCATTACGAACGAAGATTGCGAACCAGTATCTGCGAATCTCTTATTTCGCTTCGGTACAGAACTACTACGAACTCTATATCAATGTTCTGATGCAGTTGCACAAGCAGTCTCCCGCTAGCGGTCTCGACAAAATTGCGCTTGGTGTCAACGAACGGGCCCGTGGCAGAGCGCTACTCGACACGCTGATCCAAGCTCAGGCTGACATCAAGCAAGGGGTCGATCCCGGACTACTAAAAGCGCAACAGGATCTTGAAAGACAGTTAACCAACTTATCGCAGCAACGGATGCTGAGGGATCCGAAGAACACCGAAGAAGCGGCCGCCGTTAAGAAGCGGCTTGCATCACTTCTCGTGGATTATCACAAGGTTGGTGAGCAGATGTTGCAGAAGAGCCCTGCCTACGCTGCTCTAACACAGCCAAGGGCGCTAAGCCTCGATGACATACAAGCAAGACTGGACCCCGACACAGTGCTGCTGGAGTGTACGCTGGGCGATGAGCGTAGTTATCTCTGGGTGGTGACGACGTCGTCCATTACCAGCCACGAGTTACCGAAGAGGAAAGATATAGAGAACACCGCCAAACACCTGAGAGAAATGCTGACGGCGCGGAATAAGGAAGTTGTTGGAGAAGGAATTAGAGAAACCAGGGCGCGTGTGGGACGCGCTGACACTGAGGCCTGGAGAGCGGCTGCACGGTTGAGTGAAATGCTTGCGATCGGGAAGGC
>JBIOVO010000144.1:0-2527 GCA_044867735.1 Pyrinomonadaceae bacterium | reverse complement strand
TCCACCCTGATTCGGTCCTCCACGTGGGCCACCCTCAGCGCCGGCGCCGGCGCCTGCCGCACTTGCCTGACTGTAAGCGGCACTGGCCAACGAATGCGAAACCTGCTGTAAATCGCTTGTCAATTGCCGGAAACGCTCCAGAGTCGTAGATTCATCCTTTAACGCGGTGCGAATTTCGTTTATCAGAGACTCAGCACGAGCGCGCTCGTGCGCCGGCACCCGCTCACCTAGATCTCTGATCGAGCGCTCGACACTGTAAGCCAGCGAATCTGCCATGTTTCGCGCTTCGACCAGTTCGCGGCGCGCTTTGTCTTCCGCGGAGTGTTGTTCAGCATCGCGAACCATTCGATCGATCTCATTCTTGTCGAGCGAAGTCGAACCGCTGATGGTTATCTTCTGTTCTTTCGCCGTGGCCATGTCTTTGGCCGTTACATTCAAGATGCCGTTCGCATCGATGTCGAATGTGACTTCGACCTGCGGTAGACCACGCGGCGCTGGTGCGATGCCTTCAAGTCGAAACTGCCCCAGAGTCCTGTTGTCACGAGCAAGCTCGCGCTCGCCCTGCAACACGTGAATGTCGACGGCTGCTTGATTGTCCTCGGCCGTCGAAAAGATCTCGGTCTTTCGTGTCGGTATCGTGGAGTTGCGTTCGATCAGTTTAGTCATCACGCCGCCCAGCGTTTCCACGCCCAGGCTGAGCGGTGTCACATCGAGCAACAGAACATCCTTCACTTCACCGGTCAGCACGCCTGCTTGAATAGCCGCGCCGATCGCAACCACTTCATCCGGATTAACTGACTGGTTCGGTTCCTTGCCGCCCGTTAACTTCTTCACGAGTTCTTTTACCGCGGGCATGCGTGTAGCGCCGCCGACGAGTATCACTTCGTCGAGATCCTTTTCACTCAACTTTGCATCCGCGATTGCCTGCTTGACCGGGTTCATGCACCGTTCGACGAGATCGTGTGTCAACTGCTCAAACTTTGCGCGGCTGAGCTTGATCAACAAGTGCCTTGGTCCAGTTGCATCCGCGGTAATGAACGGTAGATTGATCTCCGTCTCCAACGCTGACGAAAGTTCAATCTTTGCTTTTTCTGCTGCTTCGGTAAGGCGCTGCAACGCCTGACGGTCCTTACTCAAATCGATCCCCTGGTCCTTTTTGAACTCTTCGACCAGCCAGTCAACAATGCGCTTGTCGAAATCGTCTCCGCCCAGGTGTGTATCACCAGCCGTACTCCTAACTTCAAAAACGCCGTCGCCAACGTCGAGAATGGAAACGTCAAACGTGCCGCCACCGAGATCGAAAACCAGAATGGTTTCTTGTTTCTTCTTATCCAATCCATAGGCGAGCGACGCGGCCGTAGGTTCATTGATGATGCGCAGCACATTCAGTCCCGCGATCTGTCCTGCATCTTTTGTTGCCTGGCGCTGAGCATCATTGAAATATGCCGGCACGGTGATAACCGCATCTTTGACTTTCTCACCGGTATACCGAGCCGCGTCGTCCGCCAACTTGCGCAGGATGAACGAAGATATTTCCTCCGGAGAGTAGAGCTTGCCGTCGATGTCGATCCGCACCGCGTCGTTGGGACCGGGAACTACTTTGTAAGTGACGTTCTTGAGCTCTTCGGTTACTTCTGAATACTTGCGACCCATGAAACGCTTCACCGAATAGATCGTTCGTTCCGGATTGAGAGCGGCCTGCCTTTTTGCAACCTGGCCGACCAGGCGCTCCCCCGTTTTCGTAAATGCGACTACGGAAGGTGTGACGCGCCCGCCCTCCGCGTTGACGATCACAGTTGGCGCATCGCCTTCCATAGTTGCTACTGCTGAATTGGTTGTACCGAGATCGACACCTATAGCTTTCGGCATGACAGTTACTCCTTATTCGAAGTCTAAACTCCGCGAAGCTTCCCCTGATCTTTCCGAGATCAATTCACTTACCACTCGATGTTTCACACGGCTACCGGGGCGATTCACCTTCGACGACCAGTTCGTTCTTCACATCGAATAGTCCGGGCACGCTGCGAGCACGCATATAGGCCAACTGCGCATCGGCTTTTGAATTAACGACGCCTTTCAATATCGCCCGTCCACCATCGACGATTATGTGAATCGATGGGATGGCCTGAGTGGCGTAACGAAATAACGGTGAATCCCAGTTATAGAGCTGTCGATACAGCGCGATCCGTAAGCGATCATCATTAGGAGAAACAGGTAGCACCTGAATCTCATTGGTCACACCTTTAACACCTTCAATGTCTTTGACGCGGGCTTCCGCGTCCGATTTAGTCGTAGGACGCGTCACGTATCCGCGCAACACCACTGTGTTGTCAGGTTTCATCTCAAACTCGAGCCAGTCAAAAACGCCGTAATAAGGCAGCGTCGCAAGTTCATGACGAATCTGCTTTAGCAGGCGGGGATTTATCTGTGGCGTGTTGGCAAATGCGCTCAGCGCGGGCGCCAGCAGGAACATGAGTGTCATCAGCATGACGACTCGTACTGCGAAGTTTGTCTTTCGCATCTTTCT
>JBIOVO010000143.1:0-13368 GCA_044867735.1 Pyrinomonadaceae bacterium | reverse complement strand
GATTTTTGAATGTTTTTGGCTATCGCTAAGTTGTTGAAAGTATTGGTGGCCAGGGACGGAATCGAACCGCCGACGCCGGCCTTTTCAGGGCCGCGCTCTACCAACTGAGCTACCTGGCCAGATGGTTGGGAAAAGAGGGCGTAGTATAGAAACAGGCTCAATGACTGTCAACTTGACCTTTTCCGAACGCTGATTTCCCGTCACTTCCGCGGATTTCCTCCAACGTCAAGGAATGTAAAGATTTTTGTCGGATTCGTCACAAAAAGTCGTTGACTGATTTCTTGCTGGGTGTATAATTCCCAACGTTGCGGGTGGCGCTGATGCCCAAACGTCAGCTAGGTTGAAAAAACGGCCATCCAATTCAAAATTGATAGTGCCCGCCAGTGCCAGCTCGGCCGCCGATCGCGCCCCCCGCAGTCGCTACCTTTGAGCTGGCACAGCTTTTTTGTACAGAATTTTCAGGATTAACGCAGCGTTGCGCGCAGCATGAGTGTTTCGGCCTCGACGACCGCTGCTGCAATTGTTTCGCGCTCGTTCAGAGTCAACAGAGTTCGCTCCTTCATCACCACTTCCCCATCGATAACGACCGTGTCCACATCTTCCGCCTCCGACGAGTAGACCAATGCCGACACAACGTCGCGCACTGGTGTCGCATGCAAGCGATCCAAACGCACCACTGAAAGATCCGCCCGCTTCCCAACCTCGAGACTCCCGATCTCCGCATCAAGTCCCAACGCACGTGCTCCATCCATCGTGGCCATCCGCAGCATTCGATTCGCCGGCAACACTTCCGGACCATGCAACACCTTTTGGAGCAGCGCGGCCGTACGCATCTCAGTGAACATATCGAGCCGGTTGTTACAGGCGGCGCCGTCGGCTCCGAGTGAAACCGAGATCCCTTCCTCCAGCAATTTCGCAACCGGCGCAATGCCGGAACCCAGTTTGAGATTCGATGACGGGCAATGGACCACGTTCGTGCCCGACGTCTTCAGTATTTCGATCTCATCGACGCTGAGATGAACACAATGGGCCAGGGCGACGTGCTTTCCCGTTAAACCAACGTGGTCGAGATAAGCGATGTTTCGTAGTCCGCTTTCTTCCTGGACCAACTCACATTCCGTCTTGTTCTCCGACGCGTGTGTATGAACCATCACGCCCCGCGCGCGTGAGAGCTCGCCGACTTTCTCGAGCAACTCGCGCGTGCAACTGATCGCAAAGCGCGGCGCAAAGCAATACCTGATGCGGCCGTTCGCTTTGCCATGCCACGTTTCAAGCAATGAGAGCGATTCGTCTATTGAATTCGCCGTCTGTTCCTGCAAGGCGGTAGGAACTTCAGCGCCTTTATCCATCATGCACTTGCCGACCGTGGCGCGGAACCCGCTTTCTTCAACGACCTTAAAAACCTCGCTCGTATGGTTCACCGTTTCCATCGTGAGCGCACACGTAGTTCCACCTTTGATCAACTCGGCAATACCGAGCCGAGCAGACGCAGTAATCGACGAAGGTGAATGCGCCGCTTCCATGGGCCACACACGTCGCTTCAACCAGTCGATGAGGGCTAGATCGTCAGCGGCGCCGCGGAATATCGTCTGGCACAGATGAATGTGCGTTTGCACAAAACCGGGAATCACGGCGCAACCGGTCGCATCGATCACGGTGCCGGCGCTTTGTCCGGAACCGCCGACGTCCTTAATGCGGCCATCAGCGATCAGGATATCGCCGCGAACGACGGCGTCTTGCGAGTCCATCGTCACGAGCGTGCCGTTTTTAATGAGGATTGAAGACATAACTATTAACCACACAAAGACACAAAGGCACGCCTTAGTGCCCTCGTGTCTTTGCGGTAAGTATATCTGGAAAAACTACTTCTTGTCGGTAGCCGAGGCGGCCTTTACGTTTGAGGGTTCAGGCTCGTCTCGAACTGGAAGGCCCAACTTCACTTTTACGTCCCGATCGATCTTGCGCAGGGTCTCGGGATTATCTTTCAACGCCTGTTTTGCGTTCTCACGTCCCTGCCCGAGCCGCTCGCCCTTATACGAAAACCAGGCGCCACTCTTCTCGACGGCACGCTGAGCCACGGCGAGGTCCAGCAGATCGCCTTCACGTGAAATTCCTTCGCCATACATGATGTCGAATTCAGCCTCACGGAACGGCGGCGCAACCTTATTCTTCGCCACCTTCACCTTCGTGCGATTGCCAACCACTCGATCGCCGTCTTTGATCGCACCGATGCGACGGATATCGAGCCGCAAGGACGAATAGAACTTCAGCGCACGTCCGCCGGTAGTCGTCTCCGGATTGCCGAACATGACGCCAATCTTTTCGCGAATCTGGTTGATGAAGATAAAGCAGGTGTTTGACTGGGCAACGATCGCCGTGAGTTTGCGCAGCGCCTGCGACATCAAACGCGCCTGCAATCCCGGCAACGAGTCGCCCATTTCGCCGTCGAGTTCCGCACGCGGCACCAACGCCGCGACCGAATCGACCACAATCACATCAACTCCATTGGAGCGAACCAGCGCTTCGGCGATCTCCAGCGCCTGCTCACCGGAATCCGGTTGCGAGATCAGCAACTGGTCTATGTCAACGCCGAGTTTGCCGGCATAGTCGGCGTCCATCGCATGTTCGGCGTCAATATACGCAGCCACGCCCCCGGCCTTCTGCGCTTCGGCGACAATATGAAGCGCGAGCGTGGTCTTGCCGGAGCTTTCCGGTCCATAGATCTCGACGATACGTCCACGCGGAACGCCGCCGACCCCAATGGACGCGTCCAAACTGAGCGACGTCGTTGAAATTGCCGGTATATCTGACACTTCACGCTCGCCCAATCGCATAATCGATCCCTTCCCAAATTTCTTTTCAATGTTTGCTAAAGCGGCTTCAACTGCGCGGCCGCGATCTGCACTTAGTCGGTCATCTGCCATGGCATACATCGCTTTCTTCCGCTCCTCTTCTCTTGGTTGCACACGTCGCTGGTCCTTCCTCAAAGAGCGGACAGCATAACACATGCAGAGCGAGAATGGAACAGTGTTTCACACTTGCAACAGAACTTTTTTTACCAGAGGGTGAGGTTTTTGTAGCGACCTTGGCGCAGCCCTCTCTGCTTCGGTCGGATGGCGCCAGAATACTTCAGCCAAAACCTCTCACGCAAAGGCGCAAAGGCGCAAAGTTATGACCTGCGGCTGCCGGAGGTCTTCCTTTGCGCCTTTGCGCCTTTGCGTGAGTAATCCTTTTCACGGATTCAAGGCCCTCGCAAACTTCCCGATCTGCTCCACGAGATCAGGTGCGGCATTTAGTCGCTCCATTTCACCAACGATCGCCGACCCAACCACCACCGCATCCGCATACCCCTGCACATCCGCCACCTGTTCGGCGCTGGAGATACCAAACCCCACTGCGATCGGCAGCTTTGAAAATTCCCTCATACGCGTAACCAACTTCTCTGCCTCAGCACTCACCGTCGAGCGTGCTCCGGTTACTCCAGCTCTCGACACAGCATAGATAAACCCGCTCGCATGTTCCGCCACCAGCCGCAAACGTTCGTCCGTCGAAGTTGGCGCGATCAAAAAGATCATGTCCAACTCATTCGCGCGCAACTCTCCTTCAAATTCACCAGACTCTTCGGGAGTCAGATCAGTAACCAACACTCCGTCGAGCCCAGCCTCTCTCACTGCCCGCGCGACGCGCTTCAACCCGAATTGCAGCAACGGATTGTAGTAACTGAAAAGTATGATCGGCGTGTCAGTCTGTTTACGCGCTCGAGCGGCGGTATCCAGAATGTCCTGCAACCCAAACCCGTGTTTCAGTGCCCTTTCCGACGCGCGTTGAATCACCGGTCCATCCGCCATCGGATCGCTGAACGGCACCCCAAGCTCGATCAGCGTTGCGCCTGCTTGAGATAACTCAACCAGGAGTCGCTCGGTCGTCGCGAGATCCGGATCGCCGGCGGTAATAAACGGGATGAACCCTTTTTTTCCGGCCTGGCGCAACGTGTTGAAAACGTCTTCGATTCGTCCCAAGCGTTACGACTCCAACTGTTCCCGCACAGAATTTACGTCCTTATCTCCGCGCCCCGAAAGATTCACGATCATGATCTGATCGCCGCGCATGTCCCTGGCTGTTTTGACCGCCTGCGCGACGGCGTGCGCGGACTCAAGCGCCGGAATGATCCCTTCGAGTTTCGAGAGCAACTGAAACGCTTCCAACGCTTCGCTATCAGACACCGACAGGTACTCGACTCGATTCGCATCGTGCAGAAACGCGTGCTCCGGTCCGATTGACGGATTATCCAGACCGGCCGAGACGGAGTGAGTTGCCGCAACCTGTCCGTGATCGTCCTGAAGCACGTAACTCATCGTTCCCTGCAACACTCCCGGACGTCCTCCACCAGCGGCGTTGAAACGGGCCGCGTGTTGGCCCAACTCATTACCGGAGCCACCAGCCTCCACCCCGATCATCCTGATCGAATCACTAAGAAACGGATGAAACAGTCCGATCGAATTCGATCCGCCGCCCACACAGGCAATCAAGACATCCGGCAAACGACCTTCCTTCTCCAGAATCTGTGCGCGCGCTTCGCGTCCGATGACGCTTTGAAAATCTCGCACCATCAGCGGGTACGGATGTGGACCGAGCGCGCTACCAAGCAGGTAGTAAGTGTCGGCAACGTTGGTGACCCAGTCGCGCAAGGCTTCATTGATTGCGTCTTTCAGCGTCCGTGAACCCGCGTTGACTTCACGGACTTCAGCGCCGAGTAGCTCCATGCGAAAAACGTTGAGCGCCTGGCGTCGCATGTCTTCCGCGCCCATGTAGACAACGCAATTCAAACCAAAGAGCGCGCAGACGGTTGCGCTCGCGACACCGTGCTGTCCGGCCCCGGTTTCAGCGACGATGCGCTGTTTGTTCATGCGTCGCGCGAGCAAGACCTGTCCGATCGTGTTGTTGATCTTGTGCGCGCCGGTGTGAAGCAGATCTTCTCGTTTGAGATAAATCGTCGCGCCACCGCAGTGTTCGCTTAATCGCGCAGCATGAAAGAGAGGAGTTGGACGCCCGGCGTAGTTTTGCAGCAGGCTTTGCAGTTCCGTTTGGAACGATTGATCGTCTCTGCTGGCAAGAAACGCCGCGGTCAACTCTTCGAGCGGCGCCATCAGCGTTTCCGGCACAAACCGACCGCCGTACGGCCCCCAATGACCGAGGGAATCGGGTTGTGGAATTGAGGAGGGCATTTTTCGCTTTAATTGAAGGTTCAGAGTTCAGCCTTTAGGCTGCTCCTTCGAAAAACAAGCTAAAGCTTGAACTCTAAACCTAGACACCGGGCAGCTTTTCCTGCAACGGTGGCGCTACCGAAACGCGATCGCGCCCGGCGTTCTTCGAAACGTAAAGCGCGCCGTCGCTCGCAGAGTAAAGCATTCTTTCTGAAGTCGCGTTCTCCGGACATCCAGCAACGCCGATACTAACCGTTACAGCGCCAACAGCCTCCACCCGCTTGCTGCCAATCACGGCCCGCAATCTCTCAGCCGCCGTGACCGCGCGCTGTAGATCCACACCCGCCAGCAACAACGCAAACTCTTCACCACCAAGCCGCGCCGCGGTGTCGTTGTCACGCGAGACTTCCTTCAGCGTTTGCGCAATCTGCCGGATCACCATATCGCCTACCGGATGTCCAAACTTGTCGTTCACTGACTTGAGATGATCGATATCGAGCATCAACAACGCGCAGGGCACGCGATAACGGCGCCAACGCTCAACTTCACGGGCGAGCGCAACACGAAAACGCCGGCGATTCGCGAGGCCGGTAAGCGAATCGAGATCAGCATCAGCTCGCAAACGATCGATCTTCTGCCGTAGCAGCACCAACTGCTGGGTCTTTTCAATGAGTAGATCGATCTCCCCGGGTAACTCAAAATAGTCGGAAGCTCCCTCGATCATCGCACTGCGTCGTAACGCAACCGTGGAAGGTTCCGACCCGGTCAGCACAAACGGAATTCCGTCCTCCGACTGTGCGAGCAGTTTTGCTAATTCCCTGATTCGCAGACCGCGAGTCGAGGCGTGAGCCACGACAACATGCGGCCGTGTTCGGGTCAACGACACCATCGCGGCGGCGCCATTTGAAACGCCGAAGATGTCGATGCCGGCAGACGCCATCGCGTCCGCGAACTGCGGCTGCTTCTGCTCGGCAATCAAGAGCACACGCCCGCGCGCACGCTCGGACGGTCTCGTAATCGGTTCCTTGTCGGGTTGCGCAGTCATATTCAGACCTGGAGAGGTCGACGAATCGAACAAATTTATTAGGGGAGGATACTCTGAAAGTTTTGGACTTTGGGGCAAGGTCTAGAATACTCCGCGACTGTAGGGAAACGTCAAGGTTTAACACTCCTCGCAATATTCACGAACGCGCGTATGCGCTCGTGGTTCTTTCTGCCGGGCGCGTCTTCGAGCGCGCTGCACGCGTCAACCGCATAAGGACGCACGGTTTCTATTGCTTCTTGAATGTTTTCAGGAGAAAGGCCGCCGGCAAGGAAGAGTTTTGGAACTAACTCACTAACCTGTTTCGCAACCGTCCAATCAAAGGCTCGACCTGTGCCGCCTCGCAAAGACTTGTCGCGCGTGTCGAGCATGATTGCATCAACCTTATAGGCTTGCGTCAGATGAACGTTGAAATCACCTGACACCGCAAGGGTCTTGATCACGCAGTGGTCCCGCGCGAGTTCACGACAATAGTCTGGCGACTCATCGCCGTGTAGTTGTAACGCAGCGATGCCAGTCTGGTTTGCGATACTTCTCGCCGACTTCAACGACTCGTCTACCAGTATGCCAACCGTAAGAATGGAAGCCGGAAGCTGTTGGATAATCTCGCGTGCATTTTGCGGCGTGATGTAACGCGGGCTCGGTTTGTAGAAATTGAAGCCGAGGGCATCGGCGCCCGCCGCTACCGCAGCCTGGGCGTCTTCGAAATTCGTGATGCCGCAGATCTTGATAAGCGTCATGGCTGATTTCTGAGATTTCGTAGCATCTGCTCGGGGTTGTCGGCGCGCATAAGTGTTTCACCAATCAGAAAGCCGCGATAACCTGCGGCGTGTAAGCGTTGCAGATCGCCGTGCGTATTTAATCCGCTCTCACTGATCAACGTGGCTTCGGGGGGAGCCGCTGAAGCGAGTGCAAGTGATGTTTCGAGTGAGACTTCAAAGGTTCGCAGGTCGCGGTTGTTGACGCCAATCAATTTCGCGTTGGCAGCGGCGGCTCGTTTCATTTCATCGCCGGTGTGAACTTCGACCAGAGCGTCCATGCCTAATTCGACTTCGGTCAGACGCCGCAGATGCGAAAGCTGATCGTCGTCGAGTGCGGCGACGATCAGGAGTAGCGCGTCGGCGCCCGCAGCGGCGGATTCGTAGACCTGGTATTCGTCGAAGATGAAGTCTTTGCGAACTAAAGGCAGATCGACAGTTGGCCTGGCTTCGCGGAGATCGTCGAGTGAGCCGGAGAAGTGATCTTCTTCGGTGAGGATGGAGATTGCGGCAGCGCCGGCGGATTCGTAGCACTGGACGATTTGCGGGAGGTTGGCGTCGGGGCGGATGATTCCTTTTGAGGGGGAGCGGCGTTTGAATTCAGCGATGATGTTGAGATCGTCAGTCTGGAGGGCGGTTAGAAGCGTGTGTGGTTTGGCGGCGCTACGGGTTTCTTGAGCTACCTTGCGTACCTCGTCGTAACTCATAGCGCGCTTGCTGTCCGCGAGGCGCTCGCGTTTCTGGTTGATGATCTTGGTGAGTATGTCCATTAAAGAATTTTTCCCCGCAAAGACGCAAAGGCGCAAAGGAAGACGCAAAGAAGACCTGCGGTATCTGCGATGCCGGAGGTCTGCCTTTGCGGCTTTGCGCCTTTGCGGGGTTAACCACTCGTCGCTTCGATGAGCATTTCCAGTTTTGACGCGGCTGCACCGCTGTCGATCGCATCACCTGCGATTCTCGCGCCGTCACGCAAGTCAGCAGCAGCGCCACCAAGCACAAGCGCCGCGGCGGCGTTCATCACGACCAGCGTACGCGCCTCGTCCTTGCGTGATGCGCTCAACACCGCACGCACAATCTTCGCATTCTCCTCGGTATCACCGCCGCGCAGATGGTCCAGCGATCTGACTTCGAATCCAAACTCGCCCGGCTCGATCTCGAAAGTCTTCACTTCCCCATCCCGCGCCTCCGCCACATGCGTCTTTCCCGCCAGCGTGATCTCGTCCAACCCGTCTTCACCATGGACCACCCACGCGTGCTCCGTTCCCAGCGCCGCCAGCACGCTCGCCAAACGCTGCGCCAGATCCTTTCGCCACACGCCGATGATCTGCCGTGGCGCGCCCGCAGGATTGCTCAATGGTCCGAGCAGATTGAACGTCGTGTGAATGCCCAACTGTCGCCGGACGCCCGCGACTCGCGCCGTCGCACCGTGATAAAGCGGCGCAAACATGAAACAGATCCCGATCTCGTTGAGCGCATTCTCCGAAACCAACGGTATCGCGGAAACGTTAACGCCCAACGACGTCAACAGATCAGCGCTTCCTGACTTACTACTCGCCGCGCGATTTCCGTGCTTCGCCACCGGCAGCCCAGCGCCCGCAATCACGAACGCCGCCGCCGTCGAGATATTGAAAGTCTTTGCGCGGCTCGATCCGGTTCCCGCAGTGTCGATGAAACACGAGTGCTGGCAAAGAAGACGAACGGCATGCGAACGTAAGCCCTCGGCCATGCCCGTCAACTCTTCAACCGTCTCTCCCTTCGACGCCAACGCCACCAGCGCGCCCGCGATCTGTGCGTCGGTCGATTCAGCGTCGAGCAATGCGTCGAGAAATTCAAACGCTTCTTCACGGCTCAGGTTCTCACGTCGAACCAGCCGTGCGAGAAAGTCAGTTAATAATTGATTAGCCATGAAGCGAGTTAGAGTTTGAGGAAGTTTGACAGCAGTTGCTTGCCCGCTGAAGTCAGGATCGATTCCGGATGAAACTGAACACCTTCGACCTTCAATTCACGATGACGCAACCCCATGATGATGTCGTCAGCAGTATCCGCCGACACTTCGAGACAGGACGGCAAAGAATTCTTCGCTACGATCAGCGAATGATAACGACCGGCGAGAAACTGATCCGGCAACCCGGCAAAGATCGTCTTGCCGTCATGACGAACGTGCGAAGCTTTGCCATGCATCAATTCGGGCGCACGCACAACCTTGCCGCCAAACGCCTGACCGATCGCCTGATGGCCCAGACACACACCGAGCAGAGGCACCTTTCCCGAGAAGCGCGTAATCACGTCGAGCGTGATGCCGGCCTCGTCCGGAGTTCCCGGACCAGGAGAAATCACGATCCGCTCCGGTTGCAACTCGTTCTCAATCTCGTCCAGCGTCACGCGATTATTACGACGCACCTCGACCGTCTGGCCCAGCTCACCGAGGTACTGGACGAGGTTGTAAGTAAACGAATCGTAGTTGTCGATTACTAAAAGCATTTGATCTTGTCCACAGATTGCACAGATTAATCTGTGGATGTTCTACTTCTTACACAGGGCCACCACGGCGCGATTGATCTTCACCGGCTTCTCCGGTTTCTCGCCGTCGGCAGGCCCCTGATTGATCGCGTCCGCGACCTCCATCCCTTTCGTTACGGTGCCAAACGCAGCAAACTTACTGTCAAGATGTGGGCCTGGACCAACCAGAATGAAGAAGTGAGTCGAGGCGCTGTTCGGTTGATCGGTGCGCGCCATCGAAACAATGCCGCGCACGTGCTTGATCAGTCCCGGCTCGTCGGGAACGGTGCGGCTCATGCGACGCGCAAGCTGTTCGCTCCACTTCTCACTCGTGGAAAGATTCCCACCCTGGATCACGAAACCTCTTACGGTGCGACTAAACGTCGTCGTATCATAAGCACCCGTAGCCGAGAGATTGAGAAAGTTTCTTACTGACTCAGGTGCAGACTCCGGCGTGAACGCGAGCTCGATCGCTCCGAGTTCAGTTTCGAGCGTCACGCACTGACTCGCCATCTTCTCGACCGTCGCGCCGTCAAACGGTTCAGGGGCAACGGCCGGGGCGGGCGCCGTCGCACGCGCGTTTGCCTTTCGCGGTCCTTCAACCGGACCATTCGGCAGCGCCTGTGCGCTCGCGATCGTCGCCGCAGTCAAAAGATATCCAATCAATAACGAAATCCTGCTCCTGCCCACTGCTCCTGCGCCTCCTCCTTCTTCACAGTCCTCTCTGCGCCATCTCAATCGCACGAAACATCGCACGTGCCTTGTTCACCGTCTCCGCATACTCATGTTCCGGAACCGAATCGGCAACGATGCCGGCGCCGGCCTGGACCATCGCCTCGCCGTCGCGCAAAACAATCGTGCGAATCGCGATACACGAATCGAGATTGTCGGCGTAGTCCATGTATAACACCGAACCCGCGTAGATTCCGCGCCGGTCGGGTTCGAGTCCACGAATAATCTCCATCGCGCGAATCTTCGGCGCTCCGGTAACAGTGCCCGCCGGAAAACATGAAGCTAGTGCATCGAAGCGATCCAGACCATCGCGCAAACGCGAGCGCAAACTCGTCTCGAGATGCTGCACGTGCGAATACTTTTCGACCCGCATCAGATCGTCAACCTTAACTGAGCCGTAATCCGAAACACGACCGAGATCGTTACGACCGAGATCGACAAGCATCATGTGCTCAGCGATCTCTTTTTCGTCGGAGCGCAAGTCTTCGCTCAACACCCAATCTTCGGTTTCGGTGGCTCCACGTTTGCGAGTACCCGCAATCGGCCGGTAATCGAGCCGCTGACCATGACAACGCACCAGCATCTCGGGCGAAGCGCCGACGATCGTCTCGTCTCCGAGCCTCAAAAAGAACATGTAAGGCGACGGATTAATGGCCCGGAGCGCCCGATAAATCTGTAACGGATCGCCGCTGAACTTCGCCGAGAAACGTTGCGAAAGCACCACCTGATAACAATCGCCGGCCGCGATGTGTTCTTTGATCTGACGCACGCCTTCTTCAAATGCGCGGCGCGTCCAGTTTGATTGCAAAGCAAAGTTGACCGCGTTTTCGTTCTGCGGGGGCGCCGGGAGCGGCGAGTTGTTTTCAAAAATCGCGGCTTCGAGTTGCCTGGTGTGCGCCACCGCTTCGTCATACAACTCTCGCAAACGTTCGTGACTGCCGCCCGCCTCCTCCGTGAAAACGATCGACACGATCTCCAGCCGTTGCTTAACGCGATCGAAGGCGATCACTGTGCGATAAAACATCCAGACCGCGTCGGTTGGACCATCGAGCGGCTGCGTGTGATCGTCTCTAAGAGCCGGTTCAAACCAGTGTGCCGCATCGTAGCCAACATAACCGACGGCACCGCCGGCAAATGGCACGAGTCCGGAACGGCGCGCGAGTGAGCATCCTTTAAAATAGTCTCGCACCCACTCAGTCGCGACGATTGGATAAGTTTCAGTCTTACCGTTGCGGTCGACAAACGTTTGCATTCCCCTGCCACTCACGATCATCTCCGGTTCAGCGCCGAGGAATGAATAGCGCGCGATCCGTTCGCCGCCTTCCACTGATTCGAGCAGAAACGAGTATGGCGAATCACCAGCAATACGCATGAACGCGCCGACCGGCGTATGCAGATCGGCGAGCACAGATCTGACTACGGGCACCACGTTGCCCTGCCCGGCCTCGCGCTCAAATGCCTCGAACGATGAGGGTTGAAGATCGAGCATACGTTCTAACTTCCGACCATACGATTGGCTGCCAGCCACTGACCACCGTCGATTACCAACACCGTACCATTGATGTAGCTCGCCGCGTCAGAACAGATAAAAACCGCGGCTTTCTCGATGTCGGCGATCCTGCCAAAACGGCCGAGGGGAATCCTCTTCTTCAGTCGCTCTTTTACAGGCTCGGGAACGAGACGCTTCATGCCTTCCGTGTCTTCGATTGGACCAGGCGCGATCCCGTTGACGCGAATTCCGTAAGGCCCCCATTCGACCGCGAGGTTGCGTGTCAACGCGTCCACACCTGCTTTCGCTGCCGACACGTGGAGCTGCATCGGCGTGCCGACGTAGTGCAGCGTCGCACTGATGTTGAGTATCTGACCGCGATGTTCCTTGAGTTGAGCAAACGTGGCGCGGCACACGTTAAAGGTGCCCTTGAGATCGATGTCTACGACAGTTCCGAAGCCGTTTGGCGACAACTCTTCCGCATTGCAGAGAAAATTTCCGGCGGCTCCGTTGACGACGATGTCGATCTTGCCGAGTTGTTCGATCGTCTGCGCCACAGCCTTTTCGACTTCATCTGGCTGGCGAACATCGGCGGTCACCGCGATGGCTTTACCGCCGTTGTTATTAATCGCATCAGCCGCGGGTTGCAAGTGGTCCATCCTTCGACTCACCAGCGCGACACTCGCGCCCGCTTCGGCAAGCGCGCGCGCCACGCCGCCGGTGATACCGGTGCCGCCGCCGGTCACGAAGGCCACGTGTCCTGCCAGTATTCCATCAGCGAAGATCGATTTGGTCATGGTCTTTTGTGCTTAACTCGCTGCAAGCAGCGCTTCCTCAAGTTTGAACTTTCCTTCGTAAAGGGCCTTGCCGACAATAACACTATCGAGTCGTGCGTCGTCTACATCGCGCAAGCGTTTGATGTCGTCGAGACTGGAGACTCCACCGGATGCAGTGACGCTGATATTCGCAGCGCGAACGACGGCGAGTGTCTGCTCGATGTTTGGCCCGGTCAGCATGCCGTCGCGAGCGATGTCGGTGTAGATGATTCGCCCGACACCGCAGTTCGCAACCGTGCGAGCGAGATCGATCGCCATCACGGGCGTGGACGTTTCCCAACCACGCGACATCACGCGTCCGTCACGCGCGTCGATCCCGACGCATATCTTCGACGAAAAGCGATCGACGAAAGCTTTCAAAGAGTCGGGCGATTCGGCGGCGATGGTCCCGAGGACGATTCGCGCAACACCGGCGTCGCTCACGTCTTGCGCGTGTTCGATCGTTCGAATGCCGCCGCCAAGTTCGACCGGCACAGCTACCGCATCGACGATCTTTCGCACCACCTCGCGGTTTGGGGAGTCCGTGGTGTTGAAAGCGCCGTCGAGATCCACCACGTGGATCATCTGCGCGCCTGCCGAGGCAAAGTCCCTCGCCACTGCCACGGGATCGTCGTTGTAAACAGTTACATCAGACTTTCGCCCCTGCAACAACCGAACACACAAACCATTCTTCAGATCGATCGCTGGTATTACGAGCATTTCAGAAACTCGTGCACCCACAGAACCGAGCGCGGTAGCGCCGGGTCGACACTGAAATTACGGCGCAATGGATTGAGATTGACCCGAGGCTACCGCGCTCGGTTCTGTA
>JBIOVO010000142.1:0-12395 GCA_044867735.1 Pyrinomonadaceae bacterium | reverse complement strand
GCACCTCCTTTTGTGATTCGCAAATCCACAGGCCTTGAGTTTACAAAACTCGCGGCGGGAGGTGCCCTTTTCATGACATCAAAGTTCTGACCCTCCGGGCAGCCGAAGGTCAGAACTTTGCGTCTTTGCGCCTTTGCGCGAGTAGTTCTTGGTAAACAGCACAAAACATTGACAAGCACCGTCCTGCCAGTCTACTCTGGCCTCTGTCGAGTCAACCTGGCTCCGACCTTCAAAGAGCCCTCACGACCACGAGCCCTCAGCCATGATCGAACTGGACCAAATCGAAGTGACAAACGGCAATGGACTGCAACCGGCGGAAACGCCCGGAGAGCAGCGCTCCATCCTCCTCGTGGAGGACGACCCTGCCTTGCGTCGGTACCTGGAGGTTGTGCTGCAAAGGGCCGGCTATACAGTCACTTCGGCTGGTGATGGCCTGGAAGCGATGAAGTTTCTGCTGAAGGCCGATGTTGACGTGATTGTCACGGACGCTTTAATGCCGAATCTCGATGGCTACGAGCTTTGCCGCTTCGTCCGCAGCAGCAAGCACCTATCTAATCTGCCCATAATCTTGTTGAGCGCACTCGACCCGAAGAACACGACTGATGAGTCGGAACAGGTCAATGCGTTTCTTGCGAAGCCAGTCTCGCCCGAAGAGCTGCTGGCCTGTATCGCAGATCTGGCAAGAGATTCTCGCGGATAACGCGGATCAGGCAGTGTTCTGAATCAAGAAGTCCAGCGGTGAATACGCAATTCCCTGCGCTGATGCAACCGCCTCATAGGTGCACTGTCCAGCGTAGGTGTTGACCCCTTCTTTCAACCCCGGATCATTTGTGATTGCTTGCAGGAAGCCCTTGTTCGCGAGTTTCAGGGCGTAGGGCAGGGTTGCGTTTGTGAGCGCGAAAGTGGAAGTGCGTGGCACTGCGCCGGGCATGTTTGCGACACAGTAATGCAGCACGCCTTCAACGTAGAAGGTCGGGTTAGAGTGAGTGGTCGGATGGGTGGTCTCGATGCATCCGCCCTGATCGACGGCCACGTCAACGATAACAGCTCCATTCGGAACTTCTTTGAGCATATTCCGAGTGACCAATTTTGGCGCAGCAGCACCCGGGACAAGCACGGCGCCCACGATCAGATCGGCCTGCGAGATCGCATCCTGGATCATGTATGCGCTCGAAGCGAGCGTTGAGATCTTCGAGAGGAAGATGTCGTCGAGCTCACGCAGTCGGTCGAGATTGTTGTCAATGATCGTGACATGAGCACCCATGCCGACGGCTATCTTCGCTGCGTTTGTGCCAACCACACCGCCGCCAATGATCACCACGCGCGCGGCCGGCACACCCGGAACGCCGCCCAGCAAGATTCCGCGTCCACCACTCATCTTCTCGAGATAATGCGCGCCAACCTGAATCGCCATGCGGCCAGCAACTTCGGACATCGGCGTCAGCAACGGCAATGTGCCACGACGATCGGTGATCGTCTCGTAGGCGATACCGGTTACTTTACGTTTCAACAACTCCTGCGTGAGTTCGTGATCCGGAGCGAGATGCAGGTACGTGAACAGCAACTGCCCTTCGCGCATACGTGGATACTCTGGTGCGATCGGTTCTTTAACTTTGACGATCATCTCGGCCGCCGCCCAAACTTCATCAGCCGTCGCGACGATCGTTGCTCCGGCGCGTTCGTAAAGTGCATTTTCAAAACCCGAACCGGCGCCGGCCTCAGTTTCCACCTTGATGTCGTGACCTGCGTCCTTGAGCGCGCGCACACCAGCCGGTGTCAGGCCGACTCGATATTCGTTGTCTTTGATTTCTTTAGGCAGACCAATAATCACAGTTATTCTCCGGGTAATTAACTAATATGAAATGCGAATGGCGAACGGCGAAGCTTCGTCTATGGCAGATGTCTTCATTGGGGCTCAATCGCGTCGATCTGGGCGCGTTGCAGCTTGCCGCTGAAGTCAACGTAGATGGACTTCCATTCAGAGAAAATGTCCAGCACCTGCGTTCCCGCTTCACGATGACCATTGCCTGTGGCTTTGGTGCCGCCGAACGGCAGATGCACCTCAGCGCCGATGGTCGAGGCGTTCACATAGAAGATGCCGGTATACATTTCGTTCATCGCCTTGAAGGCGCGATTGACGTTCTGCGTGTAGATCGCGGCTGAGAGTCCATAACGAACTCCGTTCGCGATCTGAATCGCGTCTTCGAGTGAGCTGGCCGGAATGACTGTTGTTACTGGTCCAAAGATCTCTTCCTGCGAGATACGCATATCCGGTGTCGCATCAGTGAACACGGTCGGCTCGATGAAGTATCCGTTGGCGTAGTCGCCTCTGCTGAGACGCTTACCGCCACAGGCCAACTTCGCGCCATCGTCGTTACGTCCGATCCGGATGTAGTTCATGATCTTCTCAACCGCATCGGCATTGATGACCGGACCAACATCCGTCTTCGGATCGGCGCCGTTACCGACGCGCAGCGCGCGCGTGTTCTCGACGAGCTTCGTCACAAACTGCTTGTAAACTTTTTTGTGGACGACCAAACGCGACGACGCAGTGCAGCGTTGTCCTGACGTACCGAAGGCGCCCCAAATGGCGCCTTCCACTGCGAGATCTATATCGGCATCGTCCATCACGATAATCGCATTCTTGCCGCCCATCTCGAGCGAACAGATTGCGTTTCGCTCGGCGCAGGCGGAAGCCACGATGCGGCCGGTCTGAGTCGATCCGGTAAACGAGATGAGTCGCAGAGCGGGATGATTGGTCATCGCCGCACCGACAGGCTCACCATATCCGGTGACGAGATTCACGACGCCTGGCGGAATGCCTGCTTCCTCACAAGCCTTAACGAGGTTGTAAGTCGAGAGCGGTGTATCCTCGGCCGGTTTGATGACGACGGTGTTGCCGCAGATTAACGCGGGAATCAATTTCCACGACGGGATCGCCATCGGAAAGTTCCAGGGTGTGATCAGACCGCAAAGACCAACCGGCTGGCGCACGCACATCGCAAACTTGTCGCGCATCTCAGCGGGCGAGGTGAATCCGTGCAGGCGGCGTCCTTCGCCGGCAGTGTAGTAAGTGCAATCGATCGCTTCCTGAACGTCGCCGCCGGCTTCTTTCAAGACCTTACCCATCTCGCGGGTCATGTCGGCGGTGTACTGTTCTTTGTCGCGAATCAGGATCTCACCGAGCCGAAACAACAATTCAGCGCGCTTGGGCGCGGGCGTGTTGCGCCAACGATCGAACGCGTTTTGGGCGGCGTTCACCGCCGCGTTGACGTCGTCGCTGGTGGAAAGAGGGAAACGGCCGACGATGTCGCGATTGTCGGCGGGATTGATGTTTTCAAACATCTCGCCCGATTCGCTCGCGACCCATTCGCCGTTGATAAAGTTTTGATAGGTTTTTACTGCCGGATGCGACGCATTGCGCGCCGCAAGTTTGCCGCCGGTTTTTGTGATTGCTTTCTTTGCCTGAGCCATAAATATTGCCGATTGCCAATTGCCGATTTGAGATTAGTCAAAATTTCGAGCGCCGATTTGGCAATTGGCTATTGGCAATCGGCAATTAGAAACTCTCCTATTGATACGTGAACTGAACGATCGTCGGGATGAGTCGATCGCCTCGCAAATCCCTTCGGGTCACGTTCAGCACGATAGGATCACCCGGCTTGAGTCCATTCAACACGCGTTGAAAGTCTGCCAGTGAAGTGATCGTGGTGCGATTGATGCGATTGATAACGTCGCCCTGGCCCAGTGCCGGGGCTCCGGTTGGTGGCACGCGAAGTTCTGCTATCAGGCCGTTGGGATCAACTTCCTTCACGTAAAGTCCCTGAACGCCGGTTAGGTGCTGCTCTGCGATCAGTTGTGGAGTTAGCTCGGCCAGTGTGATGCCGAGGCGGAGCGTGTTTCCTTTTGGCGTGACGTCCTTCGTAGGAGCTTTCATTGCTCCATTCCACTCACGGTTGTTCAATGACGGCCGCTCGCTCAAGGCGACACTGACAGTCTTCTTCTCAAACTTGCCGTTGACGTCTCTCAAATACGATAGCGTTACTGTTTGGCCCACCGGAGTGCTGGCAACACGTTGAATCAGATCCTGCGCGTTGGTGACCGGCGCATTTTCGAACTCAACAATGATGTCGCTCGGTTGGAAACCAGCCTTGGAGGCTGGAGTCGGCTGACCACTTTCATTCGGTGTGACCGTCACAATAATCGCGCCTCTCGCTTCGGCGAGGCCGTAGACCTTCGCGAATTCGTCGTGGACGGAATCGAGAGTGATACCCAGGTAACCGCGTTTGACTTTGCCCTGCGCGATCAACTGCTTGTAAACGAAATTGGTTTCGTTCGCGGGCAGCGCGAACCCGATGCCGTTGTAGTCGCCGGTCGAAGTCGCGATCTGCGAGTTCATCCCGATAACTTCGCCGCGCATGTTGACGAGTGGACCGCCGCTGTTGCCACGGTTGATGGCGGCGTCCGTTTGCAGGAACCGTTGGAAAACGTTGAAGTACGGCGACTCACGTTCTTTCTTCGAGATGATTCCGGCGGTGACGGTTTGATCGAGACCGAATGGTGAACCCATCGCCAGCACCCAATCGCCGACCTGGGCGGCGTTGGAATCGCCGAGAGTCACTGTCGGCAGATCCTTGGGCGCCTCGATCTTGATCACGGCAACGTCGGTTTCAGAATCGACGCCGATCACGGTGCCGCGATACTTCTCGCCTGATTGCAGACCGACGGTGATGCGCGTCGCGTCTTCGATCACGTGGTGATTAGTCAGAATGTAACCCTTGGGACTGACGATGAAGCCGCTGCCAATGCCGCGCGGTGGCCGGCGTGGTTGGCGGCGAAACATGTCGAGCAGGGGGTTGCTGGTCTGATCTTCCTTGTCTTCGTCTTTCTCGCTGATCTCCATTGGCGCCTGGGTCGTTTCAATATTGACGACGGCGGGTTCGACGCGGCGTGCGATCTCGGCGAACGAAGCCGACAGCGCTTCCGGCGCGCGGGCAATCTGCATGTCGTTTTGCGCGATGATCGTTCGTCCTGAGAAGATCGCGCCGATACCGATGCCGGTGGCCAAACAGGCCACGGCAAGCGCGACTATCCAGACACGCAACTTTCGCAATATCGCCCGTTCCTGGTCAGTTGTACTGTTCTTGGAGACTTCAAACATATTTCACCACCTTCTAAAGGCAATCCGACGCCCAGGGAAAGGGCTAGAGTATAGCGAAAGGGTTGTCTGGGAGCAAAAAATCCAATCCGAGAAAGGGACAGGGCTAAAAGAGGGTTTTTTCCGCAAAGACGCAAAGGCGCAAAGTAAGACGCAAAGGAAGACCTTCGGTTCCGGCAGGTCTTCCTTTGCGCCTTTGCGTCTTTGCGTGAGAAATCCTTTATTGAGCCCGCAACAAGACCTTCAACACGCCTTTCGCAGCGGCCCGTCGCATCGCATGAACGCCCTTTGAGAGCGGATATTCTTCGCTGATCAGGCTATCGACGTCCACGGCGGACTTTTTCAACAGATCCAACGCCGGCGCAAGCCGGCCGCAGCGCGACCCGACGATCGAAATCTCATCAACCACGATGCGCGCGGCGTCCAGTTCCGTTTTTCCGTGAAAGGTCGACTTCAGAACCAGTTGACCCTTCGGTTGCAGAAGATCGAGCGCCAGTCCAAACCCACTGGCCGCGCCGGAAGCTTCCACCACCACGTCAAACTCCCGCTTTCGCTTCGCCGCCTCTTTCGGGCTGGTAGTCTCGATGCCGCGACGTTCGGCGATGCGAAGTTTAGGTGAGTGTTTTCCGATGAGCAGCAGCGAGGGGCCAGTCAGCGAAAGCACTTGCGCACAAAGCAACCCGAGTTTCCCATCACCGATTACCGCCACACGATCAGATTTCGAGATCGTGACGCGTTCGAGAATGCCGCACGCCGCCGCCAGCGGTTCGGCGAACGCAGCGTGTTCGTCGGGCACATTGTCCGGAATGACGAGGAGGTTCTCGTTTGGCAGTTGCAGAAACTCTGCATGAGCGCCGTCGCGTCCATGAATTCCCAGGACAGTGCGCGCAGCGCAATGTCTCGAATCTCCGGCGCGGCATAGTTCACACTTGCCGCAGCCCGCATTGATCTCGCCAACCACGCGACGACCAACGAGGGCACGATCGGTGCTCTCTTCAACCAGGCCGACAAACTCGTGCCCGATGGTTCCATTGAAGCCGGCGTACCCACGCGCAATTTCGAGATCGGTATTACAAATCCCGGACAGCACCACACGCACCAGCGCTTCATCTGCGTGGTTCGGCTTCTCGATGTCTTTAACGGAAACGCGTTTCTTGTCTACGCGGAGGGCGAGCATTTTTCTGTGCTTTGTACCTGGTACTTTGAACTTGGTGCAAGTACCAAGCACAAAGATCAAAGTACTAAGTTAAAAACTCTTGCTTCTCGTGTACGCATTCTGCGGTGTCAGTTCGAGGGTCTGGTTCGATCCACCGACGGTCACCGGCAGGCGCCACTCGAGTTGTTCGTCACCGGAAAGCGTTGCATGCAACCACCAACTGCCGGGCGCAAGCGTCACCGCACCAGTTCCCTGGTTATCCAAACGCGCGGTCACCGGTGTGCGACCCTTCATGCGTTCTTTGAGGAAGTCTTCAAAACGTTTGCCACGCGGCGGCTCAGTGAAGAACTCATGTCGGACGGCAACAATATCAACCGGGTAAAGACTCACGGGCACAGCCAGGGAAGATCCCGAACCGTCAGGAGGCTGGCGAATAACGATCTGCAACGTGGTGGACCGTTGGCTCGACCTGATGTCAGCGCTGCTGGCGGGAAGTTTTCGATAAATCGACCATCCGGCGGCGAAGAGTAGAACCACCAGGGCCGCCTGGAGCGCCACGATAACGAGGCTGCGGAGCGTGATGGCCGACTTCAATGCGGAGAACATGGGCTTTACGACGACGGTTGTCCTTTCAGCTTGCGAACAAAATCGACGAGGGAGTCGACTTCCTTTTCGTTAAGCTTACCGCTAAATGGCGGCATGTTGCCACGCTCGTTTCGGCCATTCGTGATTGAGTTGAAGATACGCGCATCGCTGACATCATCCTGCCATTTCGGATCCGTAAGGTCGCGCGCATGACTAAATTTACCTTTCGAAGTCTGCGCCTTGCCGTCGCTTCCGTGACACGACACGCAATGACGCCGGTACAACTGCGCCGATGAGCGTCGCTGACTCGGCTCCGCAGGGGCAAGCGATAGGCAGACTAAAACAAACAACGTCAAGCAGAGGGCCCGCATCGCATGCATGATAACCAGCAAGCCAGCAAGACACAAAGTAATACTTATCCTCTGCGTATCTCTGCGAGCTCTGCGTTGAAACAAGCTCTTTAACGCAGAGAACGCGGAGATACGCAGAGGGCCGCAGAGAAAACTCCTTCAATTTAAGACACCAGCTTATTTATCTTTGTGCCTTTGTGTCTTAGTGGTTATCATTGCGAGGTAATCCCCGAACCGCAAACCAGGACAACTCAAATTGACAGAAATCGAGATCAGCAAGCTGCGTGAAGAGTGTGGTGTTTTCGGAATCTACGGCCATCCGGAAGCGTCAAAATTGACTTACCTTGGTTTGTACGCGCTGCAACATCGCGGCCAGGAGTCGTGTGGCATCGTCGCTTCCGATGGTTCGGAATTGCGACTCGAACGCGCGATGGGTCACGTATCAGAAGCCTTCAATCAAACCCACCTGGATCGTTTGCAAGGGACGAGTGCGATTGGTCACGTGCGTTATTCGACGGCAGGTGAAGTTTCTATCCAGGAGGCACAGCCGTTTTTGGTCACGTGCCAGCACGGGCAGATTGCAGTTTGTCACAACGGCAATCTTCCCTTCGCGCGCGAAGAACGCCAACGCCTCGAACGTGACGGCGCGATCTTTTCATCGACTTCCGACACGGAAGTTGTGCTGCATGGCGTGGCGCGCTCGCGCGCGAATGTCCGTGAAGCGATACCGCAAGTCTTGCGTGAGACTGAAGGCGCGTTTTCGATGCTCTTCCTGACGCCGAACGAGCTGATTGCGATTCGCGATAGCCGTGGTTTTCGTCCGCTCGCTTTAGGACGCCTCGGCGACGCGTGGGTCGTCGCGTCGGAAACGTGCGCGTTTGATCTGATCGATGCGCAATACGTTCGCGACGTCGAGCCGGGCGAGATGATCGTGATCGATCAGGACGGTTTGCGCTCGTCGCATCCCTTGCCGGAACAGAAACATTCGATGTGCTTGTTTGAGCACGTTTACTTTGCGCGTCCGGATTCGTTGATCTATGGCAAGTCGATCAATGAATCGCGGCACAAGATGGGACGCCGGCTCGCAGTCGAGCAACCTGCTGATGCAGATATCGTGGTGCCGGTGCCGGATTCGGGAGTGGCGGCGGCGATCGGGTACGCGGCTGAGAGTGGGTTGAGTTTTCGTTTCGGCCTGGTGCGAAACCATTATGTTGGCCGAACGTTCATCGAGCCACGGCAGTCGATCAGGTCTTTTGGAGTTCGTATCAAGCTCAATCCGGTGCGGGACCTGATCAGCGGGCGGCGCGTCGTTTTGATCGATGATTCGATCGTGCGTGGGACGACGTCGAAGAAGATCGTGCGCATGGTTCGGGAGGCGGGCGCGAAAGAGATCCATGTTCGTATCAGTTGTCCGCCGACGATTAGTCCGTGCTACTACGGAGTCGATACGCCGAACAAGTCGGAGCTGATCGCGGCGCAGATGAGCGTGGAAGAGATACGGAAGTTCATCGAGGCGGATTCGCTCGGGTATTTGTCGCTTGAAGGGATGATTGCGGCGACGGGGTTGAGTGCGGATGCGTCGTGTGTGGCTTGTTGGAACGGGAAGTATCCGACGCAGATCACGAGGGAGGCCGAGACGATGTGGGAACGGGATCATGAGTCGGTGATTGTTGAAAGCTGAAATGAAGATTCTTTGCGTGGCGCTTGTGGTGATGTTTGCGAGTGGTGCTCAGGCCGCTTCAGAAAACCTCTCGCGCAAAGACGCAAAGGCGCAAAGTTATGACCTGCGGTTTCCCGGAGGGTCTTCCTTTGCGCCTTTGCGCCTTTGCGGGGGTAGTTTTCTTCAAGACGCTCTCGCGATCGAAGTCTTTCAAGTCATGGACCTTCCCCTAAACGTCCACGAAGCCTCGCTAGTCAAAGTAGAAAAGGGTTACCTGCTCAAACTCGTATTCGCGAATAGTTCCGAATCGAAGATGATCGGTATCCGTTACTCCCTCGTCACGATCGATTCCCGGAACCAGGCTCATCCCATCGCAAACAGAACCGAGGGATTCTCGGTGCCTGCGTACGCCACCAAGACTCTGACCTTTAAAACACCGATCAGGTTCAAACCAAAAGGCGAAGAACGACTGGCGCTGATGCTCGAACAAGTTATCTCGCGTGACTCGATCTGGGAGGTAGTCAAAGCCAAAGAAGCTTTCGATTCATACGCCAAAGGCGACTATTCTGTGGTAACAACCGTGCTCCGCGTGGCAAATCAGGTCGATTCCCCACCCATGCTCCCGCGCCTATTCCGCAACCGATGATGCGACGAGCAAAACGAGGCTGTGGTTGTGCGATTGCAGTTCTCCTGGTCGTAGCTGCGCTCGCCGGCTTCGCCTACTGGAAATACGTTTTGCCGTGGTGGAAAACGCAGCCGCCGCCGGCTTCTGGTGGTGAACTGACGGTTCGTGTGCTCGATGTTGGTCCGATCAACGGCGATTCAATACTCATCACTTCGCCGGCCGGAAAGAACGTGCTCATCGATGCCGGTGATACGACTAAGGGCAAAGCCGTTGTCGAAGCGTTGAAGCGTTACCAGATCCAGCAGCTCGACTATTTCATTGCCACGCATCCGCATCCGGATCACATGGGTGGCGCGGCGGAAGTTTTCAAGGCAGTAAAAGTTTTGAACGTGATCGACAATGGTCAGGAACCGGTCGTGCCACCTGAACTCGCGCCGGCGCCGAAACCGGCGCCAGGCAAGAAGCCTGCGGCCGCACCCGCTCAGAGGAGAACGGCGAAACCGGTTTCGATAACGAAGTTTTACGACGACTACAAAGAGGCGGTGAAAACGAGTGGCGCTCAACTCGTCACTGCGAAGCCGGGAACAAAGTACGATCTCGGCGGTGGTGCTTTGTTGACGATTCTGGCGCCGTCAGAGCCGTTCTTCACCAGAGACAAGATGACCACCGGTGGTAACGAACCAAACGCAAACTCGATCGTCGCGCGACTCGATTACGGCGCGTTCTCGATGTTGCTGGCGGGTGATGCGGAAGATCAGACCGAGCATCGATTGTTAACGAAGGACCTTGATCTCCAAGCTAAAGTATTGAAAGTCGGGCATCACGGATCGCGGTATGCTTCGTCCGCGGATTTCCTCGGTCGCGTTCAACCTGAGATCGCGATCATTTCCTGTGGTGCGTGGAATCGTTATGGTCATCCGTCGCAGCAGGTGCTCGACCGGCTGCGAGCGGCGAATGCAAACATTAAACTTTATCGGACCGACTTGCAGGGGGAGATCACGATCACGACGCGCGGAAAAGTGAATGAGATCACCGTGACGCCGGCAAAAGAATCTACGGAAGATCTCTGGTCCGGTCGCACGGCGCAAAAGGACGACTCGTCGCGATCGGGGTTCATCGCGTACGGCGATTTCGGGCCGCCGCCAAAACCGAAAAAGACTGAACAGAAATAGAGCCACAAAAGGGCACACAAAGCACAGAGAGAAATGACCAAACCAATTTCATATAGTGATGCGGGCGTCGATATCGACGCGGCCACACGGGCTACGGACAGGATCAAGGAACTGGCGCGCGGCACTTTCAACGAGCGCACGCTTTCCGAGATCGGAAGTTTTGGTGGAATGTTTGACGGCGCCTTTCCAAACATGGCGCAACCGGTGCTCGTTGCATCGGCGGATGGCGTGGGCACCAAGCTCAAGATCGCTTTTGCCACCGGCGTGCATAACACTGTCGGGCGCGATCTCGTCAATCATTGCGTCAACGACATTCTGGTCCAGGGGGCGCGGCCGCTCTTCTTTCTCGACTACATTGCGACCGGGAAGTTGTCGCCTGACGTTGTGGCCAGCATTATCGAGGGAATCACCGCAGGCTGCCGCGAGAATGGTTGTGTGTTGTTGGGTGGTGAAACCGCTGAGATGCCGAGTTTCTACGGCGAAGGTGAATACGACATCGCCGGGTTCATAGTTGGCGTAGTCGATCGCGAAAAGATCATCGACGGCAAAACGATCGCAACCGGCGACGTCGTGCTTGCCTTACCTTCGGCGGGACTGCACACGAACGGCTACTCCCTCGCGCGTAAACTGTTTTTCGAAGTCGCTGGTTATGAGTCCAACACCGATTTACCGGAACTTGGAATGACAGCAGGTGAAGCCTTACTGCTGCCGCATCTCAGCTATCTGAAACCGCTCGACGATTTGCTCGATCAGAACCTGATCAAAGGTCTCGCTCACATCACCGGCGGCGGACTCACTGACAACATCCCACGAATCCTGCCCGAGGGAACTTCAGTCCTGATCCGTCGTGGCTCGTGGCCGATACCGGATCTGTTCAAGCTGCTGCGCCGGCTCGGCAACGTCTCGGAAGACGAAATGTTTCGCACGTTCAATATGGGAATCGGCATGGCGATCGTCTGCACTAGAAAGGACGCTGAAGTCGTGGCCCAACACCTTCGCGCGCAAGGCGAAACGGTCTATGTGATCGGAACTGTCATCCAGGGGAATCGTGAGGTAGTGCGCTGAGCGAGCCGAAGAGAAAACGAATCGCGATTCTGATTTCCGGTCGCGGATCAAACATGCTTGCACTGAGCGACGCGATTCGCGAAGGAAGGATTCCTGACGCGGAGATCGCCGTCGTCGTTAGCGATAAAGCTGATGCGCGTGGTGTGCAGTTGGCGCGAGAACGCGGACACGAAGCACGAGTAATCGAACGGCGTGGGCGGACGCGTGAAGAGCACGAACGCGAGATCATTTCCGTCTTACAGGAACATCGCGTGGATCTGGTTTGCCTTGCGGGATACATGCGACTGTTGTCGCCGTGTTTTATCGGCGCGTTCAGGAACCGGATATTAAACATTCATCCGAGTCTGCTGCCTGCATTTCCCGGGCTCGATGCGCAGCGGCAGGCGTTAGAGCATGGAGTAAAGGTGAGCGGGTGTACGGTCCACTTTGTGGATGAAACGCTTGATGGTGGGCCGATCATCGCGCAACGGGCGGTGCCGGTTTTGGAGGGCGACACCGTTGAGACGCTCTCGGCGCGGATACTCGAACAGGAGCACCAGCTCTATCCAGAAGCAATAAGATTGGTTTTGACAGGATTACAGGATTAAACAGGATTGTTTAGAACCAGTAAGAATGGTTTTGACA
>JBIOVO010000141.1:0-8373 GCA_044867735.1 Pyrinomonadaceae bacterium | reverse complement strand
CACCCCAGTTCGAAATTCAACCGGATGGGGTGGCCACGGAGGGCCACCCCTACAATCAAGTAGCCGCGAGCTCCTCCTCGAGCAACTGCCTTTCATGCAACTCTGCATACTCACCGCCGAGCGCCAGCAACTCCTCGTGAGTTCCCTGTTCGACGATCCGGCCGTCGTCCAACACACAAATCATGTCCGCGTCGCGCACGGTGGAGATGCGATGCGAAACGATCACGCTCGTGCGATCGCGCATCACGCCACGCAGTTGACCCAGGATCTTCTCTTCCGTGTACGTATCAACCGACGAAAGCGCATCGTCGAGAATCAGGATCTTCGGCTCGCGCAAGACCGCCCGCGCAATCGCGGTTCGCTGCTTTTGTCCGCCTGACAACGTGATGCCGCGCTCGCCGACCAGTGCCTCAAACTTATCCGGAAATCCCGCGATGTCCTCAGACAAGCCTGCGATCTCAGCCGCCCACTCGACCTCTGCCTGCTCCGCTTGCGCTACGCCGAACGCGATATTTCCCTTCACCGAATCGCTGAACAGGAACGTCTCCTGCGGCACATACCCGATGCTCGAACGCAACTGCGCGAGCGGATAGTCTTTGATCGGCCGGTCGTCGATGAACACAGAGTCATCCGGCGCCTCGATCAAACGCGGAATCAGATTCGCGATCGTCGACTTCCCGCTTCCCGTTCGCCCGACAAACGCCACGGTGTGACCTTCAGGAATCGTGAGCGTCAGATCTTTCAAAATCGGCTCGCCGGTTTGGTGATACTTAAACGTCAGATCGCGAAACTCGATCTTTCCTTTTATCGGTGGCTGTTCGACAACGTTTGGCGCATCGTCGATCAAAGGTGCGATACGCAGGATCGCGTTGAGTCGTTTCAAGCTCGCCGTTCCTCGTTGAAAGAGATTCACGACGTAACCGAGTGCGATCAGGGGCCAAATGAGTCGCGTCAAGTAGAGGTTAAACATTGCGAACTCGCCCACCGTGATCTCGCCACGCACGGCGAGCGGCACTCCAGCCCAGATGATCAGGATGTAGCCAAACCCGATCAGGAACATCATCAACGGACGCATCAACGCCTCGACGCGCACCAAACCGAGGTTGCGCTCCGCATACTCTCGATTGAGATCGTTGAAGGCGGCCATCTCGGCTTCTTCCTGCGCGTACGCACGCACCACGCGCACACCAGTGAAGTTTTCCTGAGCGCGCGCGGTGATCTGTGCGAAGAAATCCTGAATCTTTTCGAAGCGCGTATGAACCTGCTGGCCAAAAAACTTCACCGTCAGCGATACAAGCGGCATCGTTACAAACAGCAGCAACGTCAGCCACCAGTTGAGGGCGAACATCAACGGTAAAACGAGGATCACGACAAACAGCGTCTGCAACGTGTACATGATCATCGGCCCGGCGAGTTGCCTGACTGCCCCAAGATCGTTGGTCGCGCGCGCCATCAGATCGCCGGTGCGATGTTCGTGGAAGAACGAGAGCGGTTGATCGACGAGGTGCGCATAAAACTCCTCCCGCATGTCGTACTCGATGTTGCGCGACATGCCGATCAGGATTCGTCTTTGCAGAAAGAGAAAGAAGCCACTGACGACACTGGCGCCTAAGACCTTTGCCGCCGAGATGGTGAGTCTCCACCAGGAGACGTCAGTCCAGTTTTCGTCAATTGCCTGACCGACGATGAGTGGAATTAGAAGGCCAATGACAACGCTGGCGAAGATGCAGGCTATACCGACGGCGAGTTGGAGTTTGTATTTACGGAAGTAACGTGCAAATTTCCTTAGGTCATCCACGCCAGTATCATAAGGCACACTTGAACACAGATTAAAACGGACCCGAAAAAATCATTTTTTGTCGGGGTAATTTGTGTTTTCGGTGCTGCTGAGGCGCAGGTAGGTGCTGATCGCTGTGGCGGCGAGTTTGTCCTTGTCGTCGAAGAGCTCGGCGGAAACCGTGATGACTCTTCGTCCGGCGCGTATCACTCGCGCCGAGGCTCGCGCGGTGCCTTCGATGAGTGGCCGGAGATAGTGAATCGTTAAATCGACCGTCGTCGTACGTTCGTTTTCAGCCAGCATAGGCATGATTGCGAGCGCCATCGCGGAGTCGATCAACGCGGCCACGCCGCCGCCGTGAACAACTCCGTGATTCTGTTTGTGTTCTTCCCGGATCTCCATCGACATCACCGCGTGGCCGGGTTCCTGCGACTCGAGTTGAATGCCAAGCAGCCTGGCGAACGGAACTTTTTCAAGTGTCATGAACGATAACTTTCCCCTGGCGTAGCAGGCTCAACGATAACCGCCGTGCCGTAAGCCAAAACTTCCGTGACCCCTTGCCCGATCTCCGTCGTGTCGTAGCGCGCGCCGATAATCGCATTGGCGCCGATCTCCGTGGCGTGTTGAATCATGATGTCAAAGGCATCGGCCCTGGTCTGTTCACAGAGATTGGTCCAGACAGTGATGTTCCCGCCCACAATCGTCTGTAATCCGGCGCCGATGGTCGCGAAGATGTTTCGCGAACGCACGACGATGCCGCGAACAACCCCGAGATTCTGCATAATGCGAAAATTGGGTAAGTCGAAAGCAGTGGTCACCATCTGATGTGAGACTGAATAACGCGGCGTGCTGACCTGGTAAGGAACACGTTGCATAGGTTCTGAACTCATCGCTTCACTCCTCGGGTAGACGACTTCGGTTTATACAAACTCGCGGTTTTGGGTTTCTGAGATCTGGCTTTGGGAATGTAAAGGAACGTCTGCAAGTCGCACCGATCGTTCTTATCAAACACGACTCCTTCAAGTTCGAGTAGTCGCTGTTGCTTATCGTGCGGCAACACGAGCTTGGCGGTGGAGGTTTTACCTTGCGCATTCAACACGCGATGCCACGGCACGCCATCGGGCGACGAGTGCATGCAGAAACCGACTGTTCGCGCTGTATACCCGTCGCCGAGTAGTTCTGCAATCTGTCCGTAAGTCATCACTCGACCTGACGGAATGCGTCGCACGATTGCATAAACGCGTTCACGGTACTTTGGGTTCTCAGTCTTTGCCATTGGGAAATTTTTTAACCACAAAGACACTAAGACACAAAGGATCTGATTCAGTTCTGGTCTTTGTGTCTTTGTGTCTTCGTGGTTAAACCTCCTTCGTCCGCAACACGACCCTCGCGGGCGCGCCGTCGCCTTTGTCGCTGCGCAAACGCAAAGGCAAACAGATCAATTCGTAGTTGCCCGCCGGAACCTCGCTGAGATTCAGTCCTTCAAGAATGACGACGCCGCGAGAAAGCAGCGCCAGGTGCGTCTCGTGTTTCTCACTCGCAAACTTCTCGATCGAAAGATAGTCGATGCCGACAAGTTTCACTCCGCGCTCGGCGAGTGTTTGGGCTGCTTTCAAATCGAGATAAGTAAAGTCAGTATGAAACTCCGGGGTTGGTTCGTTCCACAACCCGGAGTTACGTGTTTTGAACAATAAGCGTTTCGTGTCCTCACTACAGTTCGCGATAACAAACTCTTCATCGATAACGCGGTAATCTTCAGGAACTTCGACCACCTGCGCCTCACCGATCAACACTTCAAGGTCCAGCGTTTCGACCTTTGCTGCGCCTTCGATGAAATGCGCCGGAGCATCGACGTGCGTGCCGGTGTGCGCGCCGAAATGGAGGACCGAAACATTCGCGGCGTCACCGTTGGCCAGCGTCAACCAATCGCGAATCTGGATTCCCGGGTCACCAGGATACGTTGGTAACTCGTTGCTCAGCGGCACGGTCACGTCGTAAATGGGCATCGGGCGAATAGTATATACTGGCCCGTACATGAACGTCCCGTTTCGACTTGCCGCATCCAGCTACTTAAATTCCGCACCGCTAATTTGGAGTTTTCTCAATGGATCGCACCGCGGAGGTGTCGATTTTGTTGAAGCCGTACCGTCGCGTTGCGCGCGTCTGTTGTCGGAGAACGCAGTAGAAGGTGCGTTGATTCCGGTGATCGAGTATCAGCGCATTCCGAGCGGGCTTTTGGTGCCGAATGTTTGCGTTGGATCGAAGAAGGAAGTGCTCAGCGTGGTTCTGGTCTCGAAAGACAAGACCCTCGAGAACATCAAGAGCGTTGCGTTGGATGAATCATCACGCACTTCGGCAACACTCGTGAAAGTAATCTTCAAGGAGTTCTTGCAGCGCGAGCCTGAGTGGTCCACGAGTGCGCCGAACATTCAGGAGATGCTGGACAAGTACGACGCCGCGCTGATCATCGGCGATCCGGGGATGGGCTTTCGCAGGCGCGGATTGAACGTCTGGGACATGGCGGGTTTGTGGAAGCAGCACACGGGTCTCGGGTTCGTTTTTGCGATGTGGATGGTAAGCGACGAGGCGCTCGAGAGGGCGCGTCTCGTTGATTTTTCGGGAGCGCGGGACGAAGGCGTCGCACACATCGAGGACATCGTGCAGAGTTACCAGGACCGGATTCCGATGCCGGTGGCAGAGCTTAGAAACTACTTGACGGAAAATATCGTTTTCGATGTTGATGAGGGAATGGAAAAGGGGTTGCAGTTGTATTTTGAGTTGGCGTTCAAGCATGGGCTGATTGAGAGCGTAAAAGCGTTGAGGTTTATTTGAACCACAAAGACACAAAGACACTAATTCGGTATTAGTTTTGTGTCATAGTGTCTTTGTGGTTAAGATCCGGTGAGCCTTATGTCTTCCACGAACATTCAACCGATTCTCGATCGCGTGCTCGCGGGTGAGCGCATGTCCGTCGAAGAATGCACGACGCTGCTCGAGTCGTACGACATCGCGCGGATGGGCGCCGCTGCCGACGAGATACGCGCGCGCCGCCACCCCGGCAACATCGTCACCTACATCATCGATCGCAATATCAACTACACAAACGTCTGCAACGTAGTCTGCACGTTCTGCGCCTTCTATCGCCGGCCCGGTGCGCCAGACACTTACGTCCGCACGTTCGAAGAGATCTGCGCCAAGATCGACGAGACGATCGCGCTCGGTGGCACCGGTGTCTTAATGCAGGGCGGACTACATCCCGACTTCGGCATCGAGTGGTACGAGGACCTGCTGCGCTCTCTGCGCGAGAAGTATCCGGGATTTCAGTTGCACTGCTTTTCGCCGCCTGAGATCCACAATATCCACCTGATCTCAAAACTCGATTACGAAACGATCATGGCGCGTCTGAAAGCAGCCGGACTTTACAGTCTGCCCGGTGGCGGCGCGGAGATTCTCGACGACGAAGTACGCAAGCGTGTTTCGACCAAGTGCACCACCGACGAGTGGCTCGACGTAATGCGCGCGGTCCATCACGTCGGTCTCCGTTCAACGGCCACGATGATGTTTGGGATTGGCGATAAGATCGAACATCGCGTCAGGCACTTGCAGCGCATTCGCGATCTTCAGGATGAGACTGGTGGCTTCACGGCGTTTATTCCGTGGACGTTTCAACGCGAAAACACCGCGCTCGGCCGCAAGATCAAAGACGAACCCACCGGTATCGACTATCTCAAGATGCTCGCGGTCTCGCGACTGTTCTTCGACAACATCGAAAACTTCCAATCGTCGTGGCTCACGCAGGGCCTGCGCCTCGGACAAGTGGCCCTGCGCTTCGGAGCTAACGACATGGGATCGGTGATGATCGAGGAGAACGTGGTGTCAGCGGCCGGCGCTCACAACTGCGCCGACGAGACGATGCTGCAATTCCTGATTCGTGAGGCAGGCTTCATCCCACAACAACGCGACATCCTCTACAAGCATGTAAACCGCGCCGAGGAACCTGCGCTACAACTAGCTACACATTAATTAACCACTAAGACACAAAGACACAAAGCTTATTAAAAAACTTTGTGTCTTTGTGCCCTTGTGGTGAAAAACCGGTTAGGTTACCGCGAAATCGAATTGCTCCTGATGGATCGTCGGATCGCTCGTGATATCGATTGGTCCGAGATAGTCTTCAATCTCCACCATCACATCGTGCTCGCTTGAACGCAGCGCCTTCGCGACATCAGGATTAATTCGCAATGTCACTTGCTTGTTGTCGTGGTCGCCATTCAATCCTTTCGCCAGCCGCCGTGCTTCCTCAAGCAGTTCGTAACAGATCGTCTGCGGCGACTTGACCAATCCAGCGCCCTGGCAGTACTGGCAAGGCGAACAGAGCGTGCGCTCCAGCGACTGCTTCACGCGCTTGCGCGTCATGATCACGAGTCCAAAGTCGTTGAATGAAAGCACCTTCGTCGGCGACTTGTCGTTGCGCAAAGCCTCCTGCAACGCCTGCATCACTTTCTGACGATTGCGGCGCTCTTCCATGTCGATCAAGTCGAGCACGATGATGCCGCCCAGATCGCGCAGCCGAATCTGTCTGACGATTTCATCGACCGCTTCAAGGTTTGTGCGCGTAATCGTGTCTTCAAGCCGGCCACTGCCACGACCGACAAACTTCCCGGTGTTCACGTCGATAGCGACGAGCGCTTCCGTCTGATTGATCACGAGGTAGCCGCCCGACTTGAGCCACACACGCGGCTTGATCGCTTTATCAATCTCCACCTGGACGCCGTAGGCTTCAAGTATCGGCTGCTCTTTAGTGTACAACTTGACGCGCTTCACCAATCGCGGCTGAATCCTGTTGATGAACTCGACAATTGCCTGATACTCCTCTTCGGAATCAACGCGGATCGATTCGAAGTCGTCTGACAACTGGTCGCGCAGTAGTCGCTGGACCAGATCTAGGTCGCGGTGAACGAGCGAAGGCGCTTTCGACTTCTCCGCCGCGCTTCTGATATCGAGCCACGTGCGAACCAGGTAGCGAACGTCGTCGCGCAGCTCTTTCTCGCTAATGCCAACGCCGGCCGTGCGCACGATGAAGCCACCCGAAGGAATGTCTTCTTCCGCGCGAATCGTCTGGATCAGCTTGCGCAGACGATGTCGTTCGTTGTCTGACTCGATCTTCCGCGAAACACCGACGTGTTCGACGGTCGGCATGTAAACGAGAAAACGTCCAGGCAAGGCGATGTGAGAAGTAATGCGCGCGCCTTTCTTGGCGATCGGCTCTTTTGCGATCTGGACCAGAATCTCCTGACCTTCACTCAGCAGGTCAGTGATCGCAGGTTGATGCCGTTCGCGACGCGACTGCCCACGAAATCCGCCGCGCTGTTCGCGTTGACCACGCTGATCGCGTTGACGTTGTGGCCGCGGACTCGGCTCAGGTTGTGGCGGCGGTGCAACCTCTTCCTGAACTTCAACAAACTGCACCTCTTCAACATCCTCATCGTGACCATTTGCCTGATCGTTACCGTTCGAGTCGGCTGCCTGTGCCGGCTGAGATTTGTTCTTGCTGGGACGACGTCGTCTACGACCTCCGCGACGCGTAGCAAACTCGCCGCGCGACGGGCTCTCAACCATTCGCGCTTCAGAGTCAGCGTAGTCCCCAACAGCTTCAGTCTCACCGGCCTCACTCTCGGCCGCGCGTTTCTTGGAGGGCTTCTTGCTCGACGCTTTCTTTTTCGAAGTAGCGCTCTTGGCCGGAGCCGCTGCTTTGGATGGGCGTTTCTTCTTTTCACCACCGGCAGGCTTGCGCGACTTCCTACCGCCCGCCTTCTCCGCCACTGCTTCAACTAAGCCTTCTTCCTCGTCGTCGCTGATTCGTTGAAAACCGGCGCTGAACAAAGAGCCGCTCGGTACGTCGTCAACGAAGCTCGAAACGTGCGCTTCGCGCGGTCGCCGCTCTTCACGGATCGGAGTGCCGTCGCTGTCTTCTCCGTCATCGATGCGCTCGAAGGAGTCCGCTCCAAAACCTGACGAAATTAGTGAACCTACTTCCGCTTCACGAAAGTCGTCCTCCATGTTGAACTCGATCGCGTGAATCTGATCGAAGATGCGTTCCTGAAGCCGCGCGTCTTTGAACATCTCGCCGTTGGCGGCAGTCTCTTCCTCGTCGACAATTCGTTCGATGGAAGGATCGCCGGAAACAAACGGTGTATCAGGCACCTCGAATCGCTGTGGTTCCGGAGACGTTGCCAGCGCTGTGGCTTCGTCCGATTTCTCCCAGCGCCCGCGGCGCCGGCCGCGACGTCCGCGACGACGTCCGGCCTCCTGAGTCTCCGCTGCTTCTTCAGTAGCTGCGGCTGCTTCGATTTGCTGAAGCGGTTCCGCTCGCTCTTGCGTCGCTTCGATTCGTTGCTCACGCTCGACTCGTTGCTGCGCGATCTCTTCGGCGGCAGCGTGCTCCGCGTCGGGCGTGCCTTTCTTCGACTTGTCGATGACGATTCTTTCAAACTCTTCCTCTTCATCGAAGAAGTCAGAAACGTAGAGGAACGCGTCGCGTTCCAATCCGATATCGACGAAAGCAGACTGCATTCCGGGCAAGACGCGCATGACGC
>JBIOVO010000140.1:0-26448 GCA_044867735.1 Pyrinomonadaceae bacterium | reverse complement strand
CACCCCATCTTTCATTTGTGCTCCTCTGCAGGTAGAAAGTCACAGACGAAAGATGGGGCGGCCACGGAGTGCCGCCCCTACAAATGGTTCTATTCGTAGCGGAGGGATTCGATGGGATCCAAACGCGCTGCTTTCCAGGCGGGCCAGAGGCCGAAGATCAATCCGATACCGACGCTCGCCAGCAGACCACCCACTGGCGCCCACAGCGGAACATAAGAAGGAAGTAACAGACGCAGCAGGAGCGTGAGGCCCCAGCCTATCGATAGACCGACGATCCCGCCGAGACCGGTCAGCGTCGCTGCCTCGATCAGAAACTGCCACATGATGTCGCTCCTGCGGGCGCCAATCGCTTTGCGCACACCGATCTCGCGCGTGCGCTCGGTCACTGATACGAGCATGATGTTCATCACGCCGATGCCGCCAACCATGAGGCCAACCGAAGAGATGACCACCATCGCGATTGCCAGACCACCGGTGATCGATCGGAAATTGTCGAGAATGCTTTCCGATGTCTCCATACCGAAATTGTCGTTTGCAGCAAACGGAACCTGGCGGCGCACACGCAGGAGGTCGCGCACCTGGTCTTTCGCTTCGTCCATCATTCCCGGACGTGCGACGGCAAGAATGTAGATGTCGTCGGCGTTGGGTTTCAATTTTTGCGCGACGGAAAAAGGCACGTAGATCACGTTGTTCTGATCGTCACTGCCGCCGCCGATCAGAAACTGCTCACGTTTTTCGAGCACGCCGACGACGCGAAACTCCTGTGTTCCGATCTTGATCGTCTGTCCGACAGGCGAGCCGATCTTGAAGAAGTCATCTGCTACCTTTGAACCAACGACACAAACTTCCTGATTCGTGTCGTTCTCCGTTTGCGTAAAGAAGCGACCTTCCGAGATCACCTGCGTGCCGGCTTTTTCAAACTCCGGTAACGTTCCCTGAAGTGCGACCTGCGCCGACGTTTTGCCGCCGCCGGAGACCATCAACCTGCCGCCGAAGAAGTTGTTAGTGATGTCGAGGAAGGGAACTGACAACTCAACTGCCGGCAACGAGGTAAGCGAGATCGCGTCGTCATAAGTCAGTTCCTTGCGCATCCGCTCCTCGCGTGACATGCGGCCGATGTGAATGCCCGGATTGTATTTGCTGATGTAGATCGAACGTGTTCCGAATGACTCTACCTCTCGCTTCACTGAAACGTCGATGCCGCTGATGATCGAGGCGATCAGCATCACGGTGATGATGCCGATCACGACGCCGAATACAGTCAGGAACGAGCGCAGTTTATTGCCAAGCAGCGTGGAGAGCGCCATTTTGAGGTTCTCATAGATGTCGCTTCGAATCAGACGCATATCGATTATTCTCAGTTCTCAATATTGAGCTTTGTTCTTTGTACTTTGAGCTTTGAACCAAAACAAAGAACAAAGTACAAAGTTCAAAGTACAGGCTTAGTCAGCTCTCAAAGCTTCAATCGGATCCAGTCTCGCGGCCTTCCATGCTGGGAAGATGCCGGAAGCTACGCCGGCGCCGCCGGAAGCCGCAAGTGCGCCAAGAATCGCCAGTATCGACAGGTAGGTCGGAAAGATCCAGGCAGTTACCACTATCCCAACAAGCCATGCAAGAAGGATTCCCACCGCACCACCGATAATCGCCAATGTCACTGCCTCAACCAGAAACTGCTTCAGGATGTCCATCTGACGCGCGCCGAGAGACTTTCTGATCCCGATCTCTTTCGTGCGTTCAGTGACGGATACCAGCATGATGTTCATGATCACGATCGCTCCGACGATCAAAGCGATCCCTGGAACTGCGATCGCGACGATGAAGATCGTGCCGAAGAGTCGATCGCGCAGACCGGTGATCGCATCGGGCGTAACGATTCCGAAGTTGTCTTTTTCGTTTGGACCGAGTTTACGTCTCACGCGCATCAGGAACCGCGACTCCTCAACGGCGTCGTTGAACAGTTCGTCAGTTTTCGAAGTTGCAACGAAGTAAAGCGATCGTTGGCGAATTAGTGCACCGTAGCTTATCGAGTAAGTTTTTAGTGGCAGGATGATAAAGGTGTCTTGCGGAATTCCGAAGACGGTTCCTTTCGCAGCCTCGACGCCGATGATGCGATAGGGCAAACCACGGACAGTGATTTCGTTACCCACTGCATTGCCGGCGGGAAATAGTTTGCTTGCAATATCAGCGCCGACATAAGCGACTCGCGCGGCGCCGTCGTTCTCCGGTTGAGCGATGAATCGTCCCTCTGCTACGTCGCGATTTTCGATGTCCACGCAATTGGCAGTGGCGCCGGAGACGAACACGTCTTCAAGGATCTGATCGCCGCGTTTTACTTCCGACGGAGTGCCCCGTGCCCGTGCGCCGATCCTGCCGACGAGCGTAGCGCGTTGTTGCAGGTATTCGTAGTCGTCGAGCGTTAGTTCTTTGTTGCGTCGTTGAGCTGCTGCGATCGTGTCGGTGTCTTTGAAGTCTTCGAGGGGATTGAATCGTTGGACTGTGAACGACTTTGCTCCGATGCCGGCGATTTTTTCATCAACGTAACGATTGAATCCTTCAATCAGCGACACCACCACGACGAAGGCGGTGACGCCCACGATCATGCCGAGCAGCGTCAAAGCGGAGCGCAGTTTGTGCGCCCAAATCGCTGCCACAGCGAGTTTTAGGGTTTCGATAAATTTCACGGCGATAGTACGGGAGAGCGTCCCTTATGGTTGCAAACGGTGCATTATGCAACGAGCCGCGCCATTGCGCATAGCGCTCACTCCCATCGAAGGGCGTCGATCGGGTTTAATCTTGCGGCTTTCCAGGCCGGCCAGAGGCCAAAAATAATGCCGACGGCAGCCGAAATCCCGACGCCGACGCCGATGGCCCAGAGAGGAACGTAAGCCGGCAAGGGTGAGTACTTATTCATCAGCAGGCTCGCGACCTCGCCCACGGCGAGCCCCGCGAAACCGCCGATGGCAGTCAAGACAACCGCTTCGATCAAAAACTGTGAAAGGATGTTTAGTCTTGTTGCGCCGACGGCCTTGCGCACGCCGATCTCCTTCGTGCGTTCGGTCACCGAGACCAGCATGATATTCATCACGCCGATGCCGCCAATCATAAGCGCGACAAACGAGATTGAAGTCAGTACGAGAGCGGTTGCGCCGGTGAGTTGATTGTAGACGTCGAGCAGTGAGTCCTGAGAAGAGATACCGAAGTTACTCGGCGCGCCAGGCGCAACCCGTCGCCGGCGCCGTAAGATGTCGGTGATTTCATCGATCGCCGGCTTCACAAACGCGCGCGAACGTGGGCGCACAATCACGAAGAAAACGACTTCCGGAAACGGACGATCGGGATAGTACTTGTCGAACGTCGTGATCGGTACGAAGATCGAGTTGTCGCGCGACTGGCCGAAGAAGTTACCCAACGGTTCCATCACACCGATGATGCGAAACGGATTGCCGTTGATCCGCACTTCCTTGTCCACCGCATCTTCGTAAGGGAAGAGCGCCTGCTTGACGTCAACGCCGATAATGACGACGTTCGAGCGATCCTGCATGTCGATGTCGTTGATAAAGCGCCCGGCTGCGACGTATTGACTGTGAACAAACTCGTAGTATGGCGTAACGCCAAAGAGAATCGGCGTGTCGGTCTGTTTGTCCTGATATCTAACCGTGGACGCCAGCATGCGATGGATCGGTGAGACGCCGACAATCGAAGGCGCTTCGGTGCGAAGCGCTTCGGCATCGTCCATGGTCAGGTCCTTGCGATGGATCTCTTCTGGTCCAGGCGGGCGACCGAAGCTCGGTTCGAATTTTGAGACGAAGATTGTGTTGGAGCCGAGCGACTCGATCTGATCGGCGAAGGCTTTGTTGAGACCCTGGATGATCGACACCATGAAGATAACGGTCACGACGCCGACGCTCACACCGAGGATCGTCAACGCCGAGCGCAGTTTGTTCGCGCGCAGCGTGTCGAACGCCATCAGGGCTGATTCTTTGATGTCGTCCAGTCGCATAAGAATATTGGTCCTATAGGACCTATTCCGCCCTCAGCGCCTCAATCGGATCCAGCTTCGCCGCGCGCCATGCGGGCCACAATCCACTCACAATTCCCACCACCGACGAAACGCCCACACCCAAGACTGCGGACGCAATACTGATCAGCAGCGGAAATCCGATCAGCGCGGAGATTATGTAAGCCAGTCCGAAACCGGTAGCCACGCCCAGCGCACCGCCAATCGCAGTAACCGTCACTGCTTCAATCAAAAACTGCGTCAGAATGTCTTTACGTCGCGCGCCTATCGCCTTCCGAATCCCGATCTCCTTGGTTCTCTCAGTGACCGATACCAGCATGATGTTCATCACGACGATTCCACCGACCACGAGCGAGATCGCCGCGACTCCGATCGTCACGATGTAGATATTCGAAGTCGCCGAACCGTACAGATTCAAAAACACGTCCTGGGTTTCGAGTGAGAAGCCTTCGTCTTCAGTGTCTCCGGTCAAATGACCACGACGATTTCTCATGATCGTTCTGACCTGATCTTCCGCGGCCTCGAGTTGCTCGGCTGTCTGCACTTGAATAAACGCAACCAGGGATCTTCTGCCGCCATACGCCTTTTGATAAGTCGAATAGGGAATATAGACCACGTTGTCGCGCGAGAAACCGAATATCGATCCCAGCGGTTCGAGCACTCCTAAAACCAGATAAGGCCGCCCGTCGATGCGAATCTCCTGGCCCACCGCTCGATCCGCGGGAGCATCGGCGAAAAGGTTCTTCAACATGTCGGTACCGATCACGCAGATGTCACGTCCTGAAGCGCCTTCGCTTTCAGTCCAGATCCGGCCGACGTCGATGGATACGCCATCGATGTCAAACATCGTGATCGGATCGACCCCACGGATGCGAACGTTCTCCGCCTTCTGATCGGCGTACTTCACCGTCTCGATCGCATACGCAGCTATGCCGACTCGCCAACACGACGTACACAGTCGCGCAATCGCTTCCGCATCTTCACTAGTTACGTCTTTGCGACGGTTGAACTTTATGAAGTCTTCCCGGGATGTGATGATCTGCGGGTTCTTCGAAATGGTGAAGACTGTCGAACCCTGCGAGGAGAATGTTTGCGCTACCGTTTGATCGAGGCCCTTGATGATCGTCACGACCGCGATGACCGCCGTGACTCCGACCACAATGCCCATCAGCGTCAAGGCCGTGCGCAGTTTGTTAGCGCGCAAACTCGCCGTGGCGACGCGAAAAGCTTCCCAGATCGCGGTAAGTCGAAACCGCATTTGAACCCTCATTCAGCCACAAAAAAGCACAAAGAGCACAGAAACAGATAATCCAGACTTCATACGTCTTGAATAGATTATTTGTTTTTATGCTTCTTGTGCCTTTTCGTGGCCCTACCTGATTCTTTCGTCTTTTTCGATTAGTCCGTCGCGAATGGAGACAACGCGGTGGGCACGGGCGGCGATGTCGTGCTCGTGCGTAACGACGATGATTGTGTTGCCTTCGGAGTGGAGACGTTCGAAGAGATCCATGATCTCCATGCTTGTATGCGAATCGAGAGCGCCCGTCGGCTCGTCAGCGAGCAGAATCGACGGATGGTTCACCAGTGCGCGTGCAATCGCCACGCGTTGCCGTTGACCGCCGGAGAGTTCGTTTGGCTTGTGGGTCATGCGGTCGGCCAGATCGACGGAACGAAGGGCTTTCATGGCCATTTCGTGTCGTTGCGACGAACCCACGCCACCGTAAATCAGCGGCAGCTCAACATTGTGAAGCGCAGTAGCGCGCGCGAGCAGGTTGAACGTTTGAAACACGAACCCGACTTCCTGATTGCGGATACGAGCGAGTTCGTCATCGTCCATATCGGAAACGTTTTTCCCGTTGAGCCAATACTCGCCCTGGCTCGGTGTATCGAGACAGCCGATCAGGTTCATCAGGGTCGACTTGCCCGACCCTGATGGTCCAATGATCGCGATGTACTCGCCACGAGGAATGTCGAACGAGACGCCATGCAGCGCGTGCACAGATTCAGTTCCCATCTGGTAAGTCTTCCAGATGTTTCGCATTGAGATCAGCATTCTCGGGTCGTGCCCGTCGACCTCAACGCGCGGCTTGATTACCTCCTCTGTCGGAGTAAGCGTCAGAGTCGCATTGCTCATCTAGCTGCCCTCGTTTCCGTTTACGTTACCCGGTTTCTTCGTTTGACGCTTCACGATCATTCCATCCTTGAGCGTCTTCAACACGCGACTGGGTCCACGTACGATCTCCATCTCTTTCTGTACGCCACTGGTGATTTCGATGTCAGCTTCACCAGTAATGCCGGTCGTGACTTCGATGAATCTGACCTTGTTGCCTTCGATGAGATAGACGCCTTTTTGCGCTTTCGGCTTCTCACCACCCGGCGAAGGAGCCGGAACGTTCGAGGCCACCGATGCGCCCGGCGACGCTGCCGGCGTTGGCGCCTTTTCAACGATCGATTCGAGTGGCACTGCAAGCACGTTGGTCTTGGTGTCGGTGGTGATTGTAGCAGTCGAACTCATTCCCGGCCGAAGCGCTGTCGTGATGTCATCCGGCAGGTCTTTGAGTTCGAGCGTCACTTTGAATTCCTTGGCTTCCTGCACATTGACGCGGTTTGACAAACCACCGGTGGTGTCAGATTTCGAAATCGCCAGAGGATTCTTCTGAGTGACTACTGCCTTGATCTCCTTGTCGCCGAGGGCGTCAACTTTGACCTTGGCTTCCTGGCCTACCTTGACGTTGTTGATCTCGGTTTCGTCAACGTTCACTTCGACGTTGATCTGCGACATGTCGGCAATGGTCATCAACGGCGTGGTCGATAGACCAGCAACAGCAAACTCACCGACGCGTGTCGGAATGTCCGCCACGACGCCATTCAAGGGTGACAACTGTGTGGCCTTGGAGCGCTGGCTCTGTTCTCCTCGTAGCATTGCTGCCTGCTGGTTAGCACGCATCTCTGACGACTTGATGCTCGTTTGTGCTTCCTTCACCGCGATTTTCTGTTGATTCGCGCGCTCGGTTGCTTCTCTCACTGCGATCTTCTGGGCTTCAAGGTTTGCCCTGGCAGTTTCCAAACCGATCTTCGCCGTGTCGTAGCGGTCGCGGGCAGTGTCGTATTCAAGCCGCGAAGAAACACCGGCTTCGATCAATTCGGTGTATCGTTTGAGCTCGCGCTGCGCCGTATTCACGTCAACCTGAGCGCGGTCAACGGCGGTCTGGAAAGCAACGACTTGTTGCTTCGCGGCGGCAACTGAGGCCTCTGCCACAATGAGTGACTGCTGGGCTGAGTTGACTGCGTTACGCGCATTCTGCACGTCGTTCAGCGACGCCTGGGTCGCGGCCCATTGCGCTTCCTGGCTTGACTGTAACTGCGTCGGATCGACGCGCACGAGTGGCTTGCCCTTGATTACCATGTCACCGGCCGTGACATAGATCTCCTCGATGCGGCCGGGCACCTCGCTCGTCAGCTTGATGTAGCGAATGGGACGTACCTCGCCAGAGGCCGTCACGGTCTGTTTTAGTTCCGGTCGGACGTCCAGTTTGACCGTGATGACTTCGGGATCTTCGCGGCGCGTAGCGATGACGCTCACGATCACGACTGCCAGGAGGACCACGCCCACAATAGCGCCAATAATTATCTTCTTTTTGCGACTCACTGCCATAATTCAGTTCCTTTATTAAGGCCTAAGATTCATTGATTGAAACGAGGTCGTGGTTCTGATCGGGAACGCTGACGCCAAACCGGTACGCTCGAAGTGCTTCTTACGTGAAAAGTTACCAAACTGTTTCATTTAACGGCAACCAACACAATAGTTGGAAGCCAAAAGACGTTTCTGGGTTTCCGAGAGTGTCTCATTTTCAGCCTACGCTGTGAAGCGACCACCAATGGAGACGCCGCGGCCACCTAATCCGTTAACATTACCAGCCACAATAAGGCACAAAAGGCACAGAATGACGCGCATTTCGTTTGTTCCTTTTAAGCTTGTTGGTGGGTTAAGGTGTTTCGCGTTAAAATGGCTTGCTTTTTTGGACGGCGATGATTACCTGCGACAGGTGCAAAACAGAAAACCTCGACGGCTCGCAATATTGCGATGAGTGCGGCGCGCCTCTAAGGCCAAACGGACGCCCGGCGCCGAATCCGATGAGACCGCTGCACGGAGCCGAGGGTAGCAATGGGAACCACACCCCGACTCAGAGCCCGCATCCGGAGTTTGCCGGTGGCCGCGTCTCGGCTGGTCTAAGTTTCTCTGCGCTGCGAAATGGCGCCAAGCCGCATGCCCGGCTCGTCATCGAAAAAGGCAGATCAAGTGGAAAACAGTTCATGCTGAGCGACGTCGAAGCACAGATTGGACGTTGGGACGCAGACGGCGGGATCTTCCCCGACGTAGACCTCGATACCGACGATCCCGAAGCCAAGGTTTCCAGACGCCACGCTCGCATCACCTTGAGTAATGGTCAATACTTTCTGGAAGATCTTGGTTCAACAAACGGGACGTTCATCAACCGCGGCAAGAGATTACCTCCGGGACAGCGTCAGGCCTTGTGCGACGGTGATGAGATCATCGTCGGAAAGACATTTTTACGCTTCCACATCGTGAAATAGTTGTAACGGCGTCTTCTAAGTAGAGCCGCGTTCAATCTGGAAAGATTGGTAACGAAGTTGTAGATGTCTGAGTGTAACGCATGCGGCGCCCGCGTATCGCCTGATGAGCACTTTTGCGGTAATTGCGGCACGCAACTCATCCCTAATTCAGCCGATTTACGAACCCTCGCTACCACCCTTGGTGACGAGGGCGAAGTGCATCCAGCGCTCGCCGGAACACTCGAGCCGGCGCCCGTCGAACCGGCGCCCGTCGAAGAAGCTCCGATCGCAATCGAAGAACCTGCTTACGAAGCAGCCCCGGCAACAGCCGCGGCGCCTGACGACTTGGAGACGAACGTTGTCCAATCAGCAGAAACTGGCGAGGAGAAGCCTATCTCTTCAGATTCACTAGGCGGTTCGTTTACGGATAGCGTCCGCATTCCGGGTACGAGCGCCTCGCCGAAGAAGGAAGGCACAACCGGCGGTCATCGTCCGGCGGTCAAGCAACTTCCCTCGAACACCGTTCTGAATGGACGCTACGAGATCGTTCGTCGCATTGGTGGCGGCGGCATGGGCGCGGTCTATCTCGCGAAGGATCGAAATCTCGGCGACGCACCGCGTGCAGTCAAAGAGATGGTTGAGTCGCACCTGGATCCGACGCAGCACGAGAAAGCCATCGGCGACTTCAAACGCGAGTCGTTGTTGTTAACGGCTCTCGAGCATCCTTCGATTCCAACCATCTACGACTATTTCTACGACGACACCGCGAGCCGGTTTTATCTCGTCATGAAATATATTTCTGGTGGCGATCTCGCGTCGAGAATGCGTGCGGCGATCGGTGGAAGGATTGACGAGAAGACAGTCACCGATTGGGGCATGCAGGTAGCAGACGTTCTCGACTACCTGCACTCGCGACCGAAACCGATCATTTATCGCGACCTCAAGCCGGCCAATCTGATGATTGACGGGAACACCGGCCGAGTGATGCTGATCGACTTCGGCATTGCGCGCTGGGTGACACAACAGGAGAAGGGCGTCACTGCCGTCGGCACGATGGGTTACGCGCCACCGGAACTGTTCAGTGGCCGCGTTCAACCCGCGTCGGACGTGTACAGCCTGGGCGCGACGATGTTTCACCTGCTGACTGGCTCAGATCCGCAGGACAACCCGCTTCTCATCTTCGACTTCTCGAAGAACCCGCGACCGCGCCAAATCGCGCCTTCTATCTCAACAGAGATGGAACAGATCCTGATGCGGACGGTGGAGTACAAACCCGAAGATCGTTTTCGAACAGCCGGTGAACTGAGAAACGAACTCGCGATTCATCTCGAGAAGTTAATGTCTGGCAGAGTGAGTTATGGACTACCGGCGCCGGTCCTGGGTAGCGAGACGGTCCAGGTACAGACGGTCTATTGTGGTTTCTGCGGCGGTCGCATCGCTGCTGACGATGTCTTCTGTGCGCATTGTGGCGCACGCCAACCGCTGGCGGGGGTCGGCGCGAGTGCGATGTTGCACACTGTCAGACCGACTGCGAAGCTGGTCGTTGCCGGAACCACCGAGCTCGATGCGTCGTTCATCTTGCAGAAAGACAGCAATTTGCTCGGTCGCACGGATCCGCATTCAAACATCTTTCCCGAGATCGATCTTTCGCGGTTCGATCCGGAAACAAAAGTTTCGCGAAGGCATGCACGGATATGGCTCGAAGGCGAGACATTTCTCGTTGAGGATCTCGGCTCAGTAAACGGGACGGTGATCAACGATTCCGTGCGCCTTGCACCCCGACAACCACGCGTGCTCGATAGTGGTGACAAGCTGCGGGTTGGTGAGACGACGCTGCACTTCTTAGTTGGTTGATCTTTGTGCTTTGGTTTTTGGTTTTGGGTCTTTGGTCTTAGTAACCCTCGAATAATTTACAAAGGCCAAAGACCCAGGACCAAAAACCAAAGACCAGGAAAAAGTACAAGGTTCTAAGTTTTCACACGATGACAGTTGCCCAAGGTCTGCCGCGCTCCCAGGCGAGAAGCCGCACCGCCATCCAGGGTGGTCAACGACTCCGAGCCCCCTTTCCTCTCCGCTGCGGCGCTTTGCTGATCGACTACATCGCACTCGTTTCCATCGTCGTTCTAGGAACTCTCGTCGCCCGCATGCTCGGTGGAGGTGCACGCGCGGCTGGTAATTCGGCCGAGTTCGCCGGAATGCTACTCGCCGTTGCGTTTGCGATTCTGAACCTCATCATCATCCCCGGCTTTACCGGTTTGACGCTCGGGAAGTGGGCCACCGGACTGCGCATCGAACGAAACGAGGGCGGTAGTCCCGGTATGGGCCGCGCATTGTTGCGTCACTTCGTCGGTTATCCAGTCTCGTTTGCGCTGCTTGGTCTCGGTTTTTTAATCGCTGCGGTGTCCGTGCATGGCAGAGGTTTGCACGATATGATAGCCGGCACCGTTGTGGTTCGTGAGGGTTCAATCTAGTTCGATGCTGCCGCTGCGCACGCCAAACAGTCTTCTAAAATAATGTCAGAGCTAATAGTTAAGTACCCCGACCGCGCCCCCGACCATTTTCCACTCGGCCGGCTGCGTATAACGATCGGCCGTTCCGCCAGAAACGACCTCTGTATCCCCGATCCCTTTGCTTCGCGCGTTCACGCTGAGGTGCGTCGCGAGGGAGACGAGTACGTGTTGCAGGATCTCGGTTCGGCCAACGGCACGCTTTACAACGGCGCGACTGTTGACGGCGTCATTCATCTCACGGCGGGCGGACGCATCCAGATCGGAGAGACCGAGATCATCTTTGACGATGGCACGTTCAACTCCGGCATGGGCGCGACGATGATCACCGACAACTCGGGCACCGCGCTTCCCGAAGCCACGATCGCGCTCGCGTCCGGCGACAGGACCACGTCGGGACTGCTCGAAGCAATCGAAGGCGCGCGCACGCAGCCGGAAGAGATTGCCACGACCGTCACTCCCAAGGCGAAACAAGGCGACTTGCTGGCACTGATCAGCAAGGTGGGCATCACGCTCCTTGCTTCTGCCACGCTGAACGAAACACTCGAACAGATCGTCGCACTCGTGTTCGAAGCGGTGCCTGCCGATCGTTGTCTCATCATGATGCGCGACGAGGGCAGTGAAGACTTGCGAGTGGCGGTTGCGCGTCTGCGAGATCGCGTTGGTGAAGTCGGCGAGATTCGCGTGAGTCGCAACGTGCTCGACGAGGTCGTGATTCGTGGAAAATCCGTGCTGACGTCCGACGCGCAACACGATCCACGGTTTGCGAGCGGCACGATGGTGCTACAGGGCGTGAGATCCGTGTTGGCAGTTCCGCTCGGTGTAGCTGACAAAGTGTTTGGAATCATTTATGCCGACTCGCCGATCGCCGAAGGTCGATTTACCGAAGATCACTTGAAAGTCCTGACAACGCTTGCCTCGGTGGCGGCGATTCGCGTCGAGAACGCACGGCTCGTCGAGGCACGACTCGAGCGCGAGCGTCTGGAACGTGAACTTGCGCTTGCCAGTGAAATCCAGCAGCGCTTTCAACCGACTGCGCCGCCACATGTACACGGCTACGAGTTGCAGGGCATCAGTTTTCCCTGTTACGAAATCGGCGGCGACTACTACGACTTCATCGAACGTGAAGACGGCCGGTTGGTAATCGCGCTCGGCGACGTTTCGGGTAAGGGAACTGCGGCTGCGCTCCTGATGTCGTCGCTGCACGCTGCGATTCATGCGCAGTCAGCGTCGCACGATTCTCTCGTGGCGACGATCTCAGCGGTCAACCGCTATCTCGCCGACAACATTCCTGCGAATCGTTTCGTCACGCTCTTCTATGCCGAGCTCGATCCGGAATCAGGCGCGCTCTCGTTCCTGAACGCCGGACACAATCCGCCGTTGATCGTTCACTCGGCGGGGACTGTGGAACAGCTCGCTTCCGGAGGTCTGCCGCTGGGAATCAAGCCTGACGCGGAGTATCGCGAGGGGCGGACGCAGTTGCAGAAGGGTGACGTGCTGGTGATCTATTCGGACGGTGTGACGGAAGCAGTCAGTCCCACGGGAGAGGAGTTTGGTGCGACGCGTTTGTATGAAGTCGTGTCGCGGAATATCGAAGCCTCCGCTGCGGGAATACGCGATCGCATCGAGTCGTCGTTGACGAAGTTCGCACAGGGAACGAGTGCTGCGGACGACATCACGCTGGTGATCGTCAAACGCCAGACCGAAGCGAAGCTCTCTGCCAGCGCGGGCGATTAGATTTGGCGTCTCCAAATTAGTTGTCTTTTGCGCCACCGACGAGATGGAGCAACACGCCCACTGCGATCGATATCACTCCGGGAAGCGCGAGTGGGTTCTGTAGCTCGGGAAGCCTTGGTTCGTAGAAGAACGCGATCGTGAAGACCACCGTTGCCGTTGTAATCAACAGTGAGCCGATCACCTGCAACACTCGCCGCCACGTTTGCACCCGATATTTGAAGTAACTCCCGATTCCGACGTGCAGCAATCCTGACATTAGAATAAAGATGTGACGGCTGCGATAAAGCATCCTTGGCCCATCCGGCATGTACATCAGATGCTGATGATACCGATGCATATACTGGCCGGTAAGCAGGAAAACGACGAGCACGAGCAGGCCTAAGATTATATGGAATCGCTTCATGAGGTTTATGGATCCAGACACAGACATTGGTGGACCGCTTCACAAGTTTCCGGTCACCAATCACTCCGCTATCGCCGGCGCGCGCAGCGATGATCAACTCATCCGTCGCCGCGCGTTCGACACCATCCTCGCGAGTTATTGGAAACCAGCGTACAAATACGTTCGCCTTAAATGGCAGGCTGATAACGAAGACGCAAAAGATCTGACCCAGGGATTTTTCGCCAACGCGTTCGAGAAGAATCATTTTGCCAGCTACGACGCCGGCAAGGCCAGCTTTCAGACGTTCCTGCGCACTTGCCTGGACGGGTTTGTGGCGAATGAACGAAAAGCAGGCCGCCGGCTCAAACGCGGCGGCGATATGGACCATTACCAGCTCGACTTCGCTGCTGCTGAAAACGAACTCGCCGCGCACGCTTCGACAGCTCTGAGCCCCGAAGACTACTTTCATCGCGAATGGGTGCGCTGGATGTTTACCATGTCGGTAGACACGTTGCGCCAACGCTATCAGGAATCAGGCCGCTCGATACAGTTTCAACTATTCGAACGTTACGATTTGAGCGACGACGGCGCGAGTGTTTCTTATGCGTCGCTCGCTGAGGAGTTCGGCCTGGAACCCACCACGGTGAATAACTATCTCGCCGCAGCACGCAGAGACTTTCGCCGCATCGTGCTTGAGAAGTTGCGAGAGATCACTGCGACCGACGAAGAGTTTCGCAAGGAAGCGCTTTCGCTTCTCGGAGTTGAACCACAAAGACACTAAGACACAAAGCTAAATGAAAGTTTTGTGTCTTCGTGTCTTAGTGGTTAATACCTTTTTGAGCGTCATTGAAATGAAGTGGCTTTCCGATGACAAGCTGAGTTATCTCCGCGCCGTTGTGGCGACACCGGATTTCAGCGCCACCAAGTACACGTTCGTAAAAGAACTGGCGCGCGGCGGCATGGGCACTGTGTACCTCGCGGAAGATCGTGAACTCAACCGCCTCCTAGCGATCAAAGTTCTCAACACGCCGGAAATCACAGAAGATCTTCGCAACCGCATGATTCGCGAAGCGCAGACCATCGCGCGGCTCGAACACCCCGGAATCGTTCCGGTTCACGACGTCGGCGTCTTGCCCGATGGTCGCGTCTACTATGCGATGAAGTTTGTGCGCGGCAGCCGGCTCGATGAGTATGCCTCGCACAATGTTTCGCAACGCGATCGACTACGGAAGTTTCAGGCAGTCTGCGATGCCGTCGCGTTCGCCCACGCGCACGAAGTTATCCACCGGGATCTCAAACCGCAAAACATCATGATCGGATCGTTTGGCGAGGTGCTGGTGCTCGATTGGGGAGTGGCAAAAATATTGAAAGCGCCGGTCTCGCCGGAAGCTGACACGCTGATCTTGCCGCCTGCGGATCAGAACACGAGCATGGTCGATACGTCGCACGGCACAGTGATCGGAACACGTGATTACATGTCGCCGGAGCAGGCGCGAGGCGAGATCAAGCAACTCGATCAGCGTTCGGATATCTATTCGCTTGGCGCGGTGCTCTATTTCCTGCTGACAAATCGCGCACCTGCCGAAGCAAAACCGCGATCGATCAATCCGAAGGTCAGTAAACCAGCCGAGGCCATTTGCTTAAAGGCGATGGCCCGCGTCAGTGCGGACCGGTATGAGAGTGCGTCAGAACTGTCGGGCGACATCGGCCGCCTTTTGGATGCGGAGCCGGTTTCGGCGTATGAGGAGAGTGCGATTGAGAAGGCCACGCGTTGGGTCGGCAAGAATCGGTTTCTGGTGTTGCTGGTGCTCGCTTACCTCCTGATGAGAATTGTTTTAGTTTTTACCTCTCGACCTTAAAGATTTCTCGGCAGACGTTTAATAGAAGGATAAGACGATCTAACAGAATAGGAGAAACACAATGTCCAAACCCCTAATTGGAATCGTGCTTGGCGCAGTGTTAGGCGCTATCGACGGACTAACCGCCTGGTTCACGCCCGAGGTTAGAAATGAAATTGTGTCGATCGTTATCAGTTCAACGATCAAAGGCATTATTGCTGGTGTCGCCATCGGGTTTTTTGCCCGGAAGTTTCATTCCCTGCCTCTCGGGATCTTGTTCGGTCTTCTCGTGGGTGCACTACTGGCTTTCCTGACGGCGATGATGGTAGGCGACCATTACTTTCAGATCATCCTGCCCGGCACCCTGGTGGGTTTGATCGTAGGTTTTGCTACGCAGAAATATGGAAGCACGCCGGCCACGGCCAACACATAGTCGAACATTAAAGGAGAACTAACTGATGCCGAGAGTGGTTCATTTTGAGATTCATGCGGGCGATCCGAATCGCGCCGTAAACTTTTATCAAACGTTGTTTGGTTGGACCTTTCAGAAGTGGGAAGGACCGATGGAGTACTGGCTCGTCACTACCGGCCCCGACGATCAACCGGGAATCAATGGTGGCCTGATGCAGCGTCATGGCGAGATCGACGGGCAGGCTGTGATCGCATACGTCTGCACAGTTGACGTGGCCGACGTCGATGCATCGACGGAAACTGCACTGGCGAACGGCGGACAAATCGCCCTGCCCAAGATGCCGATACCGGGAATGGGTTGGTTGGTTTACTGCAAAGACACCGAAGGAAACATCTTCGGCATGATGCAGGGAGATCCCAGCGCGCAATAAGCGGGAATGATTTGAACCACAAAGGCACGAAGACACAAAGATGATTTCTTAATTAGTGTCTTAGTGTCTTTGTGGTAAAAAAACTGTTCGTTACTAGTCGCTTGGCTTGCCTTGGAGGAGTGGTTCGGCCTTCAGTGTTTGCGGTCCATTCTCATTGCACATCGCAAACGACCCGCCCTCATACATCGTCACACCCGCAAACTCACCTTTTGCATTCAGAATGTAGAAACTAATGCCGAAGTTTGGCAGGCCGCGGCTGTTCAGGAGTCGCTTCTCGATTGTGTTGTTCTTGATCCTGTTTAGCACTTCCATGCCCGCGTCCTTCGGGTTAGTGCCGCGACGCATCTCCTCGACGATCACAAAGGAGCAAAGATTGTAGAGGTTTGCTTCACCACGACCGGTTGAGCCGGCGGCGCCGATCGCGCCATCGACGTAGAGACCGGCGCCGAGGATCGGTGAGTCGCCGATTCGTCCGGGAATCTTCCACGCGAGTCCGCTCGTCGTCGTGACGCCGCAGATCTCGCCTTTGGCGTTGATGGCGTCGCAGTTGATCGTGCCGTGCATGTTCTCCTCACGCAGGAGACCTGCGGCGAGCATCTCGAGCGCTGCGCGTCGTCCGGCTTCGGCTCGTTTCTTCGGATCGAGATAGTGCTCCGGGTCGGATCTGCGTTTCCACTCGAGCCATTTTTTGCGTGAGTTCTCAGTGTTGAGATCGTCCTCGATCTTGAAGCCCATGTTGCGTGCGAAGTCCTGTGCGCCCTTGCCGACGATGAGATGGTGATCCGTGTTCTCCATCACGGCCCTGGCAACCAGCGAAGGAGTGCGCACGCCTTCGAGGCAGGCTACGGCGCCCGCGCGCTTCTTTGGACCGTGCATGACGGACGAATCGAGTTGGACCACGCCGTCAGCGTTGGGCAGACCACCGTAACCCACGCTGTCGTCGAGTGGATCGAGTTCGACAATGTTGACGCCCGCGATCACCGCATCGAGCACGTCGGCGCCCTCGGTCATCATCGTGAACGCCTTCTGGACGGCAGTGACGTTGCCACCGTTTTTGAAGCGGTTACCATTAGCGGAAGCGATCACGAGTGGTTTGAAGGTGTTCTGTTTGAGGATCGCGGGAAACCCGCTGACCTCATTCTTCGCACCCGCCAAAACCAACCCAGCCACCGCTCCATTGCGCATGAAATCACGGCGTTTCATCTTTTTGCTCATAGGAGCCTCATTCTGCCACAAGTCGGCTTAAAAGTTAGCCACAATAAAGCACAAAAAACACAAAAAATAGTTTGCTAAACATGGGCCTTGGTGTCTTTTAGTGGCTCTTACTCTGACACCGTGGCGTCTAGTGCTTCTTTAATCTTCTCGGCGGTTTTTGGACCAATGCCGTCAATTGTTTCGAGGCCGCCGGAGGCGGCGAATGCTTTGAGTTCCGGGAGTGAAGAGATCTTGTAACGCTGATGGAGCAGGGCGGCGGTCTTTGGGCCGATGCCCGAAAGTTCGGTCAGATCGAGGAGCGTTTCGGGAGTTTCGGCAGTGAGGCGTTCCCACGCGTCGAAAGTTCCTCGATTAAACAAGTCGATCACTTTTCCGGCGATCGCTTTGCCGACTCCCGGTATTTCCTGCAAACCCGCGACGCCGTCTTTCTCGGCAATCTCTTTCAAAGGCGTCGGCCACACTTCAATCGCTTCCGCAGCGTTGCGATACGAACGCCAGCGAAAAGGATCGTCACCGCGTATCTCCATCAGTGCCGCGAGGCGGTAGAATCGGCGCGCGATTGCTTCGTTATCCATCCAACCCAACTCAACAGTTTTAGATTTTTGTTTAGTCTACGTCGCGGCCGGAGTAATATCAAAGCGCTTCAAGAGATTGAATCATGAGGGGATTTCAGTTGGACGAAAAAAGAAGACAACTCTTAACCGGCATTTCACTCGCCGGCGCCGGTGTTTTGTTAAGTGCCTGCCGGCCGACATCGAATACTACCGGCAGCGCAACCAATGATGACGAGCGCAAGGATGGGCCAGCGCCCGGCGAAGTCACCCCCGTTGAGGTCACTGCCGTGGAAGATCTGATGCGAGAACACGGCATACTGCGTCGTGCTTTGCTGATCTATCGAGAATCGGCTACGAGGCTGCGGCATGATCCGGCGTCAGTTCCGCCTGAGGCGCTCGAAAAAGTAGCGACGCTGTTTCGAGTCTTTGGCGAGGACTATCACGAGAAGAAGCTGGAAGAAGTTTTCATCTTTCCTACACTCAAACGAACTCCGGCACTGGCAGCCACGTACGTCGATGTGCTCCTGGCCCAGCATGCGCGCGGTCGCGAGATCACCGATTACTTGTTGGAAGTAACCAAAGCGGATCGGATCCCTTCGAACCAGGTTGAGAAGTTGGTGAATGCGATGGAGTCGTTCACGAGGATGTACGAGCATCACGCTGCATTTGAGGATACGGTGATCTTTCCCGCGTGGAAGGTCGCGGTCGGCGAAACGGAGTTGGATGAACTCGCGGCGAAGTTTGAAGAGATCGAAGCGCAGGAGTTTGGTGGTGGTGGATTCGAGTCGGCGCTGAAGCGGATCGAGGAGATCGAGACGAGCCTGGGGATGGAAAAACTCGAGATGTTCACCGCGCCAGCCATCCCACGTTCTTAATCACGGCAGGTTTTTTAACCACAAAGACACAAAGACACTAAGCTTAAATTAAAAGAGCTTAGTGTCTTTGTGTCTTTGTGGTTAATTCTCTCGACTTTACTTTTCACGCCTCACGCCGCACAATGCGCAGCAACCCACTCAAAATTCGCTAAACGTACGGAGGGCCTCACAGAACTCCGCAGGCACCTCAAACCTTAACCTCTAACCTTAAGGAGCCAGAAGATGAGTTACATTCAATTTGCCGAAGAACCCAATCAGGAAGAACGTATCGCAAAACTCCGCGCCGAGTTGAAGAAACTCGGCGGCAGCACTACGTCGCTCGAGTCGATGCCTGCTGACATGGAGGAGGAGTTTCTCCGGCACGTACTCGAATACGAAACCGCCGAGCCGATTAGTGTCATGCGCCTGCTCGAGAATTCCGGGTTGGAAGTTCCCGCGCCCGACTCGCTTGATAAGGACACGCTGCGAACAAAGTTGAAGGAGATCATCGAGCGGATGGCTTCGCTTGGCGCTTACTTGCTGCACACGAACCATCTCTCAGATCCCGAACTCTACGACTATCTTTATCACGATGGCTTGCGCGAAGAGGCGGTGCTCTTTCCTGAGAACCCGAGTTACGCTTACATGATTGATTTAACGGGAAGCGGTAGTGAGGAAGATAATCAGACTTATCTAAAGTACTACGCTGACGATGAACACCGGCGGCAGTGGGCGCACGATTGGCCGAACGATCCGATGCCTGAACGTGAAGACCCGCCGTATGATCGGGATCGATTTCTGCCGCAATCGCCGTTAGGGTGAGTAGCGTAAAAGGTTTTCTCACGCAAAGGCGCAAAGGTAAGACCTGTGGTTCCGGGGGTCTTCCTTTGCGTTTTTCTTTGCGCCTTTGCGTCTTTGCGTGAGTTGGTTTTTGCTTTTAGGCGACGATCATTGTGCCGGTGCCTTTGTCAGTAAAGACTTCGGAAAGCAGTGCGTTTCGCTTCGTGCCGCTGATGATGTGGGCGCTGTGAACGCCACGCTGCAACAAAATGGCGATGCTCTGGAGTTTCGGAATCATTCCGCCGGAGGCTTTACCACTGCTGACTAGTTCATTTGCCTCGGCTGCTGTGAGTCGCGAGAGCTTGGTGTCCGGATCACCTGGCGTCAGGTAGATCCCATCGACGTCACTCAGCAGGATCAGTTTCTCAGCCTGTAGCTGGACCGCGATCTCGGCCGCGATCGTGTCGGCGTTGATATTGAAAACCATGCCCTCATCGTCTGCTCCCAACGACGAGATCACCGGCAGATACCCATGGTCCAGCAGCACGGTCAACAATCTTGAGTTGATCTGGACGACATCGCCGACGTGTCCGAAATCAACTTTGTCACGCACGCCTGTCTCGCGGTTCAGGATCTCCTTCGGCGGACGCCGTGCCGCATGCACGATGTTCCCATCAACACCTGACAAACCAACAGCTTCGCTCCCGCGATGTCGCAGTGCGGCCAGAATGTCGGTATTGATCTTTCCGGCGAAGATCATCTTGGCCATTTCGAGTGTGGCGTCGTCGGTCACGCGCCTGCCCTCGATGATCGTCTGTTCGATGCCGAGCTTCTTCGCCAGTTCACTCAACTGCTTGCCGCCGCCGTGTACGACGCAGATGCGAATACCGACCTGGTGTAGTAACGCCAACTCCTCGGCCAGCGAGATGAGGTTTTCCTGTACTTCAGTGACCTTGCCGGAGAGCTTGACGACAAACGTCTGTCCTTTGAAACGTTGAATGTATGGCAACGCTTCTCGCAGCAGGTCCAACCGTAACTGATCGTCGATTGTCTGGGCCATATTAACCACCTAGCACTGACGACATGATCGCCTTCTGCACGTGCAACCTGTTCTCAGCTTCATCGATTACCACCGACGCCGGTGAATCGATTACGCCATCCGTAACGATTACGTTGCGGCGCACCGGCAGACAGTGCATGAAGATCGCGCTGTTTGTCAGCGACATCTTTGTTTCGTCAACAATCCACCTGCTCCGGTGCTGCGCGCGCGTGGCGATGTCCTTATCGGTATTGCCGTAAAACTGTTTCGCACCCCAGCTCTTCGCATAGATGACTTCGGCGCCGGAGAGCGCCGCGTCGATGTCGTTTGTGATCTGGAGGCTGCCGCCGGCTTTGGTCGCGAGCGCCAGCGAGGTTTCGATCAACTCTTCATCAAGCTCGTAACCTTCGGGATGCGCGATCACGAGATCGTGTCCCATCTGCGCTGATGCGAGCGCAAAACTATTCGGCACGGCCATCGGAAGCGCCTTTGGATGCCACGCCCATGTGAGCACTACGCGTTTACGCCCGGCGCCGAGCTTTTCGCGAATCGTCATCATGTCTGCCAGCGATTGGCAGGGATGATGCATCGCCGATTCGAGATTGATGATTGGCGCCGATGCGTATCTTGCAAAAGCGTTGAGGACCGGATCGGTGCGCTCTTCCGCCCAGTTTTTTAGCGACGCAAAGGTTCGGACTCCGATCGCGACGCCATATCGCTCGAGCACACGCACAAACTCCGCGACATGTTCAGTCTTATCGGCGTCCATCACCGCGCCTTCGCGGTGTTCGAGCGTCCAACTCGTTCCACCGGGTTCGAGTACGACGGCATTTCCGCCCAGCTCGTAAATGCCCACCTGCATCGACGCGCGCGTCCGCAAGCTCGGATTGAAGAACACGAGTGCAACGGATTTACCGGCAAGCGGTTTCGACAGATCCTCGCCGCGCTTAAACCGCAACGCCGACTCGATCAACTGATCTAGTTGCGCCCGCGATAAATCGATTGTGTTTAAGAAGTTCATCCGTCGAGTGCCTCGACCAACAGATCGACGTGTTCTTCGTGCAAACACAGCGGCGGCAACAATCGCAATACATTCGGATTGCTCGACGTTCCGGTGATGATCTTTCGATCGAGCAATGCCTTATGAATCCCAGCGGCCTTGTCTTTGAACTCCAGGCCCAACAGGAAACCGAGACCATGGACGGCGACTACTCGATCCGCCAACCGGCTTCGCAAATACTCTTCAACTCTTTTCACGTTCTCCAACATGCGATCGTTCTCGATCGCTTCGAGAGTCGCCGTGACTGCTGCCATCGCCAGCATCCCACCGCCGAAAGTCGTACCGAGATCGTTCTCCTTGATGTGAGAGGCGATGCTTTCGTTAACCACACAAGCGCCAACCGGAACACCGCTTCCCAACGCTTTCGCGAGTGTGATGATGTCGGGCACTACCCCCGCGCCCGCTTCGCTACCGGCAAAGAACCATTCACCCGTGCGTCCCACGCCGGTTTGTACTTCGTCGTAAATCAACACGATGCCGCGCTCGTCGCACAACGCTCGTAGCGAACGATAAAAATCTGCGTGGCCTTTGCGCACGCCGGCCATCGACTGAATCGGCTCGAGCATGATCGCAGCGACGGTATCGTCTGCGAGCTCACGCACGGAATCGATGTTGCCAAACTCTGCTTCCACGTGGCCCGGGACGTTCGGCTTTCCGATCTCACGATACTTGCCGAGGAACGTGGCACTGATCGCGTCGGCCGTGCGCCCGTGAAAACCGCCGGAGAAGGTGATGATCTTTTCGCGTTGTGTGGTCATGCGCGCCATGCGCATGGCGTTTTCGTTCGCTTCAGTGCCGGAGTTGCAAAAGAAAACTTTGCCGAGCGGCTTCGGGGCAATGGAGACGAGTTTCTCGGCAGCGCGTGCGCGTGCGGTGGAGTAGACGAGATTGGAGTAGAAGATTAGCTGGGATGCCTGGTCCTTGATCGTGTTGACGACGTGGGGATGACAATGGCCGGTGGCGGCGACAGCGTGGCCGCCGTAGAGATCGAGATACTTATCGCCGTTGCTGGCGTACAGCCAGACGCCTTCGCCGCGGTCGGCGACGATGGGCATCTTCTTGTAGGTCGCGAGTTGGTAATGCTCCTCGCTGTTTACTATCGATGTGGACATAAGCAAAAGAGATTTCTCACGCAAAGACGCAAAGCCGCAAAGCAAACGCAAAGGAAGACCTACGGATTCGTACCGATCAACAATAACCCGGTCTTCTCATCCAATCCGAACATCAGGTTCATGTTCTGCACTGCTTGACCGGCGGCGCCCTTTACCAGGTTATCGAGCGCCGAAAATACGACGAGCTGTTTCCCACGCACGGCGAAGCCGATGTCGCAGAAGTTAGTCGTCTTCACCCAGTTGATGTCGGGTGAACCGTTAACCAGGCGAATGAAAAAGGAGTCGCGGTAGTACTCGGCGAAGAGATTGTGCAACTCGTCCTCTCTCATCTCGTGTTTGGCTTCGGCGTAGATCGACGCAAAGATGCCGCGCGCAACCGGCAGTGAATGCGTCATGAAGACGAGTTCACTAGTCCAATCGCCAACGCGATCCAATTCCTGTTCGATCTCCGGCACATGCTGATGCGTGAAAGGCTTATACGCGTAAAACGAAGTCATCCGCTGAGGATGATGTGTGTTGGACGCAGCCTTGGCGCCGGAGCCTGAAGATCCTGTTTTGGCATCGACTACGACACGCCCGCTTAGTAATCCATTAGCAACTAGCGGCGCCAGGCCGAGTAACGTGGCGGTCGCAAAGCAACCCGGATTAGCAATCAAACGAGCGGTTCGGATTGCTGCGCGATTCGTCTCGGTCAAACCATACTCAAACTCAGCCTGTGCCCCGATCGCAGTGTGCGGTTGTTTGTAGTGCTTCTCGAAAACCTCCTGGTCGCGCAGGCGAAAATCTCCGGACAGATCGATCGCCTTGATATTGCCAGGCAGACGCGGCACGAGTTCCATCGCCTGCCCATGCGGGAGGGCGAAGAAAACACAGTCGACGTCGTCGATGCTTTTGAGATCTTCCGGCGTCTTGATAAAGCTCAGTTGCGTCAGACCGTTCAGGTTCTTATGGACCTCCGCGACCGGCTTCCCAGCCTGCTCGTTCGCCGTCACGAAAACCAACTCCACCGCCGGATTGAACAGCAGAATACGCAGCAACTCCGAGCCGCCGTACCCGGAGCCACCAAAGATCCCTACTCGAATTTTCTGATCCGTTCTTTCTGTGTTCATCTGTGGTTAAACAAACTGCTCCACGCGAGAGTGCTTTGCGTTCACCTTTGCCATCACCAACTCAAATAGCGTCGTACCTTCGCGTCGCGCGTTTGCCGCGGGCACACTGAACTGCGACTTGATGTAGTCTTCGCCCATGCTCGAGTCCGTGACCGATCCGGAAATCACATCGACTTCCACTCCTTTTTGTCGCAACAATTCAATCCCGCCCCACGCGCCGACATAGTCAGACGCGCAGAACACGACCGCCGCCGTGGCCTCTAGCAGTTCGGCATCAGCAAAAATCGTCTCGACCGAGTAGCCACCAAGAATTCCATCGCCCAACTCAATCACGATCAGATCCGGAGAAATTTGATTGAGCTTCGCGATGATGGCTTTCGCCGAAGGCGCGAGATCTGCGACATCAACCGTTGACGGCAAACCACAATCGAGAAAGCTCGCGGTCGCCACCGCGCCGTGGTCGGACATATTCAACGTGTCCCGCAGGCAGGCAACTCCGGAAAGCTTTGCTGCCGCAACGCGCAAGCCCGCGCGTGTTGCTTGTTTGATCAGTTCCGTGGCCGCGTATGTCTTGCCGCTGTTCATGCTCGTACCGGCGATCATCACGATCGGCGCAGTATCACCGAGCGTTGTTCGCAACGGCAACGCGGCGTCGGCGATGTTCAGCACGCGCCCCGCTTCATCACACACCAATCCGATCACTTCCAGTTTGATCGCGTCGCCCAGACTCGAGTGATGCCCGGTGCAGTAGCCAATCACACCGCCCATGTTGAGCAGATGAAGTTGATCGCCGCTCTTGAGAGTTGGCGGAACGTCGCCGACGAATCCCTTCAACGCGCGACGCCGTCCGAGCACGCCAACCAACAGATCTCCCGGATTGATCTTCGCGAGTCGTCCGGTCGGGAGTTCGAGCATGTTGTAAGTGGCACTGTCGGTGAGTGCGCGCACCACGACCACGTCGCCGGCCTGTGTTGCGACGGACGAAGAGACAAGCGCGAGCGTCTTCGCCAGGTTCAGCGGCGACGTTGCCGATCCGACCTTGTCGACGTCAATGACGTTGATTGGTTGTTGCGTCATCTTCCACCTCCTAACCGGAGTCGTAGCGCGTTGAGCTTGATGAAGCCTTCAGCATCGCGCTGGTTGTAAACCGTGTCGGCTTCGAACGTCGCGACCTTCTCGTCGTACAGCGAGTGCGGCGAGCGACGTCCGACGACGATCGCGTTACCGCGGAAGAGCTTTAGACGAACATCGCCGCTCACGGTTGCCTGAGTCTCGTCGATCATTTTTCGCATCAGCTTGAATTCAGGTGCGAACCAGAAACCGTAGTAGACACACTCCGCGAACTTCACTCCCATCGAATCACGCAGGTGCATCACCTCGCGATCGAGTGTGATCGACTCGAGTGCGCGATGTGCGGCGTGCAGGATCGTCACGCCAGGTGTTTCGTAAACGCCGCGCGACTTCATGCCGACAAAACGGTTCTCAACCAGATCGACGCGGCCAATGCCGTGTTCGCCGCCAAGCTTGTTCAGCGTCTCGAGCAATGCGACCGGATCGAGCTGCTTCCCATCGATTGCCACCGGCTCACCTTTAACGAAAGAGATCTCGACTGTTTGTGCCTCGGCGCGGGCGCTTTCCGGCGAACGCGTTAGTTGAAAAATATTCTCCGGCGGCGCGGCCCACGGATCTTCGAGAATGCCGCCTTCATAAGAGATGTGCATCAGGTTGGCGTCGGTCGAGTAAGGCTTCTCAGCCGTCGCGGTGACAGGGATGTTGTGGTCCTTCGCGTACCCGATCAGATCCATCCGACCTTTGAAATCCCACTCGCGCCACGGCGCGATCACTTTGATATCGGGTTGCAGCGCGTAGTAAGTCAGTTCGAAACGGACCTGGTCGTTGCCTTTGCCGGTGGCTCCGTGCGCGACGGCATCGGCGCCCTCTTTCTGCGCGATCTCGATCTGGCGTTTGGCAATCACGGGGCGGGCGAGGGAAGTGCCCATCAGGTACACGCCTTCGTAAACTGCATTTGCTTTGACGGCGGTCCAGACGTAATCACGCACAAACTCTTCACGCAGATCCTCGACATAGAATTTTGACGCGCCGGTTGCGTGTGCTTTTTCTTCAAGACCCGACAACTCCTCGCCCTGGCCCACGTCGGCGCAGTAACAAACCACTTCGCACTGGTACTGTTCCTTCAGCCAGCGCAGCATCACCGAAGTATCGAGACCACCCGAGTATGCAAGAACTATTTTCTTAATGTCCGTGTTCATCTGTGTCCTATGATTGTTGAGTGCCAAACAACGCCCAGATTTCCTTGATTGCGATTCGCTGCGATTTCGCGTCGCGGACCGCGATGAAGATCGTGTCCTCGCCGGCGATCGTGCCGACGATCTCCGGAATCGCAGCCGCGTCGATCTCAACCGCGACGGCGGAAGCGAGCCCGGGAACAGTGCGAGCGATTACCAAAACGTCGCCCGCGTGGTCTAAACTCAGCAGGCCGCGCACGGCGGCGCCGTTGGTGCGCGGCAGTGTGTAGTGCCCGTGATGTTTGACGACGCCCAGTTCTTCGAGATCTCGGGAGACGCTGGATTGGGTTGCCGGAACGCCGGTGCTTTCGAGCAGTGCGCGCAGGTCTTCCTGCGTGCCGATGGGTTTCGCACGTATCAAACTCAGTATTTTTTGTTGCCGCTCTCTCTTATTCATATATGCATATTAGTTGCATAAAGACTGCATAGATGCATAAACTATCACGGTAGTTGTTCGTCCGTCAAACTTTGAGGCTGGGGTGGCCACGGAGGGCCACCCCTACAATGCGGGTCGTGAAAC
>JBIOVO010000139.1:0-23083 GCA_044867735.1 Pyrinomonadaceae bacterium | reverse complement strand
CACCCCATCTTTCTTTCCGGATGGGGTGGCCACGGAGGGCCACCCCTACAAGTATTCTTACTAATTTGAAAAATCGATTCCATTTGGTAAAGTACGCTTTGAACCGCCCAAAACAACTTTCTGTAGTTTGATCTTCGCTCGTAGTTTTAGAGCTCACGATTAAATTCTGCTAATTCTGCGGCGATGCCACAAATTTTTCACCACAGCACCAACGCACTGGCGAAAATCACAATCTATGGCGCGCTTTTTATTGCTGTTGCGCTTTTGTGGGTCGCGGTTGAGTTGAACCGCTCGTCGTGGAACACGGGCCAGTGGGTCGAACGACAACAACCGGTCCAATTCAGTCATAAACACCACGTCGGAGACGACGGCATCGACTGTCGTTACTGTCACACGTCAGTGGAAACATCCGCCTCGGCAGGATTGCCCTCGACGACGACGTGCATGAGTTGTCACAAGCAGATCTGGGCCGATAGCCCCTACCTTGAGCCTGTGCGCGCGAGTTTCCGCACCGGCAAACCCATCGAGTGGATCCGCGTCCACGACCTTCCGGACTACGCCTACTTCAATCACAGCATTCATGTGAAAAAAGGCGTCGGCTGTTCGACTTGCCACGGCCGTGTTGACAACATGCCGATCGCATATCAGGCGGCAACGCTACAGATGGAGTGGTGTTTGGAGTGTCACCGAGCGCCGGAAAGATTCGTGCGTCCGGTTGAGCAAATCTTCAACATGGAGTGGCGGCCGGAAAACAAGACCGCGAAAGAACTGGAAAAAGGCAAGCAGTTGGTAAATGAATACAAGATTCAGGGACGGAAGATTCTGGAGAGTTGTTCCACCTGTCACCGGTAACGATTGAAATGAGCGATAGCGATCGTCACATAAACTTCAAGCTGATGCGCGATCACATTCTTTCACTGCAAGACGGTGAAACGACGCGCACCGGTAAGAAGTATTGGCGCAGCCTGGAGGAGTTGGCTGACACTCCGGTTTTCCGAGATTTTGTAGCGCGTGAGTTTCCGCAACAAGCTGAAGGCTGGAACGATCCATTTGAGCGCCGCACCTTCCTTAAGTTGATGGGAGCTTCTCTTGCGCTCGCGGGTTTGAGTGGTTGCGTGTTTCAGCCACCCGAAAAGATCGTTCCTTACGTCAATCAGCCGGAAGATCAAGTTCCGGGCAAGGCGCTTTTCTTTGCGACGGCGGCGCCACTTTTGGGCGCGGCGATACCGGTTCTGGTTCGTAGTAACGAAGGCCGGCCCACAAAGATCGAGGGCAATCCCGAGCATCCAAACAACCGGCCCCTCGACTTTCCGCCTGAAGATCCGATTCGCGATGCGCGTGGCTCAAGCGCCACTGACATCTTCGCGCAAGCATCAATTCTAGGTCTTTACGATCCGGATCGTTCCCAAACGCTGACTTTTCGCGAAGACATTCGCACGTGGACGGCGTTTGTTGGCGAGATGCGTTCAAAGCTCGACGAGCAGCGTCCGAAGCAGGGCGCGGGCATTCGCTTTCTGACCGAGACAATCATCTCGCCGACGCTTGCCGCGCAGATGAGAGAGTTGCTCACGGCGCTCCCACAAGCGAAGTGGCATCAGTACGAGCCTGCTAATCGTGATAACGCTCGTGCCGGTGCGGTCATGGCTTTTGGCCAACCGGTAAACACGACTTACCGCTTCGATCAGGCCCAGCGAATTCTCTCGCTCGACTGTGACTTTCTTTCACCGACATTCCCCGGAAACCTGCGCTACTCGCGCGAATTCATCGGACGCCGGCGCGTCAACGAGAAGAATCGCGACATGAACCGTCTTTATGTCGTCGAGACCACGCCGTCGAACACGGGTGCGATGGCTGACCACGTTTTTGAAGTTAAACCAAGCGAGTTCGATGGTATTGCGAAGGCGATCGCGGCTGGAGTGGGTGCTCCGGCGCCGTCGGGTGCGACCGCTCCAAACCTTTCGTGGATCGAGCCGCTGGTTCGCGATCTACAGCAGCATCGCGGCACCAGCATCGTGCTTGCGGGCGACAATCAGCCGCCAGCGATTCACGCGCTGGCGCACGCGATGAACAACGCGCTCGGAAACGCCGGCAAGACGGTTTTCTATACCGATCCGATCGAAGCCAATTCTGTCGATCAGCGTGAGTCGTTACAGGATCTCGTCAACGATATCGACGCCGGACGCGTGCAGTTGCTGGTGATCGTCGGCGGCAATCCGGTCTACAACACGCCTGCTGATCTCAAGCTGGATTTCGAACGCCTGAAGAAAGCGGAACTTCGCGTTCACCTCAGCGAGTACAAAGACGAGACTACGCAACTCTGTCACTGGCACGTGCCCGCCGCACACTACCTCGAATCGTGGGGCGACACGCGTTCCTACGACGGCACCGTGACTATCATGCAACCGCTGATCGAGCCGTTGCACGAAGGCAAGTCAGCCCATGAACTGCTGGCCGTGTTTTCAGACCAGTACGACCGCAAGCCGTACGAGATCGTCAAGACTTTCTGGCAAACGCAGGGAAGATCAGGAGCAGGAACTACAGGAGCAGGAGCAGGAACGACAGTAGCAGGAGCAGCAAGACAGGGGCAGGCCGGCGCCGCGCCTTCAAGTTCACCTGCACCTGCACAACCTGCACCTGCCCCTGTTTCTTCTCCTGCCCCTGATTTTGAGTCGTTCTGGCGTCAGTCAATTCACGATGGGTTTGTTGCTAATTCGGCGTTTCCCGTGAAGACTGTCTCACTCAACCCCGCATGGGGAACCCAGGCACCGGTTCCGGCCGCACAACCCGCTAGCGGTTTTGAGTTAGTCTTCCGAACCGACCCTTCGATCCACGACGGCCGCTTTGCTAACAACGGCTGGCTCCAGGAGCTACCGAAACCACTAACGAAAGTCACGTGGGACAACGTCGCCATCGTCAGCCCCCATTCGGCGCAACAACTGGTTAACCAGGGTACCAATCGCGGCGCCACGAAAGGCCGCGAACATTACGTTCCGCTTGTCGATCTGGTGGATCAGCAGAATCGAACGCTTCTTGTGCCCTTGTGGATCATGCCGGGTCAGCCTGATGGCGTGATCACCGTTCATCTCGGTTACGGCCGTCGTTTGGCGGGACGTGTCGGCAGTGGAACTGACGCAGAGCCAATCGGGTTTGACGCCTACAGCCTTCGCACAGCGGCCGCACCATGGTCCACGAGCGGCATACAGGTACGAAGCGCGGGAACGCAGTATCAACTAGCGACAACACAACTGCATTTCAACCTCGAGGACCCGAACTTCGCACGCGAAGAGCGCGACATCCTTCGTTCAGAAACGCTCGACCATTTTCTGCACGGCGAGAAGCACGAAGAGCACCAGCTCCCAACGCTCTATCCGCCCGATTACAACTACAAGGACCAGGCTCCAAACGCGCCCAACTACGCCTGGGGCATGGCGATCGATCTGAACAACTGCATCGGCTGCAACGCCTGTACGATCGCCTGCCAGTCAGAAAACAACATTCCTGTCGTCGGGAAGAAGGAAGTCGTGCGCAGCCGCGAGATGCACTGGATTCGCCTCGACACCTATTTCAGGGGTTTCGATCCGAATCACCCCGAAGGCACGAACTTCATGCCCGTGCCGTGCATGCACTGCGAGAACGCGCCGTGCGAACCTGTCTGTCCCGTCCACGCCACGGTGCACAGCGCTGAAGGCCTGAACGACATGGTTTACAACCGTTGCGTCGGCACCAAGTATTGTTCCAACAACTGTCCGTACAAGGTGCGCCGGTTCAACTTCTTCCTTTATCAGGATTGGGATACGCCGACGTATCAATTGATGCGCAATCCCGACGTGTCAGTGCGCAGCCGCGGCGTGATGGAGAAGTGCACTTACTGCGTGCAGCGCATTCAGAGTGGAAAGATTCAGGCTGAACTCGAAGATCGCAAACTGCGTGACGGTGAAGTAGTGACTGCTTGCCAGGCAGTTTGTCCGACGGAAGCGATCGTTTTTGGCGACATCAACGATCCGAACAGTCGTGTGTCGAAGTTGAAAGCGGACGAGCGCAATTATTCGTTGCTCGGAGAGTTGAATACCATCCCGCGCACGACTTACTTGACGCACTTGAAAAACCCGAATCCGGAGATTGAGCGAACGTCAGAACGTCACGGATAGGTTCAGAGTTCAAGCTTTAGCTTGCGGCTTCGCGAAAAGACAACCTAAAGGTTGAACTCTAAACAGAAGGAAATGGAAGAGCCAGAGAAACCATACACCGAAGGTCCAATGCATTCGACGACGCCCGTGATCGATCCGGGGCTGACGTTCGCATCAGTGACCGACAAGATCAGCTCGATCGTCTTGAAACGAAAGACGTCGCTGGCGTGGTTCTTCGGCTTTGCGATGTCCTTCGCGCTCTTCCAGTTGATGCTGCTGGCCATCACTAACCTCGTGTTCGTCGGTATCGGACTCTGGGGCGTGAACGTCCCGGTCGCCTGGGGCATCGACATTCTCAACTTCGTCTGGTGGATCGGAATCGGTCACGCTGGGACGCTGATCTCCGCGATTCTGCTGCTGCTGCGACAACGCTGGCGCACGTCGATCAATCGCTTCGCTGAAGCGATGACGTTGTTTGCCGTCGCTCAGGCCGGCATGTATCCGATCTTCCACCTTGGCCGGCCGTGGCTGATGTACTGGCTGTTTCCTTATCCAAACACGATGGGGATCTGGCCGCAGTTTCGCAGCCCGCTGATGTGGGACGTCTTTGCGGTTTCGACGTACGCAACCGTCTCCGCGATGTTCTGGTTTGTCGGTCTGATTCCCGACTTCGCCACGCTTCGCGATCGCGCCCGCAGCAAGTTTTTCCAGATTCTTTACGGCATGCTCGCCATGGGCTGGCGCGGTTCCGCACGTCACTGGCATCGCTACGAAATGGCCTACCTGTTGCTCGCAGGACTCGCGACACCGCTCGTGCTTTCAGTGCACACGATCGTCAGTTTCGACTTCGCCGTCGGCATCATTCCGGGCTGGCACGCGACGATCTTTCCGCCGTACTTCGTCGCCGGCGCCATCTACGCGGGCTTTGCGATGGTGCTGTTGCTGACGATTCCCTTGCGCCGTTTTTACGGTCTCGAAGGCTTCATCACGATGAAGCACATGCACAACATGGCCAAGGTGATGCTCGCCACCGGATTGATCGTCGGTTACGGCTACATCATGGAAGCGTTCTTCGGTTGGTACAGCGGCAACAAGTATGAACGGTTCATGATCTGGAACCGCATGCATGGACCTTATTCGGTTTACTACTGGGCGCTGATCCTTTGCAACATCATCACGCCGCAGTTTTTGTGGATTAAGAAGATTCGCTCGAACCTGCTCGCGCTCTGGATCATTTCGTTCATCGTGAGCATCGGCATGTGGCTCGAGCGCTTCGTGATCGTCGTTACGAGTTTGCATCGCGACTACCTGCCGTCGTCCTGGGGAATGTACGAGCCGACGCAGTGGGACTGGGCGATGTTTGTCGGCACCATCGGATTCTTCTTTACGCTGCTGTTTCTGTTTATTCGCTTCCTGCCGATGATTTCGATTTTTGAGATGCGCACGATTCTTCCCGAAGCGGAAGTGGAGGAATAGGTTGGAGAGGGACGATAGACAACTTGCGCAGCCGGCAGCGGCAGGTGGACCAGCGTTTCCGGGACATCGCCGTCACGTACCGCCGCTTTACGGTGTGATGGCTGAGTTTGAGAACCCGAGCGACCTGGTCGCCGCGGCACGCAAGGTCTACTCGGTCGGATACCGGCGCATCAACGGTTATTCACCGTATCCGATCGAAGAACTGTCAGAAGCGATCGGGTTTACGCGCACGAGTTTGCCGCTGATCGTGTTCATCGGCGGACTGCTCGGCGGAATTGCCGGGTTCATGATGCAGTACTGGATCGAAGTGATCGATTACCCGATCAACGTTGGCGGCAAGCCTTACAACAGTTGGCCTGCGTTCATTCCGATCACGTTTGAATGCACGGTGCTGGCGGCGGCTTTTTCGGCAGTGCTGGGAATGCTGGTGCTCAACCGGCTGCCGCAACCGTACCATCCGGTTTTCAATGTGCCGAATTTTGCGTTAGCCACGCGCGATCGATTCTTTCTCGCGGTGGAAGCAAACGATCCGAAGTTTAAGCACGACGAGGTCGTCTCGTTGTTGAAGAGTTTGAATGCGGTTGAAGTTAATGATGTCGAAGTCTGAAAAGACAGGGCCAGGAGCAGTGGACAGGAGCAGGAAGATCAGGGGCAGGAGCAGTGTGCAGGTGGAGGACCGTCTTTCTCGCTCCTGCAAGCTGCCCCTGCTCCTGGTTTTGCTGCTGCTCCTGATAACGGCCGGTTGTCGTCGTGATATGCAGGACCAGCCGAAGATGAAACCGTTCCGAGGCACGACGTTCTTCGGTGATGGTATGTCGAGCCGGCAGCCGATCCAGGGAACAGTAGCACGTGGCTTCCTGCGCACCGACACCGCTTATTTCACGGGAAAGAAAACGCCGGCGACTCAGGGACAGGCAGTTCAGGCGCAGGGGCAGGCAGGGCAGGCGCAGGCGGGACAAGCACAGGTGAATTCGTTTCCGGACGATGTCGAGACGTTCCCGTTTCCAGTTACCAGAGACATGGTCGATCGTGGGCACCAGCGCTACGACATCTTTTGCAGCGTCTGTCATGGTTTGACCGGAAACGGCGACGGCATGATCGTGCGTCGTGGTTTCCGCCGCGCCGCTTCATTTAACGACGATCGACTGCGACAAGCGCCGGTCGGACACTTCTTCGACGCCATCACAAACGGTTGGGGCGCGATGCCGTCGTATGCGTCCCAGATTCCGGTGCAGGATCGTTGGGCGATCATTGCTTACATCCGTGCGTTGCAGTTGAGTCAACAAAACCTCGCGAATCCGTCAGGCAGTCCGTCGCTGCAACAATCACCACCCCCAACATCGCCATCGCCGACACCAACAACCGGAGGACATGAATGAACACGTCGTTCAATCCTCCAAATATGTCATCGTTTCAGAAGCGAGCCGCGATCGTGGGCATCGTCTTTCTTGTGGTTCTGTTCGCGATGGCGTTCGTGGACAAGAAGCAGGTCTTGCAAGCGTATCTGGTCGGCTGGACTTTCTGGACCGGAATCGCTGTCGGCTCGATCGCGCTGCTGATGCTGCAACACCTGACCGGTGGCGGTTGGGGATTAGTAATCAGGCGTTCGCTGGAAGCAGCGACGCGAACCTTGCCGTACATGGCGGTATTGTTTATTCCGGTCATTCTCGGCGCTCACTACATTTATCATCACTGGCTCGATCCGGCAGAACTGAAAAAGCATGCGGTGGTGGAGTTCAAAACGCCATATCTCAATCTTCCGTTTTTTACGGTTCGCGCCGCGATCTACTTCGCCGTCTGGCTCGCTCTCATGTTCCTGTTCAACAAGTGGTCGCTAGCGCAAGATCGGACCGCGGACAATCGCTACACCAGGAACATGCGCCTGCTGAGCGGACCGGGAATGGTGGCGCTCATCTTTACGGTCACGTTTGCTTCGGTCGATTGGTACATGTCGTTGGAACCCGAGTGGTTCTCGACGATTTACGGTTTCATCTTCGTCGCTGCGTGGAGCTTGAGCGCGCTCGCGTTCGTCATCGCTGTGATGGCGAGACTCTCAAAAGAACAACCGATGACGCGCATCGTGGCGCCGCTCCATTTTCACGACCTCGGAAAGTTGCTCCTGGCGCTCGTGATGCTTTGGGCTTACTTCGCGTTCTCGCAGTATTTGATTATCTGGTCCGCCAATTCGCCCGAAGAGATTGGCTGGTACATCAGGCGCACGGACCGTGTTTGGGGCGCGATCATCATCGCGATCGGAATTCTGCATTTCGCGGCGCCGTTTTTGTTTCTGCTGTCGCGTAGCTTGAAACGCAACCCGCGACAACTGGTCGTGATCGCGACGTGGGTCTTGTTCATGCGAGCGATCGATCTGTTGTGGATGCTGGTTCCGGCTTTCGGCAAAGAGCACAAGTGGATTTGGCTCGACTTGATCGCGCTCGCGGGTTTTGGTGGATTGTGGCTGGCGCTGTTCACGTCGCAGTTGAGTAAACGAGCGTTGATCCCGATTAACGATCCGCAGTTTGAATCGACGCTGGAACAAATGCACGCGGGCGGGCATTAACCACAAGATTTATATAAATGGCACGAACTAAAGACAGCAACGGTCATAAAACAGAGACACCCGACGTTTCGCACATTCGCAACGTCGAGGTGACGCACGAGACGAGCGATGTCAATGTGCGCGGCGTGCTGTTGTTTGTCGTAGTGTTGACGATCGCGACGATTGCGGTTGCGTTCGGAATGCGGCTGCTGTTTCGCTTCTACGACGCGCAACATGCGAAGGAACCGGGTCCCGGACCGATGGCCCTGACCAAGGAGCAGCGGTTGCCACCGGAGCCACGTCTTCAGTCAGCGCCCGGATTTGGGATCACTCTCGAAGACGGAAGTCATAAGTCTCTCCAACTGGCGATTCCGCAAGCTGAGTATCGCGAGTTGCTGGGACAGTGGCAAGAGAACCTGAAAACTGGGTTGAAAGACTCTTCGGGTAACGTTGTCGGGATGCCGATCGATCAGGCGATGGACAAGGTCGTATCCGGCGAAGGTTTGCCCACACGTGTAAAAGGAACGGTGGGCAAGCTGGAAGACTACGCGATCAGCATGCCGACCGCGGCAAGTTCAGGCAGGGAAACGGAGAAGAAGTTGCAATGAGGTCGTCCACAGATTACGCAGATTTCACAGGTAAAAGACTCCGGCTGATTGGTATTTATCTGTGTAATCTGTGGATGGTTTTTATCCTGGCTTCATCGGCGTTCGCACAAGCCCCACCTGGACCAAGCTCGCCTTTGTACGGCGCGCGGCGTGAACCCGGAAATCCTTCAACCGGCCTGCCGAATGCTTTGAAAGAAGTGCGGATCGAACAAAAACTCGATCAGCAGTTGCCGCTCGATCTCGTCTTTCGCGATGAGAATGGTCAGCAAGTGAAACTCGGTCAGTACTTCGGCAAGAAGCCGGTCGTACTCTCTTTTGTCTACTACGAATGTCCCAGGCTCTGCACTCAAGTGCTGAACAGCATGGTGACGTCGTTTCGCGTGCTGCCGTTTGAGGTCGGCGACGAGTTTGACGTCGTTACGGTGAGCATCGATCCGCGCGAGACGAGTGCGCTCGCGACAGACAAGAAGAAGGTTTACGTCGACTACCTGCCCGAAAAGATGCGCGCCGGCGCCGCGAGCGGCTGGCACTTCCTGACCGGAGAACAGGAAAGCATCACAAAGCTGACGGAGGCGGTCGGGTTTCATTACCGCTGGGACGAAGAGACGAAACAGTTTGCACACGCCAGCGGAATCATGTTGACCACGCCCGGCGGCAAACTCGCGCGCTACTTTTACGGTGTCGATTATCCCGCACGCGATCTCCGGCTCGGCTTGATCGAGTCATCGGAAAATAAGATCGGTTCGCCGGTGGAACAGTTGCTGCTCTACTGCTATCACTACGATCCAAGCACCGGTAGATATGGTCTCGTGGTAATGAGAATCGTGAGAGTGGCCGGCTTGATTAGCCTCATTGGTATTGTCGCGATGCTGCTGCTTCTCAAACCGCGCTACCCGAGAGGCGTGGCGAATCCAAAGACTGGAGGCGTGATTTCCTAGATGCAGTCGTGGATTCCCTTAGTGCCCGATAGTGCGTCGTCGTTCTCATGGAGCGTCGATGCGCTGTACTTCTATCTTTCGGGCGTCACGCTCTTTTTCGCGCTGCTCATCTCGGCGGTGCTGATCTTCTTTGTGATTCGTTACCGGCGGCGGACGCCATATGAGATTCCACGTCCGGTGGCCGGTTCGCACAAACTCGAGACGCTCTGGACCATTATTCCGTTCATCATCGCGATGACGATGTTTGGCTGGGGCGCGCAGGTTTACTTCGAACAGTACAAAGCGCCTGCGAATGCGATGGAAGTTTACGTTGTCGGTAAGCAGTGGATGTGGAAGATCCAGCACGCAACCGGACAACGCGAGATCAACCAGTTGCACGTGCCGGTCGGACGCAAGGTCAGGCTGATCATGACTTCGGAAGACGTGATCCACGACTTCTTCGTGCCGGCGTTTCGCACGAAGGCTGACGTCGTTCCCGGTAGGTACACGATGCTCTGGTTCGAAGCGACGAAGCCGGGAACGTATCACCTGTTCTGCGCAGAGTATTGCGGCATGAACCATTCGGGGATGATTGGATCGGTGATCGTCATGGAGCCGCGAGAGTTTGATAACTGGTTGAGCGGGAACACGGGCAGCATGACGCCTGCCGCGGCAGGACAACAGTTGTATCAAACGCTGGGCTGTGCTTCGTGTCACGGCGCGAACGGCGAAGGTGGGCGCGGTCCGGCCTTGGTGGGCATTTTTGGAAAGGACACGCCACTTCAGAACGGCCAATCGGTTCGTGTTGACGAATCCTACCTTCGCGAATCGATACTTAATCCACAGGCGAAGATGGTTGTAGGGTTTGGGCCGATCATGCCGACGTTTCAGGGACAGGTCAGCGAGGAGCAGTTGGTGCAGTTGATGGCGTACATCAAGTCGTTGCAAGCCGCGGGCACGCAGCAGGCACCCGCTGCGAGTCCGTCGCCGGCTCAGAGTCAGAGGTAAGTTTTCACCACAGATTTACACGGATTGAAACAGATAATCTGTGTAATCTGTGGATAAAGATTTGAGTTATGAAGCCAATAGAGTCATACGAAGTACCACTTCCACCGAAGGTCAACTACATCAACGCCCAATACGGGTTGAAGTCGTGGTTGTTGACCAGGGATCACAAGCGCATCGCGCTGCTTTATCTCGGCTCGATCACGTTCTTCTTCTTTATCGGTGGACTGTACGCGTTGATGATTCGCCTCGAGCTGCTGACACCGCAAGGCGACTTCCTCCAATCGACCACTTACAACAAGGTCTTCACTCAGCACGGCATCATCATGATCTTTTTCTTCCTCATTCCGTCGATACCGGCGACGCTGGGGAACTTCCTCATCCCGATGATGATCGGCGCAAAAGATCTCGCGTTTCCCAGAATCAATCTGCTTAGTTGGTACATCTATCTGCTCGGCGGAGTGATCACGATCTACGCCTTGCTGGCCGGCGGTGTGGACACAGGCTGGACTTTCTACACACCCTTCAGCACGACCTTCTCGAACTCTTACGTTGTCGCTACCGGCCTCGGGATCTTTATCAACGGCTTCTCGTCGATCCTGACCGGGCTTAACTTCATCGTCACGATTCACACCATGCGCGCGCCGGGCATGACCTGGTTTCGCATGCCGCTGTTTATCTGGTCACACTATGCGACCAGCCTGATTATGATCCTCGGAACGCCGGTGATCGCGATCACGATCCTGCTGCTCGCGTTTGAGCGCCTGGCGCGGGTCGGCATCTTCGACCCTGCACTCGGGGGCGATCCCGTTCTCTTCCAGCACCTTTTCTGGTTCTACTCGCACCCGGCCGTTTACATCATGATCCTGCCCTCGATGGGTGTGATCAGCGAGTTGATTGCAAACTTCTCGCGCAAAAACATCTTCGGCTACAGCTTCGTCGCCTTCTCGAGCCTGGCGATCGCGGTGTTCGGATTTCTCGTGTGGGGACACCACCTGTTCGTGACTCCGCAGTCCGTCTATGCCGCGATGATCTTTTCGTTCCTGAGTTTTGCGGTCGCGATCCCGTCGGCTATCAAAGTTTTTAACTGGACCGCCACGCTCTACAAATCTTCGATTTCGTACGACACGCCGATGCTTTACGCACTCGGCTTTATCGGACTATTCACGATCGGCGGGATGACGGGTCTTTTCCTGGCCTCGCTCGCGGTCGATGTTCACTTGAGCGACACCTATTTCGTCGTTGCTCACTTCCACTACATCATGGTCGGCGGCGCTCTAATGGGTTATCTCGGTGGGCTCCACTACTGGTGGCCCAAGATTACCGGGCGTATGTATCCCGAAGGCTGGGGCAGGTTCAGCGCGCTCGTGATCTTTGTCGGCTTTAACCTGACGTTCCTGCCGCAATTCGTCGCCGGTTATTTGGGAATGCCGCGCAGGTACCACGCTTATCCGCCAGAGTTTCAAGTGTTCAACGTGCTCTCGACTGCGGGCGCGTCGATCCTCGGATTCGGCATGTTGATTCCCGCAATCTACTTCGTCTGGTCCATGCGCTACGGCCGCCACGCCGAGGCAAATCCGTGGCACTTGCCCGGACTCGAGTGGCGCACGCAGTCGCCGCCGCCGACTGAGAACTTTGAAGAGACACCGATAGTCACGTGGGAAGCCTACGAATTCGCGCCTGCTGAAGAGACGGAAGTCGTAGGGAAATTCGGGCCTGAACTGGAACGCACTTAGGAATGAGCACACACGCCACCACACAAGAGATTCACGGCCACCCGGCGCTACAGCACCATTTTGAGAACATGGAGCAGCAGCGTGAGGCCGGCACGCTCGGCATGTGGATCTTCCTCGTCACCGAGATCATGTTCTTCGGTGGCATGTTCCTGGCGTACACGCTTTATCGCTCCTACTTTCCAGCAGCGTTCGCATCAGCCAGTAACCATCTCGACATCACGCTCGGCGCGCTCAATACCGGCGTACTGATCCTGAGTAGTTTTACGATGGCGATGGCGGTCTATTTCACGCAGATCGGAAACCGTCGTTGGCAGGTTATCTGTCTGTCGCTAACGCTGGTTCTCGGTTTGACATTTCTCGGTGTGAAGGCTGTTGAGTACCGCGACAAGTACACCGATCACCTGATTCCCGGACATTTGATTCCAGGCAATCCATTCAATCCCGCGGTGCAGCAGGAAGGACAGCCGGTCGATCACCACAAACTGCACTTACTGGGGGACGCGACGCTGCCGCAGGTCGAGATGTTCTACTGGATCTACTTCGCGATGACCGGAATGCACGCGCTGCACATGATCATCGGCGCCGGATTGCTGACGTATCTGCTGATCTTTTCAATCAAAGGGCGTTTCGATCCGGAGTATCACAGCCCGGTCGAAGTGATTGGGCTTTACTGGCACTTTGTCGACATTGTTTGGATTTTCCTGTTTCCGTTGTTGTATTTGCTCGGCCGGCACTTCCACTGAGAATAAGGAGCAGTTAGTTTACTGTAATGAGTGAACACATAGTTCCAGTCAGAATTTACGTGACGATTTTTTTGGTGTTGCTGGTCGGAACGGCGCTGACCGTGTTCGCGGCGTTTGTTGATTTTAAAATTCCGTTCATGAATATGATCGTCGCGATGACGATCGCCGTTACAAAGGCGACGTTTGTCGTGCTCTATTTCATGCACGTGCGCTACAGCTCACGATTGATTTGGGTGATCGTGGCGTCGGCGCTCTTCTGGATGGGAATTTTGTTCGCGTTGACGTTCAGCGACTACTTGACACGCGGCTGGATTAGGCCCGGCTATTAATGGTTCACTCGCCCGGTTGCAGCGTCGTTTCCCGCACCTCGATCAAGCGCTTACATGCAGGGCAGTTCAACCGGATCGTTGCGTCCGACGTCTTGATCGGCGCACCGCAGTATGGACAAGCGCCTTTCACTTCGGCGTGTTGAAAGAGGTCGCGCATCATGAAGACCGGCAGCACCAACCCGGCGAGGAGCAGTGGAATACCGAAGATCAGACCGATGGTTGCTCCCTGGCCAAGCGTCAGGCTGATGACGAGGCCGGCAATGAAAAGCACCAGGCCAATGGCTATGCTGAAGGAAAAACTGTAGGCACTGTCGAACGTGCGGCCTGACTTCGCAACGTCTGGTCTATTGGCGTCCACTTTGAAACCTCCTGGATAGTTTTTGGAATGTTCTGGGGAGATCGCTTTTCGGGCTCGGTAGATTGACTTTTACCCCGCTCGCTCCACCTTGTCAATGTCAGATTAGTGTTAATTGTTATGACCCCATTTGATAGCTATCTTAAACAGCACGACGAGGAGTCGTGGTCGGCGGCTTTGACCGCTTTACTCCGTTCGATTCATGACGTGGATCGCAACGCGACTCAGATCTGGTTTTCGTTTTATCCGCTCTCATTGTTTCAGGTTCTCGATCAGGCGGAGGATCCCGAAAAGCTGGCGCAGCAGTTGTTGCTCCAGGGTAATTACTACCTTCGCGATCAGATCGATTCGTCGCACACGTTTCTTTACGGTCACCGGTACTGGCCGGAAGTAAAAACACTCGTGCAGAAGCATGCACGCGAGTTTTCGCCGAGTGAATCGCTTTCGGATCGGATCCTGTCGGTGGCGCAGCAGGCGGCAGCACAGGCGAAGGTCGATCAATCACTGCTCGTCGGCATCACGGCAGTTGCGTTTATGACCGTCAGGCAAACTGGGCTTGAGGCGTTTGAAAAAGCGCCCGGCAAGATGCTCATCGATAAGAAGCATGCGCGGAAGTCGCCGGCGGAGGTCTTGCGGGAACGTGCGATTGACGATAGTCAGGGACTGCTTGGTTTTCTCAGAACCGTCGATAAGAAGTGGACGGTCACGTATGACGAGAACGACGATCGCGCGAAGTACCGGATGAATCACGTGCAGGACCTGGCTTGGGGCGCGGCCGACGATCGTTCGCGCAACTGGCGTGAAGTTGATCCCCGAAGGATCGAGGGACCGATTCCGGTTGAATGTCGATCGGCGTCGTGTGGAACGTGTTGGGTCGGAGTTCTCGGTGGTGCGGAGAAGCTGTCGGACGTCGCCGCGCGTGAGGGTAAGAAGATCAAAGAATTTGGTTACATTGAAACGTCTGAAGCGAAGCCGTTGATTCGTCTCGCGTGCCAGGCACAGGCTCACGGCGCAGTTTCGATTGTGATCCCACCGTGGAATGGTGTGTTTGGGAAGCATCTGAAGCGCTTAAGAGACGACACCTGAAAAGTGCAGGTCAGGAAGAGGGGCTTGCCCCCGCTTGTAGCCTTAATCATCCGAATGCGGGGGCAAGCCCCTCTTCCTGACTGCTAGTGGATAAGAATGCCTGAAGCGATCCGCAGCTCGCACACACCTCCGTTACTCTTCGTCTTTATCGCAGCCTTCCTCTGGAGCACGGGTGGGCTCTTCATCAAGTGGAACACTCTCTCCGGTCTCGAACTCTCCTGCTGCCGTTCGTTCCTCGCCATGCTGACCGTGGCCATCATCACGCGCCACGAAGGCTTTGGTCTAAACCGTCTCACTGCCGTCGCATCCGTTCTCTACGCGATTCTCCTGATCCTGTTTGTGCTGGCCACGAAAGAGACGACCGCCGCGAATGCGATCTTTCTGCAGTACACAGCTCCGGTCTACGTTCTGATCTTCGAGCCGATCATCTACAAAGAGAGGTTTCGACAGCGTGATCTGATTACGGTGCTGATCTGCGTCGGCGGTATGGCGCTCTTCTTCGTGGGCCAGCTTCGCCCGCAGGACATCGCCGGAAATATCTTCGCGCTCGCATCCGGGCTCTGCTTCGCTTTCTACTTCTTACTGCTGCGCCATCCAAAGGCGCGGGAAGTGAATCGAGCTTCGTCAGTCATCTACGGAAACCTGCTGGCCGTGATAATGACTGCTCCGTGGGGAATCGCCGCGCTCGGAAAGATGGACACGCAGAACGCACTGAGCGTCGTTTACCTCGGGATAGTCCAACTCGGCATCGCTTACGCGCTCTTCACCTATGGCATGGCTCACGGCGTGAGGTCGCTTGATGCAGGGATCATCTGCTACATCGAACCGGTGCTGAACCCTGTCTGGGTCTTCTTTGTGCTGGGTGAAACGCCTTCGCGCTGGGCACTACTCGGGGGTGTAATCATCACCGCCACGGTGATCATTCACATGGTCATGGATGCGAGGTTAAAGAAACGAACGGCTCTGGAAGCCGCTCCCGGCTAGTCGTAAAAAACACTCTTAACCTGAAACTCAAAGCCAGGTATCACGGTCGATCTCACCCAATCTTCCGGCTCGAGTGCAACACCTCTCGGGTAGCGATCGTTCTCAAGCACGCGGACTTCGATCTGTTTGATCGTCTCATCAACCAGCCACAACTCTTTCACGCCAAGTGCCGCGTAAGTATCGGCTTTGGTGTTTCGGTCGTAGATCGCTGAGCCTGGCGAAATCACTTCGATGACGAAGTCTGCGGTCGTCATGTATTTGGGATAGCTCGGATCAACGCGCGCCTTTGTGTCCGCCGCGACGAAGAACATGTCGGGCTCGAGCCAGCTTCTGGGCCCTTTGATAATCCCGGCACGAGGATAGTAGATCCTCCCTTTGTTAGCCGTCTTTATCAAATATTCGTTGAATATGCGGCTTAGCCGGCTTACGGCATCGTTGTGTAACGGCCCAGGAGGGGGTGTCATGTAGAGGACTCCTGCAATTAATTCGAGTTTTGAGTGGTCTGGTGGCTCAGGAAGTTCCCAGAACTCCTCGAGCGTATAGGTCTTAACTAACGGTGATGTATTGACCCATTCCATGCAGCACACTCCATGAGGTTTAGTTGCGCGGATTATAACATCCAAATCGAGCGGGTGTCGTAATAGCTTGGTGAGCGGTCGGGGTAGCGTTGTTTGTATTTGTGGTAACGCGCGAGGAGTTGTTTGTAGCGCACATCCGAAGAACGCATGCGCTTGTGTGGTATAGCGCGGAGGTGCTGCTCGATCTTACTCATCTTGCGCGGCGAGAAGCGCCAGTCGTAGTTATCCAACTCGTAGAGACTCGTCAGTCCATAACCTTTGAGCCGTCCAGTAAAATCAACGTAAGGATCAAAATAACTCCACGCCAGATCCCTGAGCGATCGAAATACTGGTTTCCGCCCATGCAATCCGATGTCGCGTGAACGCGCCACCGATCCCCAACGCCCGTTCTCTCTGAAAACAAAAATCACGTGATCCAGAAGGTCTTTCGACTCCAGGTCCAGCAGCAACGGGGGATAACCGTGCTGCTCCAGGATCACTGCGGCGCCCACGGCCGCCTCGAGACAATGCGCTTCCTTTCGTTTCACCATCTCACGAAACGATCGCATCGTGCCGCCGTCGCGTTCCCAGTTGTAAGGCAGCAGGCTGAAGAAGCGCTGCACTTTTGCAGGAGTGTTGAGCTGCTGCACCAGTTTCCACTCCGCAGCAGTGAAGGATTCTTTGCCGTTAACCATCTTTGAAATCAGTGACTTTGTTCGTGAACGCGACAAAAGCTTTTGAGCGCACTTGCCTGAATCAATGGCAAATGTCAGACTTACCCTTCGCTAACCAATCAGGCAAATAAGTCAGGGTGGGATTAGCGAATAATACTTCTCTTTGCCGTTCGAATTTATCCAAGAAATATGAACCAGCAGGCCATAGCTTCACAAAAATCCCGCGCCGAACAAGAGACCGAAAATGAGGCAAACCGTTTGAGAGAGCAAGTGGACGCCGCTTTGATCGCCGTCGCGTCCCGTTCGCCGGACGAGGTTGATTCGTTAGCATTCGCCGCCGATCGCATCGAACGGGCTGCACGCGACCTCGCGGACGCGTTGCGGCAGCTCGCTCAACAGCGTAGAGCTCCGGAAGGCTTCTAGTTTCAGTTTGCCTGAATCGCTCTACCAAATATTTTTGCTTTTGATTGGAGACACCGTTAAATGGCTTCGACTCGCACTGAAGCAACCACAGAAAATCTGGGTCGTAAAAACACTACTACCGAATTAGAAAGCTACGGCATCAAGGAACCCGCCCGCGTTTATTGGAACCTGAACACACCAGAGCTTTACGAAGAGATCGCGCGCCGCAATGAAGGCGTGCTCTCGAATCACGGCGTCATCCTCGTGGACACCGGCGAACACACCGGCCGGTCGGCCAAGGACAAAGCGATCGTGCGCGAGCCCGCTAGTGAGGATAAAGTTTTTTGGGGTGATGTAAACAAAGATTTTCCGCAGGACAAGTTCAACGCGCTGAAAGAGCGCATGATGGCCCACGCGAGAGGCCGCGAACTCTTTGTGCAGGACACGTTCGTCGGAGCCGATGCGACGTATCGTCTGCCGATCCGCGTCATCAATGAGTTGGCCTGGCACTCGCTCTTTGCTCGCACGATGTTCATCAGCAATACTGGCGAAACGACACCACACGATCCCCAGTTTACGATCATCAACTTTCCGAGTTTTCAGGCCGATCCACAACGTGACGGAACCCGATCGCCGACCTTCATCCTGATGGACTTCAGTCAACGTCTGGTCCTGATCGGAGGCACGTCTTACGCCGGCGAAACGAAGAAGAGCGCGTTCACGATCATGAATTACCTGATGCCACAGCGCGGCGTGATGAGTATGCATTGCTCCGCGAATGTTGGCGCTGAGAGCGACGTGGCAATCTTCTTTGGTCTTTCCGGAACGGGCAAGACAACGCTTTCCGCCGATCCCGAGCGCCGCTTGATCGGTGACGACGAGCACGGTTGGTCCGATCACGGAGTTTTCAATTACGAGGGTGGCTGTTACGCGAAGGTCATTAAACTCTCGGCCGAAGCTGAACCGGACATCTATCGCACGACGCAGATGTTTGGCACGCTTCTCGAGAACGTCGTTTACGATCAAAACACGCGGCAGGTGGATCTCGACGACGCCGGCAGGACCGAAAACACCCGCGCTTCATATCCGCTCACGAGTATCGACAACATCATGCCTGAAGGCAGCGCCGGTCATCCGCGCAATATCATCATGCTAACCGCGGATGCGTTTGGCGTGTTGCCGCCGGTGGCGCGTTTGTCGCCGGAGCAGGCGATGTATCACTTCCTCTCCGGTTACACGGCAAAGGTCGCGGGTACCGAGAAAGGTATTAAAGAACCGGAAGCAACTTTCTCGACGTGCTTCGGTGCGCCGTTCATGGTGCTGCATCCGGGTGTTTATGCGGATCTGCTCGGCAAGCAAATGGCCAAACACAACGCTGCGTGCTGGCTGATCAATACCGGCTGGAGCGGTGGGCCATACGGCGTCGGGCAGCGCATGAAGATCAGTTACACACGCGCGATGATCCGGGCGATCTTGAATGGATCGCTCGCAGAGACGGAGACCACGCCGGATCCGATCTTTGGAGTGAACGTTCCGGTTTCGTGTCCGGACGTGCCAAACGAGGTGCTCCAGCCACGCAACACGTGGGAAGACAAAGAGGCTTACGATCGTCAGGCGCAGGACCTCGCGCGACGCTTCAATGAGAACTTCAAGAAGTACGAGGCGGGCGTCTCGGAGGCGGTGAGGGCCGTCGCGCCGAAAGTCGGGTAAGAATTTCTCGCGCAAAGGCGCAAAGACGCAAAGTTCAGACCTTCGGCTACCGGTAGGGTCTGAACTTTGCGTTTTTGCGCCTTTGCGCGAGAAATTCTTTTAGCCAGGTGGCCAAAGCATCGGCCGTCCACCAAGCACGTGAACATGCAGATGAAACACTGACTGCCCTGCCCCTGCCCCGGTATTGATCACCGACCGATACCCGCTTTCCCCGTGACCGAGATCGTTCGCCTTGCGCGCACCAACGCGTAGCAAGTGTCCCAGCAGACCCTCTTCTTTCTGTGAAGCATCGTCGAGTGATTCAAGGTGTTCCCGCGGAATCACCAGCACGTGCATCGGCGCTTGCGGATTGATATCGCGAATCACCACGCATTGCTCGTCCTGATGCACGAAGTCTCCCGGAATTTCTCCCGCGATGATCTTGCAGAACAGACAGTTCTCTTCTGACATTCTTTCCCTCCTTGAATCCTTCTAAACGGGTTCGAGAATCTGAGCAGTCACCACCGGCGCAATGACTCGTTCGATGTCGGCGCCGACGGCACGCAGTTTGGCTTCGATCTTCTCGTAGCCACGATCGATGTGGTAAACGCGATCGATTATCGTTTCGCCACTTGCAATCAGTCCGGCCAGCACCAGCGACGCCGAAGCACGAAGATCCGATGCAATCACGCGCGCGCCGGTCAGCGACGTTGGACCGTCGATGATGGCTGAACGTCCGTCGATGTGGATCTGCGCGCCCATGCGTTGCAATTCCGAGGCGTGCATGAAACGATTTTCAAAAACCGTCTCGACTATCTCCGACTTGCCCTCGGCTTGAGTCATTAAAACCATGTACTGCGCCTGCATATCGGTTGGAAAGTCAGGATACGGAGCGGTGGTGACGTCGCCAGCCTTCAGTCCATCGGGACAGGACACTTCCAACGTGGTCGGATTAACTTCCTTGATAACAACTCCGACTTTTCTCAGTTTTGCGATCACACTGTCCAAATGATCCGGACGGCAGTCCTTGATCTCGAGTTGACCTTGCGTAAGCGCAGCCGCGACGATGAACGTTCCGGTTTCAATTCGATCGGGAATGATCGTGTGCTCCGCGCCGCCGAGCGAGTTGACTCCTTCGATCTGGATCGTCTCCGATCCGGCGCCGTTAACGCGTGCGCCCATCTTGTTCAGCAGGTCGGCCAGGTCAACGATCTCCGGTTCGCGTGCGGCGTTGTAAAGCGTGGTAGTGCCCCGCGCGAGCGTCGCGGCCATCATCAGATTCTCAGTTCCGGTTACGGTCACTTTCTGAAAATTAACATCAGCGGCGCGCAGGCGCCCGTCGCTCGGCGCGCGCGCAACAACGTTACCGGCCTCGAGTTTCACTTCCGCGCCAAACTTCTCGAAACCGGCGAGATGCAGATCGATTGGCCGTGTTCCGATTGCACAACCGCCGGGAAGCGAAACCTTCGCTTTGCCAAAGCGCGCGAGTAGGGGCCCAAGCGCGAGCACCGAAGCGCGCATCGTTTTCACCAGTTCGTAAGGCGCTTCGAAAAGCTCGACGTGTGCAGCGGTGATCTTGTGTGTTCGAAGTTCAGGCGTCAGAACGGTCGCCCCGATGTCTTCCAAAAGACGTCGTTGGGTAATGATGTCGCGAACGTAAGGAATGTTGTGAAGCGTAACTGTGTCGGGCGTGAGCAAAGCCGCCGCCATACAAGGCAAAGCGGAATTTTTGGCGCCACTGATTGAGACTCTGCCGTGAAGCGGCCGGCCACCGGAGATACGAAACTTGTCCACGATGCCCGACAGAGTAATTGAAAATGAGGAAAGGATAAAGTGAATTTGGAGTCCAAAACTAAAAGGTGCGACGAGGATTTCTCCCGTCGCACCCAGCACCGCCCTCTCGCTCGCACACTTATTCGTTGGCCGTGGGCCTTCTCAGCTTGACCCCGCCATTCGTGGTCATCGCTTTTACCAACGGACCACCTGAGCCGAGGTTAAGTGAAATCTGTTTTGAAAGCTTACCCTGAACCGTTACCGGAAAATCAACATTCACACTGCCATTGACTGTTCCCGTTTGCAGGTTCGCGGAATAGTTTTCCGGGATCGACATCATCACACCGCCGTTGGTCGTGCTGACGTCCAGACTTTCACCATCCCAGCGATCGCCGGTCAACTCGATCATCAAGCCACCATTGGTGGTCGATCCACGAACGTCACCGCCGACCCGCTTCAACACCACGCCACCGTTCAAAGCGCTAAAGTCGATCTTGCCATTCACGTCAGCGATCGAAATGCCGCCGTTCTGGGTTTCGAGCGAAAGGTCCGTGCGGCGCGGCACGAACACTTCGTAACTGACGTCCCAGTGATAATTCCTGCGGCTTTCTGGACCACTCGCAAAGATCTTCGCGCCGCTTGTTTCAATTCTTATCTGACGCGACAGCGCGAGGGCTTCATCCTGCGTCGGTGCGCCGGTTTGGACCCGCGCGCGAACCAGGACCTGATTCTGGTCCCATCCCTTTACCGACACGCCGCCGTTCTGCCTGCCATCGATTCCGATCGTGCCGCCACTCGGCGCGAGCGTTTGCTCACGCATTTCGCAGTTGCCAACCAGCCGGTCGTTGTACCAGTTGTCGCCACGACACGCCAGCGAGCCTCCTTTGCCCTGGGCCAACACTGAAACGCCCGCCACGATCAACAACGCGGCAATCAGCACACTACGCCCTACAAACCTATTCATGACTTCGGTCTCCTTAATGTCTGGGGTTTTTCTCTTCGCTTTCGCGGCTCTGAACCCTAAACACCGCGCGGCAAAGGCTTGTGACAGGTAATTTGACAGGATTACAGGATTCTACATGACCAGAAAAATATCATGTTCATTCTGTTAATCCTGTCTACTTCTTTTCCAAAACCACGATCCGGGGAATGCTTTGAAGGTCAGGTCTGATGTCAATCAGGTTCCAGACTGCTTCATCGACCAATCCTGTGACCTTCTCGCCCTGATCGAAACCGATCTCCATGATCAGGTGTCCGCCGCTCTTGAGAAACTGCGGCGCGTCGAGAAGCAACCGCCGGATGACGTTGAGTCCATCCGGCCCCGCCGTAAGCGCCATCACCGGCTCATGGTTCCTGACTTCACGCTGAAGCCCGGACAACATCGAGTCAGAGACATACGGCGGGTTCGAAACTACCAGGTCAAACTGATTCTCCCTCGGACTCAGCGAATCGAAGCAGTCCGAGAGCGTAAAGGCTATGCGGTCTGAAACCGAAAGATTCCGCGCGTTGATTTTTGCTACTTCGAGCGCCGCCGGCGACATGTCAACCGCAACCGCCCGCGCCTCGACGATCTCGCACAACAACGTAATCGCGATACAACCGGATCCGGTACCAACGTCGCAAATAGAAGGATCTGAGCCACTCACCAGTTCCAGCGCCGCTTCCACCAGCAATTCGGTTTCAGGACGCGGAATCAAAACCTCCGGCGTGACACAAAACTCACGTCCAAAAAAATCCTGAACGCCCGCAATATACTGGAGCGGTTCTCCCAATGCGCGACGTTCCACGCTCTCTTGAAACTTCGCCACCGCATCGGGCTCGACTTCATCTTCCGCATGACTGATCAGAAAAGTTCGATCCTTGCCCAGCACAAACGACAGCAGCGATCCGGCTTCGCGACGCGCTTCCGGTACGCCCGCGTTTCGCAGTACCTGCGCGCCCGCTTGAATGGCTTCGGCAATCGTCATCATTTTCATGGAACTTATAGTATGGTCGGAAAGAATAGTTAAGTAGACAAGATTTATCGGAAGCATCAGGTGATTGTGTGTTTTAACTAAACATTAGAACGAGTCTCGTTCCTCCC
>JBIOVO010000138.1:0-8604 GCA_044867735.1 Pyrinomonadaceae bacterium | reverse complement strand
GGAAACGATGTCGAAGTTTGCAAACTTCAACGCCGCGGCGAGTGCGTCAACTCCGTTGTCAAACTCATGGTTACCGAGATTGCCGGCATCGTAACCGATCGCCGACATCGCCTTGTATTCAACCTCGCCTTTGTAAAAGTTGAAATACGGCGTGCCTTGCAAGACGTCGCCGGAGTCTACCAACAAGGTGTTCGGATTTTCTTTCCTGACTCTCTTCACGAGTGTCGCGCGACGTGCGACACCGCCCTTCCCTGCGTTCTTGTCGTTGTCAGGCAGGGGATCGATCTGCGAATGCGTGTCGTTGGTGTGAAGAATGGTGATAACGGTTTCAGCGGCGCTCGCTTCGAGCACACTGCGAGGAAAACCAACCATCGCCGCACCGAACGCTGCGGAAGCCGTCAGAAAAGTTCGTCGCTTCATCATCGTGGCTCCTCTGTCGTCTTCGGTCCTGGACCAATCTGAATAAAGCGATTATCGCTGATCGGACGAATCGGACGTCCGGCGGCGGTCTCAGACTTGACGTAATTCATGACCGCGTCGCGCAGCGTGATGTTGAGCGGTGTAGTCGATTTTACTTCCTGAAGAATCGCGTAAGAGCCACTGCCGAGTCGCATCAGATAATCGATGGTAACGATCGTGTAGATCTTGTCAGGGTCGATCCCGCTTAGCTTTCCAGTCTCGTCGATTAGAGTGCCACTGATGAACTCCGGTCGATTCTGGTCGTTCCACCTGAAGTGAATACTCGCACCGCTCTGCGCATCGCGCGTAACGATTTGCAGCAGCTTCGCAAGCTGTGCGCCGGTCACATCCGCGGCGATTAGCGCGTTCTCAAATGGCAACAGCTCGAAAATATCGCTGGCGCGTAATTCACCGGCGGCAATCTCATTCTTGCGCAGCCCGCCGGCGTTCATGATCGTGAGTGCTATCGGCTTTTTGAGTCTTGCAGCGGCTTCCACTCTCATCCCTTCAGTGACAAATCTTCCGAGCGTGCCTGCACCAACACCGGTCTTCGTGAGTCCACCTTCGAGCGTTCCGATTACCGCGCTCAATTCACGAACTTTCTCAGTGTACGGGGCAATGATCTTTAGAACTTCGCTGTCTTCGGGCAGGCTCGCGTCGATGACTGACCGGCTCGAGCGAACTCCTGCTTTTTCCGGACCAGCGGGCGTCTTCGCCACACCGGGTTTTGCCGGCGCCGGTAGCGCGGGACACGGTTCGATGACAGTACTCTGGCCAAACGAAGGAGAGACAAAGATCGTCAAAGCGACGAGGCAAAGAAGTGTTCGTGGCAGTCGTTTTAAGTTAGGCATGGTAAGCATTTGACCTGAAGGAAGAGCTTGCATAGTATGTCGCACCACGCGGCACATAGGCAAACGTCTTACTCGACCAATCCAGCACTGCTAAAGGAGAATTAAAGTTGGTTACTTCTTCTGCCCAAATCCCTTCCGAGTTTAGTAATCCAAACCTTGAAACACTCTTGTCGGAGGAACAGATTCGCGACCGCATCAGGGAGTTGGGTGCGCAGATCACACGCGACTACGCTGGGCAGAATCCGTTGCTGATCGGAGTGTTGAAGGGCGCCTGTTTCTTTTTGAGTGATCTGATGCGGGCTATCGATACGCGTTTGAGTCTCGAGTTCATGGCGATTTCAAGCTATGGATCATCGACGCGCACGTCGGGTGAAGTTCGCATCATGAAGGATCTCGACGTGCCCATCGAGGGACGTCACATCCTCGTGGTTGAAGATATTGTAGATACAGGACTGACGTTGTCGTACATGCTCGCGAATCTTCATGCGCGCGGCGCTGCGAGTGTGAAGCTGGCTGCCCTGCTCGACAAATACGAACGGCGGCAGAAAGAAGTGCTGATCGATTACCTTGGTTTTAAGATTCCGGACGAGTTTGTCGTCGGTTATGGTTTGGATTTCGCCGAGCGCTATCGAAACCTGCCGTTCATTGCCGTCTTAAAAGATCCCAACGCCTGAGACTAATCTGCTTTTGGAGGACATCACGTGAACAAGCTGTTGCTCTTGATCGTTTTCTTGCTCTCAACCGTTTGCCTCAATGCTCAACAGAGAGACTGGTCGAAAGTCCAGATGAAAGCCACGAAAGTGGCCGGGAACGTTTACATGCTCGAGGGCTCCGGCGGGAATATCGGCGTTTCAGTCGGCCCCGATGGCATTCTGATCGTGGATGATCAGTTCGCGCCGCTCGCCGATAAGATCAGAGCGTCGCTGAGAGAACTCGGCCAGGGTAAGTTGCGCTTCATTCTTAACACCCACTGGCACGGAGATCACACCGGCGGCAACGTGGTCTTTGGACCAGAGGCTCCAATCATTGCTCACGACAACGTGCGCAAGCGAATGGCGGTCGAGCAGAAATCGGAGGTTTTCAAGAGCACGACTCCAGCGTCGCCCAAAGAAGCGCTGCCGGTCATCACTTTCAATCAAACTCTCACCGTGCACTTCAATGGCGAAGAGATTCGTGCGATTCACTTCCCGCAAGGCCACACTGACGGCGATAGTGTGATCTTCTTCACCTCGTCAAACGTCGTTCACCTTGGGGACGATTTCTTTGCTGGTCGATTTCCGTTCGTGGATCTCGAGAGCGGCGGCAGTGTCGAGGGCTTGGCGAGGAACATTGGCGACATCATCACCAAGATACCTGAAGGTGCGAAGTTGATCCCGGGTCATGGTCCGATCTCAACTGTCGAGGATCTGAAGAACTACCATCGCATGTTGCTTGAGACCACCGAGATCGTCCGCGGCAAGATCGCAGCCGGCAAAACCGTGGACCAGATCAAAACCGAGGGTCTAGCCGACGAGTGGAAGCCCTGGGGCGCCGGCTTCATCAAAACCGATCTGTGGTTGGAGACCATCTACAAAAGCCTCACGAAGAAGTAGCCACAAAAGGTAGTTGCCACAAAGAGGCACAAAAGGCACAAAATGATCATCCGAGCGGAAGGATCAATTTGTGCTTTTTGTGCTTTCTTATCAGTCTTTAACGTTCTTTCCAGTAGAAGGGGCGGCGGCGATGATGCGCGACCACAACTATCTCAATCGCTTCGCCCTTGTCACGAAAAACGAGATCGAATGGAAACCGTGGAAACACGATGCGCCTTATGTCTTTAAACTGTTTAGGCCAGATCTCGGGTGAGCTTGAAGCCAGAACGACCATGCTTGTTAGTTCCTGGACAAAAGCACGAGCAGCCAGGGCACTACGCTCGGCGTACCAATCCAGCACGCCGAGAATTTCAGATTCCGCGTCCTGATGTAGAATTACTTTTCGTTTCATTCCGTCAGTCGCAGAAGCTTAGCCCTGACCTCTTCCCATGGCACGGTCTGAACTGTGCCTGAGTCTAATTCGGCTAAACGGCGTTCGATCTCAACGCGCCAGGCTTCTTCAACATCCGGATCGACAGCTTCCGACTCCAAACTCTCTATCAACAAACCAGCGAGAGTGGCTCGGTCCTTCTCTGATAGGAGTGAGGCTTTTTCGAATAATTGAACTAAGTGAGTACTCATGCAGAGTAATTTAGCACATCTTCCGCTTTGAAGATCATTTGTGCTTCTTGTGCCTTTTCGTGGCGAATACTTTTCGTGGCTATTTGAGGCTGGGGAGGAAGCTGGCGCCGGCACTCAGGCGGAGGCCGAAGTTTGCGGCGATTGTTTGGCCGATGTCGGCGAGGGAGTCGCGGGTGCCGAGATTCACGCCGGCGCGTGACGTCTTCCCATAAACAAGCAAGGGCGCGTATTCGCGCGTGTGATCCGAGCCGCGGAAGGTCGGATCGTTGCCGTGATCCGCTGTGATGATCATGACATCCTCTTCGCGCATCGCTGATTCGATCTCCGGTAGACGCGTGTCGAAATGTTCGAGCGCTTTTGCGTAACCCTCCGTGTCGCGGCGATGACCGTAGAGCATGTCGAAGTCGACGAGGTTTGAGAAGATCAAACCACGGGTCGAGTCGTTGAGAGCTTTGATAGTTTGATCGATCGACTGTTCGTTGTTCTTCGCGGTCACGTCCTTAGTAACGCCAATCGAATCGTAGATCGACGCAATCTTGCCAATACAAACAACGTCGAGATCTTCGTCGGCTAACGTTGGCAAAAGATTCTGTCGCGGCGGCGGCACTGCGTAATCGTGACGATTCTCAGTGCGATAAAACGCACCGGGCTGGCCAAGAAAAGGACGCGCTATTACTCGTCCGACTTTGTGTTCGCCGTCGAGAATACGCCGGGCAATCCCGCACATCTCGTAAAGTCTCTCGAGCGGAATCACCTCTTCGTGTGCGGCGATCTGAAAGACTGAATCAGCAGACGTGTAGACGATCGGCTTCTGTGTCTTTACGTGCTCCTCGCCTAGAACCTTGATGATCTCAGTGCCTGATGCCGGAATGTTGCCAAGAATTCCCGGCACCGCGGCTTCCTTAACAAACTTATCGACTATCGTCCCAGGAAATCCGTTCGGGTAGGTTGGAAAGGCCTGGTCCAGGATGATGCCCGCCATCTCCCAGTGACCAGTCGTTGTATCTTTGCCGTTTGAACGCAACGCACAACGACCGTACGAACCCTTGAGTTGGCTGAGCGGCGGAATCGCCTGAAGCGGTCGAATGTTGCCCAGTCCGTATCGTTGCAGGTTCGGCAGGCGAACCTCGCGCGATTCAAGGATGTGACCAAAGGTGTCGGCGCCTGCATCGCCCCACTCGGAAGCGTCCGGCATCGCGCCGATTCCGGCACCGTCGAGAACGATAAGTAAGAAGCGGTTGAAAGATTTACTGTTTAGGAGCGTAGTAACCATCGCGCGCGCGGATCTGAGCCTTGTCTTTCAAGCCTCGCACTTCAAGCTTGATCGCGCGAAACTTCCCGTCACGCGCTTTGTTGGTTGGATAGTAACCGATGCTGTAGAAGGTCCCGATGTCAGCGGCCACACGAGCAAACGCGGCCCTTGCATCAGCCAACGTCGCCGCTTCAAAACTTCTGCCACCCGACACACGCGCCAGATCGTTCATTTCGCGTCGCGCAAGGTTGTAGAGTTCGCGGCTGATCGACATTCTTTCAAACGGACCCATCTGACAGAAGTCGTTAAAGTCTTCAGCCTTTGCTTTCGGAACGAAAAGTTCGCGATAGCGTTGCAACTGTCTTCGCGAAAGCGCCAGGCGCCCGTCGTCGCGGCAATCTTTCATCAGACGATCTTCGACGAAGTCTTCGGTGTTCACTTGAATGAAGTAACAGGCAATTCCCACTCGTGCGAGTTTCATCTTCGCGGTGGCGAAATCCGAATTGCTCGAAGAATCAACACCATCGGTCAGCGCAACAACGGCACGACGCCCACGCATCTCCTCTCGCGGCGGATCGCGAAAGATGCTGTCTGCGACTCGCTCGAGGGCGTCGTAATAAGGCGTGCCCTGGCTCGCGCCGAGATTCTCGATCGCCGCTCGCAACTGTTCTCGATCGTCTGTCAGAGCCGTCAACACTTCAACCGCCGCGATTGGTTCTGCGACAGTTCGCGCAGTATTGAAGGCGACCACTCCAACCCGATCACCCGGACGCAGCGCTTCGATGAAACTGTTTGCCGCCGCGCGTATCAGAGCGACGTCGTCGCGCGTCGATCCGGAAGTATCGAGCAGCAAGGCGATCTCGAAAGGCGTCTCCGTGGTGCCGAAGTTGGCGATGGTTTGGACTTGACCGTCTTCGATGAGCCGGAAGTTCTCGGCGCGAAGTCCGGAGAGCGGACGTCCCGCGCCATCCGTCACGACTGCGGGAACCGAAACGAGCTGTGTATCCACCCGCACAACGTCGCCTTCATCAACCTCTTGAGTAGGTGGTGGAGAAGGTGTTGGCGAGCTCTGCTTCATTTCCGGCGGTTCGCCGAGTCCATTATTGACACGACGAGGCCGCTGTTTTTGCTGAGTTTGCTGAGCTCCGGCACGCTCCAAAACGACGCCACAAACAGCCAGCGCAAACACAGCGATTAGAAGAGCGAAGCGTCCAGGTAAATGACGACAAAGTTGTGCAAATATTGACATAGTGACAACTGGATGGGCTCTCTTGCCACAGAATATAAACCGCACGCGGCTCAACTGCAAAACGCTGAGTAAGCAGGCTTGACACTCCTGCCTGCTTCTCTTAGCATGGCGACTCGCTTATAGCGATTAGATCGCTGTTTGAGACGCCCGGTAAATCGGGCAGGGCTGACGGCAGGGTCGGTCCTACGAAGGCACGTACGTCAATGGTAGACGGCTTCCCTTACAAGGAAGAGGTTGGGGGTTCGAGTCCCTCCGTGCCTACCAAATGAATTCTCGGTTTTTGCGGAGTCGTAGTTCAGTTGGTTAGAACGCCGGCCTGTCACGTCGGAGGTCGCGGGTTCGAGTCCCGTCGGCTCCGCCACTCATTTTCATAAAGTCCCAGAAGAAGAAGATCGTCTCCCAACGATCTTCTGGCATTCCCGATCCCCGGCAAGCGAATAGTTCTCTTCCCCCTACGGAGAACCCACACAAAATCAATCTAAGTCGAATGAGGAGAGATCCTCGTCAGGAGGTCACTGTGAAATCTTTAGACAAACGCAGAGTGATAGCTCAGTGTCTCGTGATTGTTTGCGCCATGGTGGCGATCGGTGTGGTTTCAACTCGCGCCCAGGATCCAACTGCCGGGCCCGCGATTGGTGACACCATCGATCTGCTGTCCTTCCGGTCGCAAAAGGGTGAGACACTTGCCGAAGCCACCAAAGGACATTCACTAGCAATGATCCTGCTGGTCAACCCCAACTGCCAGACGTGCACCAGCTCGAAGGATGGCTTGAAAAGCTTGAAGGATCGCATGGCAAAGCCGGGTATTCCCTACTTCATCGTGATGGTTCCAAACAGCAGCGAGGTAGAAAAATACTTTTCGTACGCCGATTCGTTGAACCTCGAGGCACAGTCGTTTGTCTGGTCCAGCGCGGGAAGCAAACCACCCGCGTCACTGATTAATATGACCGTGCCTTCGCATCTTTTGGTAACCAAGGAAGGACGCGTGGTCGATAAGTGGCCGGGCAAGGTCGAACCATAAGCTAAAAACGCAGAACATTATAAAATTCGTAAATAACTGCACGTGTGCTATTGACCGCACGCGCTTTTTGGCTAAAATCCTGTCCAACGGTGAATGTGGTTGCCGGGGTGAGGACGGTAACCAATTGAGGCTGAATGCCTCCGCCAACCTTGAGAGGCCGGTCCAAAACCGGCCTTTCGGTTTTTAGTCGCGAAAAGGCGCAAGAAGAAGAAAATAGCCCACAAAAAGTCACAAAAGGCACGGACTGATTTTTAAGCCAAAGGCAAATCTATAGATGATTTCGGTTGCGGAGGCGGTGCAGATCGTTCGGCAGGAAACTAAGGCGTTGGAGGGGGAGCGGGTTGAGCTGCCGGACGCTTTGGGACGGATCCTGGCGGAAGATGTGGTTGCGGATTCGGATCTGCCGCCGTTCGATCGTGCTCAAATGGATGGTTATGCCGTGCGGGCGGAGGATGTGAAGAATGCGCCGGCGCGGCTGCGAATAGTTGGTGAATCCGCGGCGGGAAGAGGTTGGCACCAGCAGTTGGAAGAAGGTCAGGCGGTGCGCATCATGACCGGCGCCCCCGTTCCCGCTGGCGCCGACAGCGTGCAGCAGGTTGAACTCACCACCGAACTCAAAGACGGCACCGTCGTCGAGTTGCTCGAAAGTGTTGAGACCGGAAGATCCATCGTCAAATGCGGGGCGGAGATCCAGGCCGGCGAGACTGTTTTAACTGCCGGCACGGCGATCAATGCCGCGATGATGGCTGTGCTGGCTGCGTTTGGTTATGCGCAAGTGAGTGTCTTCAAGCGTCCGCGTGTCGCGGTGCTCGCCACCGGCACTGAACTCGTTTCAGTCGATCAAAAACCCGGACAGGATCAAATTCGCGACTCCAACAACTACTCGATCAGCGCTTACGCACAGTTAGCCGGTGCGATTGCTGAACGTTTGCCTCTCACAGGTGATGAGACTTCTCTGTTGAAGGGTCAGATCGCCCGAGCTGCCGAACGTTGCGACGTCGTGATCACGTCCGGCGGAGTTTCGATGGGTGTTTACGACATGACGAAGGCGGCCTTGAAGGAATTGGAGGCTGAAGTATTCTTCGAACGAGTTTCACTACGGCCAGGCAAGCCAACTGTGTTTGCGCGGTTGCCGAACGGAACGCTCTTCTTTGGTCTGCCGGGAAATCCTGTTTCGGTTGCGGTAACTTTCAACCTCTTCGCGCGCACCGCATTGCTTGCAATGCAAAACGCGGCGGATCCGATGTTGAAAAAGGAAACCGCCGCGCTGGCGAAAAGCGTAAAGGGAACACCCGATCGCGATGCCTACCTGCCTGCTCAGCTAACCACCAATGATGACGGCCAACTCATCGCGTTTCCACTTAAGTGGGGCGGTTCATCAGACTTCGTTGCCTTTGCTGCGACAACTGCGTTAGTGATCGTGCCTGCGGGAGTTGGAGTGATCGAAGCCGGAGCACTTGTAAACGTTTTGCCGCTAAAAGGTTAGAGCCACTTGGCTTCTTTGCGATCTTTGCGGCCCTCTGCGTCCTCTGCGTTAAGGTCATCCGTGACAATTGATG
>JBIOVO010000137.1:0-3852 GCA_044867735.1 Pyrinomonadaceae bacterium | reverse complement strand
GATCTTCGGCTTTAGCATACGCCGTTAGTGCGACGGCTGGAACCCTGACGGCGTTATCGGCCGATTCCGTCTTCCTGACTTGCTTGATCAATTCGTACCCATCCTGTTCGGGCATCCCGAGGTCACTGACCAGTACATCCGGTTTTCGTTGCTCAATTTCCCTGATAGCTTCCGCAGCAGAGGCGGCTGTGATCACGTCAGCGTGGTACTCGGATAGTACCGCCTTCAACATCTCACGAGTATCAAGGTCGTCGTCGACGACGAGCACGCGCACACCGTCAAGTCGGGGCGGACATTCGATGCTTAGCCCATCCGTGGTTCGTGCTCCGACCAGTGTTGAGTCGCTTAGAGCGGATTTGCTGCCGGGCACAAGATTGATGCTGAGAACGGGCAGTCGCAGTTTAAAGGTCGCGCCACGTCCCGGACCATCGCTATGCGCTTTAACTGTGCCGCCGTGCAACTCAACCAGTTGGCGAACAATAGCCAGGCCGAGGCCAAGGCCGGTATGTGATCTGGTTGATTTGCCGTCGCCCTGACTAAACCGATCAAAAACGTAGGGCAAAAACTCACTGCTTATCCCTTCACCCGAATCGCCAACGGAAACCTGTATCTCAGAATTTACACGCTCTAGCGCGACTTCAATGCGGCCATTCTTGGGTGTGAACTTAACGGCGTTAGAAAGCAAATTCCACACTACCTGCTGAAGACGGTTTGCATCGCCTAGCACCGGCTCGGCCTCGGCATCGAAGCTCGTCTCGATTGCGATGTGTTTAGCCTCGGCAGCCGGACGAAGAGTATCCACGGCATCGCTGACTACGTGAGCCATTTCAATGGCGCGTCGATCGAGGGTTAGTTTGCCCGTAATGATACGGGAGACGTCGAGAAGATCGTCAATCAGTTTCGTTTGGAGAGTGGCGTTCCGCTCAATCGATTCCAAAGCGCGCGCACTATTCTGAGCATCCAGCTTTCCGGTGCGCAGCAAGCGCGACCAGCCAACTACTGCGGTCAGCGGCGTACGTAATTCATGGGAAGCCGTGGCGAGAAACTCATCTTTAAGCCGATTTGCTTGTTCAGCTTCCTTTTGCGCTGCCTGAGCGGCGGCGAGCAGCCTCTCGCGCTCCAGTTCCATTCGCTTGCGTTCAGAAATGTCTCGAAATACCAGCACTGTGCCTACAACTTCGCCCTGTTCGTTCCGAATCGGTGCGGCGCTGTCGTCAATGGGACATTCGGTTCCGTCTTTCGCAATGAGAATAGTGTGGGTTGCCAGTCCTACAGTGGCCCCGGCACTCAATGTTCGCAGCGCCGGATTTTCGACGGGTTGGCGGCTCTCTTCGTTAAGGATTTGGAAGATATCGGGTAGTGAGCGTCCCATCGCCTCGTCTTGGGGCCAGCCGGTGAGGGATTCGGCTACCCGGTTCATAAAGGTAACACGACCTTCGACGTCGGTAGTGATAACTGCGTCGCCTATGCTCGAAAGTGTGACTCGTAACCAGTCAGACTCTTTGCGCAAAGCCTCTTCGGCTCTCCGTCGGGCGTGGTAAATACTCTGGGCATTCTGTTGAACAACCGAACGAAGCAGTTGTTCCTCATCGTCTTTTGTAGACATCAGCGATCTCTGAGCAATTCAGAGGCCATCGCAGTTCCCGCCACACGCGCCCGAATTTTTGCGAACGCCGTATCGCGGGTCCTGGAAGTGTCGTCGCTGAAGGGAGAGAAGCCGCAATCGTCTGTTGTACCCAGTTGCGCTACGGGAATGTACTCGGCTGCCTCGAGCACGCGCTCGCAAACTTCTTCGGGCGTCTCAATCCTTGGATTCATCGGTGCGACGACTCCGACGAATACGAGATGGTCGGGCCTCATGTGAGCACGAATGGTCTTCAAGACCGCGAGACGATTCTTTTCGCCGGCCAGTGCGATGTAGAAATTCCCGGCCAGTAGCTGGAACAGGTGAGGTAAGAGTTCTGCATAGTCCACTTCTGCACTATGTGTGGAATCGCGATCACCGCCCGGACAAGTGTGCACGCCAATTCGCATTCGCTCTTCGGCGTTAAACCGCGATAGGGCCAGGTTGTTAAGATCGATAAAGCTTTGGAGCAAGTTTCCGGAAGGATCGATCTTGATTGCCAGGCGTCCCTCGGTGAAGTCGATTTGCACTTTGTGCGCGCCCTTAAGCAGACAAGCGCGAACCTCGGCTTCGTGCTCGCGCAGTAAGTCGTCGATGAATTGCTCTCGTGTATAACCGGGAATCTCTTCCGGCGGGTACATGAGACTAAGAGCGGAAGGGGAGATGACTGCCTGCTTAACCGGAACGTGGGCGTAGCTCAGGGCGAGATCGAGGTAACTATCGGCAGTTCGCTTGTAGCGGAAAGGTCCAGCGGTTAACCGAAGCATGCGCCGCGTATGACCCGCGCTGAAGGGAATCTTGAATCCGTCAGGGGCTGTGTTCTCCAGGCCATGCACGGCGTAAGTCCAGAAGTTGTGATACTTCCTCTGCTCTCCATCGGTCACCACCGGCGATCCGGTGGCTTCAAACCGCTCGATCGTGTCGCGAATAGCTGCCTCGTAGAGCGGAGTCAATGCCGGGTCTGTTCCATCTCGATCTCCGATTGCTTCGAGTAATGAAAGCGGTCGAGGAATACTTCCGATTGGTTCAGTTGGAATTTTCATAGGACAACACTTAAACAACTGTCGAAGGCGATGAGAGATTCGCCTCGACCGGTTGCTTAGAAGTCGACTACCTCACATATTGATTAGTAGCCGGCATAGCCATCCTCATAGCCGTGTTCGTATGCCTCACGGAAGTAGCGGCGGTACACCTCTCGGTCTCCGAGACTGGAGCTGTAATCCTTTGTGGCCTGCTGGTAGGTGTTCTGACGCTGGTAGTCATTGCCATTGCCGTTGCGCGAACTACGATCTTTGCGACCTTGTTTGACGCCCTCGTTAAAACCGGCATTTAGAGCGGTTTGACGCAACTGGAATGAGCCCCCGTAGTTGCCGTAACCATCATCATTGCGGCCGCGGCGATCGTTTCTGTTGTCGTTGCGGTCGCGGTCTCTGTTTCTATTGTAACGACCATAACTTTCGCCGTTATATCCGTCTTCGAATGCTTCGCGGAAGTAGCGGCGGTAGAGTTCCCGATCGCCGAGACGAGGACTGTAATCTTTCGTAGCTCTCTGATAGCTGCTCAGGTTGCGGAGTTCCGTGCGACTGCCGCGATCTTTGCGGCCTTCTCTGACGCCTTCGTCATAGCCGGCGGTCAGAGCGGTGCGACGGAGTTCCGACGAGCCGCCATAGTTTCCGTAACGATCCCAGTCGCGACCACGCCGATCTTGATCGCCGTTGTTGCGGTCACGGTCTCGAGTGTAACGATCGTCTGGAGTCTGTGCGTGAGCATTCAGGCTCAAGGCGATCCCGGTTCCAAACAGTATTGAGAACACCAGGAAGGCGGTCCCGATTCTGTTTTGCAATTGATCTGTTTTCATAAGTCTCCCTTTTCAAAATGGCCCCTCAGGTAACAGCAGCTTCAAGAGATTCTCTCTAACTCCTGTGAATCTCTGCCGCAGTGGCAACCAGCGTCAGAGCGCACTCAAGTGCAACAATCTGAAGCCGTAACTGCCTGATATGCTTATCGCAGTAGATTCCCGGGGGGATTACGATTAAACCGTATTTGGGAAGACTTGTATGTGCAGTAGCACACATATCAACCAAAAGAGACTTATATCTGTGTGTGTTACCGCACGGATGCATTTCCTCGCGTGTAAGAGTTCTGCACTAGACACCAGGATTATGCAACTGTGGCTTTGCCTCAAGAGTCGGACTCCACACTTGGATCGGGTCAGTACAGGGAGCGGT
>JBIOVO010000136.1:0-14928 GCA_044867735.1 Pyrinomonadaceae bacterium | reverse complement strand
TAACCTCGCCGCTTCGAGGATCTGTTCCGGCCTCGCCCGCACCCAGTAGTTTTCCGTTAGGTCGACCCAGCGCACAGTCCCGCTCGAGTCGATTAAAAACTCCGCCGGTCGTGCGATGTCGTGACCATTCTCACCCGCGCCTGCGTGAACCAGGTCGTAGCGACGAATCGCTTCCGTGTTTGAATCCGAAAGAATCGTGAAGGTGTAACCGGCTTGCTGCGCAAGATTGCGCGACACTTCAGGACTATCGACGCTAATCGCAACCGGACGAATGCCGACCGCTTTCAACTGATCCAAATTCGTCTCAATACCCCGCAACTCGGAGTTGCAAGCTGGTCACCAGTAGCCTCTGTAAAAAATTAGTAACACGCCCTTGGGTGCGTTGCCGTTGACAGGCGTCGATAGCAATTCTGAGAGTGAAACAGGTTTCCCGTTGGTGTCGTTGAGAGTAAAGTCAGGCGCTTTTTGACCGACTTGTGGCGCTCCCTTCGAGTCCGGCAACCAGCGTGCGGCGACGAAGACGACAAAGACAAAGAACGCAATCACGAGTGCGCCGAGCGACGCGACGAGCGTGGTGACGATCTTAGAAAGTGTTGGATGTGGTCTATCAGCCGCGAAGCCGCGCCGAATTCCAAGGAACAGCAGCGCTGCCGCAACTACAAACAGCAGCAGGTTGGCCCAGGGAAAATCACGCGTCAGCGGGAAATAAACAAACACACTGAAATAGGTCATGAACGCCGCGAGGGTGAGCAGAAAGCCCACCCAGAGCGGCCAGTTGAAGCGTCTTACATTCATGGCTTACAAGTCCACCAGTACTTTGAATCCACCATACGCCATGCGCTTCACTTCGAAAGGCATCGGCGTGCCGCCTTCCATCATTTTCTTCATGCGTGGATCGGCCATCACCTTCGCGTTCACCTTGTCGCGATCAGCACGCGACTTGTAGACGATAAACGAGAAGAGCGGGATCTCGCCGGGTTTGAGTTTGATTACCTTGGGAAATGCAACACCCCAACTATTCTCGAGATCGTCACCGACGGCCTCGACGTATTGAAGTGCCCCGTGTTCTTTCCAAATCTTACCCGCTTTCTGCGCGATACTACGGTAGGCCGGAATATTCTCCTCAGGCACAGGTAAGACAAATCCATCAACGTATCTCATTCAGTCTCCTTCCACGACACGATGGTCTTCACAAAAGCCATCTCACGCAAAGACGCAAAGGCGCAAAGTTATGACCTCCGGCACCGCAGGTCTTCCTTTGGAAAAACCATCCTGTTAATTATGTCAATCCTGTCTACTCTTTATCCTGTAACTATTCGCAGTTGACCATCCATGGAATACCAAAACGATCGACACACATTCCGAAGCCCGACGCCCAGAACGTCTGCTGAAACGGCATCGTTGTCTTTCCGCCTTCGGCGAGTGCGTTGAAGATCTGTTCGCCTTTAGCTTTGTCCTTTAACGCGATCGAAATTGATAAACCCCTGGGTTCCTCGTAGTTTCCCGGCGGCGCGTCCGAAACGAACACTGTCGTGTCACCGATCTTGATGGCGCCATGCAGCACTTTGTCGCCCCACTCAGGTGGCGCATGCTCCGCCGCAGGTGAACCTGCAAAAGTCATCTTTGCCTCTGTCTTTCCACCCAACGTCTCTTCGTAGAATTTGAGTGCTTCGCTACAGTTACCGTTGAAAAGAAGATATGGATTTAAGTTCATGTTGCTCCTTTGTTGATTGCTATTGATTATTTGTTTATTGAAGGGGACTAAGCTTCCATCTGCCATACGCGACGAAGGCGCAGAGAAGTGCAACTACGAGCGGTATGATCGCCGGGCCGATTCCTGGCCCCATAACGGTTGCTACGACGGCGCCGATCATGATGATCAGGAGTCCGAGAGCGGCGAGCGGGGTTAACTCCGTCCGGCGATGAAGCAGGCCGGGCAGGATCAAACCGAGCGCGCCAAGAAATTCGCAGAGACCGATAAATCGAATGAAAAGCTCCGGGAAATGAATGGCATCCGGCGGCGCCTGCGACGTCAGCGATTCCATCGACAAGACCAGTTTCGTACCGCCCGCAAATAAGAAAAGCAGGGCCAAAAGTATTTGAATGATCCAAAGCAAGATGTTCATGAATAGTTTTCCTCAAAGAGTATTCTTAAGATCAGGCAACGCTCTTTTGCAGCGGCAGCAACGCCCGCAAACGAGGATAGCGTAAATAGAGTCCGAGCCAAACCAGAACTCCAAAAGCTATCGCAAAGAAAACTGAAAACAGAGGTTCACCGGCGCGCACGTGCGTGGCGACAGCGCCACCGAGATAGCCGGTCAACAGGATCGCGCCGAGGATTGACGTCGTTGGAATCAGATAAAGGATCGTACAGACGATCAGCACCACTCCGATCGGAAGGATGACGCTTTCCGGATAACCGAGCCTCACCGTCTCTTTCACCACCATCTCCGGCTTGAGCAACTTCCCAACACCGTCAGCCAGAAGAAATAGCGCCACTAGACCAGTCACTATTCGTCCCGCCCAGAGATTCGCGTTTGAAACCGCAATTTGCGCAGCCGCTTCCATCGTCTTCTCCCCCACACTCATTTCGTTGGTAGTCCGTTGATTTCGAGTACGGGCCTGATTTCAATCGTGCCGACGTCTGCCACCGGAATACGTTCAGCAATGCTCATCGCTTCGTCGAGATCTTTCGCGTCGATCAAATAGTAGCCGCCGAGTTGTTCTCGGGTTTCGGCAAATGGACCATCGGTTATGAGCCGCTTGCCGTTGCGCACACGAACGCTGGTCGCGGTCGTCGTCGGATGCAACGGTCCCGCAGAAATGAACTTACCGCCTGCGCTCAGATCCTGCGCGAGTTGTGCCGACTTGACGTAGCACTGCTCCCGTTCACTTTCGCTTAACGCTGTTTCTTCGACGTAAACCAGCAGCATATATTTCATGTTCTTGTGCCTCCACCTGTAAGTCGAACGGCTGGTTGCAGAATCGACACGTCGGCGGAAATTTTTTTATTATCAAATGTGGCTCCGAACCCAAATCTCGCCGTTGATGAAGTGTATCGATCTGATTGGGGTCGGATTGTTGCAACTCTCATACGTCAGTTTGGCGATTTTGAACTCGCCGAGGACGCCGCTCAGGACGCTTTCACGGCGGCCGTCGACCAGTGGCGGACTGACGGCGTACCCGATTCTCCTCGCGCCTGGATCATCCAGACCGCGAAGCACAAAGCGATCGATCGTCTGCGCCGGCAAACACGTCTAAAAGAAAAACTCGAAGCGGAACCTGATTTCGGCGCCGAGCCGATCGTCGAAGGACCTGGCCAGGATCTCGGCGAGATTCCCGACGATCGCCTGCGACTGATCTTTACGTGCTGTCACCCGGCTTTATCGCTCGAAGCCCAGGTTGCACTAACTCTCCGCACGCTCGGTGGCCTGCAAACTGATGAAATCGCCCGCTCGTTTCTGGTCCCAACCGCCACCATGGCCCAACGACTCGTGCGCGCGAAACGCAAAATTCGCGATGCGGGAATTCCGTTCAGCGTGCCCGACACGAGTGAACTACCCGAGCGAATCGACGGCGTCTTGACCGCTATCTATCTGATCTTCACCGAAGGCTACGCGCCCACCAGAGGCGGCCCACTCGTGCGCGCCGATCTCTGCGCCGAAGCCATTCGTCTCGCACGTCTTTTAAGATCACTACTCGAATCAAAGGCTGCTCTCGAAGCAACTGCTCTACTCGCGTTGATGTTGTTACACGACTCCCGACGCGAGGCTCGGCTTGATGAAGAAGGTGATCTGGTTGTGCTCGAAGAACAGGATCGCACCCTTTGGAATCGACCACAGATAAACGAAGCACTGGCCCTGGTGGAAGATGCGCTTCGTGGTGACCCTGGTCCATTCGCGCTGGAGGCAGCGATTGCGGCGGAGCATTGCAAAGCTGCGCGCGCAGAAGACACCGACTGGTCTCAAATCGTCAGCCTGTACGATGCTCTCACCGAGCTATTACCGTCGCCGGTGGTGTCGCTCAATCGTGCGGTCGCGATCGCGATGTCAAAAGGACCTGGACCAGCACTCGAACTGATGGACGAACTCGCCGCCTCCGGCGAACTCGACGACTACCACTTGCTGCACGCCGCCCGTGCAGACATGTTGCGCCGCCTTGGATCGACTGACGAGGCCATCGCGAGTTACGAAGCTGCACTCAAACTCGCCACCAACGACGGTGAGCGCCGCTTCCTCGAGCGGCGCCTCCGCGAACTACGAACACCACCAAATTAGATCGGAATAATAGGTCCTATAGGACCTATAAGACATATTCTTGATCGTTTAACCTCCATGAGCGCCGGCGGCGAGACGCTTCTCGATCTCCTCCGGTGTGACGTCTTCCTTGTGAGTGGCTACGGTCCAAACGTGACCAAACGGATCCGTCAACGTGCCTGAACGATCGCCGTAGAACTGATCCTGAATCGCCTTCATCTCGGTGCCACCTGCGTCGATGGCTTGTTTGAAGATCGTGTCTACATCGTCAACGTAGATCATGATGCCGACTGCGGAACCACCAATCGACTTCGGTCCTCTGTAGCCCATCTCAGGATGTTCGTCAGAAAGCATGAACGGCGAGTCGCCGATCTTCATCTCGGCGTGACCGACTTTTCCCTGGTGCTCCATACGAAATAGTTCGGTTGCATTAAACGCTTTCTTGTAATACTCAAGCGCGTCAGCGGCTCCATCGATGATCAGGTAAGGTGTAATGGAGTGGTATCCGTCCGGAATCGGTTTTACGTCTGGCATAACTATTCCCCTTTCGTTTGTTGTTTGTCTTGTTTCAGGAGAGATCTCTTGTCTAGAAAAGAGATCACGGCATCATTGAATTTCTTTGGATTGTCCATGAATAGAAAGTGGCTGACGCCGTCCCACCACTGAATCTCGAAGTCGGGCGCGATGCTGCGAAAGAACTCTTCGGTGTCAGGCGCCCAGAACGGCGACTTCGCGAGGAGCGCAAACACCGGCACACTTATTTTGTCTGGTCCATACAGCGACTCCTGGCCCATGCTTTCCATCGCGCTGACGAGGACGTGCTGCGGCGTGCTCTCAAAAGAGATCTTTACTCGTTCCTTATCGGCGGCGGTAAGCGTACCTGTCATCTGTCCAGACATCTGGGCAACCGCCTCTTTGTAGTTGGGCGCGCGCACCATTGTCATAAACTGCTCCCGCATTTCTTTTGTGCCGAAGAGTCTTAAGCCGCCGTCGACAATTATAATCCCGAGAGTTTTCTGTGGGTACTTGCGGTAGAACTGTCGCGCGACCGGCGTCCCCATACTGTGACCCGCCAGGACAGCCTTCTCTACCTTTGCGTCGCGTAACACTGCATCAACCGCATCGGCAAACAGGTCCATGTTGTACGCGAGTTCCGGTTTATCGCTATCCCCGTGCCCGATCAGGTCGATTGTGATCACGCGATTGCGCTTTGAGAGATCCGCAACCTGATCCCGCCAGTGGCCTATCCTGCAACCCCAGCCGTGCACCAACACCAGCGCGTCCTTGCCCGAGCCATAGCTCTTGTAGTGAATACGCGCACCGTTGAGCTTTGCGTACTGCGATTCTCCATTGAAGGCCGATGCCGGCGCAGCCAAAACAAAGAACATGAATGCCAGGATTGCTGAAGTGTGTTTGAGTTTGATTTTCATCACATGATTCCTCTGTCCTTAAGAATGACGAGCGTCATATCGTCGGTGAGTGGGCGTGGCGCGGCGAAGTCCTGAACTGCGCCCAGCACTGAAAACAGCACCGCCTCGGCCGAACCGCCTTGCGCACGGCGCAACTCAGCCTCGAGTCGTTGGCTGCCAAATTCCTGATCTGTTTCGTTGAACGACTCCAAGATGCCATCAGAACAGACCAGCAGCAAATCGCCGGAGTCGAGTTGCACACTGCCGCGATCGAACACCGCCGAAGGCACGACACCGAGCACCGGCCCACCATCCGAAAGCAATTCAAGCTCTCCCCGATCGCGAAGTAGTAGTGCTGGCGGATGTCCGGCGCTGCTGTAATCAAGACGTCCGGAGTTCTGATCAAGACGCGCAACAAACAACGTGCTCAACGGCTCAATTGCCGATAACCACTTCATGTCGCGATTGACGCCGGCAACGATCGTTTCGGGATCACTATTCGCAGCGGTGTGCGTGCGGATCAAACCGACCAGATGTGTGACCCACATTCCGGCAGCGAGTCCCTTGCCGCCGATGTCGCCCAAAGCAAGCACCAAACCTTCGGGCGTGTCTTCAACGCTGAAGAAATCTCCGGGCAGATGACGAACGGCAAAGATCTCACTCGCCACGTCGAATGCTCCACGACGCACGAGACTCGGCGCGCACAAACGTCGATGCACCTGCGCGGCCTCGAAGATCGCAGTGTTCAACTCTGCATAATCTTTTTGCAGCGTTTCGAGTTTCAATTCCAGCTCCCGTTCTCTATGACGAGACGAAAGCGAAACTTGTGACTCAATTGTACGGGGAGCACTCAGCCCTAGATTCAAAACTGGGAGAGCCATAACGAAACCTCATCCGGCAAACTTCATCCTACAAACTTATAGCCACTGCCATGAACGGTAAGAATAAAACGTGGCTCTTCGGGGTTTGGTTCGAGTTTTTGTCTGAGATGAACGATGTGTGTATCGACTGTGCGCGTCGACGGATAGTTTTCATATCCCCAAACCGCATCGAGCAAACGATCACGACTCAACGTTTCAACCGGATGCGCGATGAAGTAAGCAAGCAAAGCAAACTCCTTCGCCGAAAGATCGATCAAATTTCCATCACGTCGTACTTCGTTGCTGCGAATGTTGACCTCGACGTCGCTGAATCGATAAACCTCAGGCGTCGGCACCGGAGCTGAAGCGCGCCTTAAGACGGCCTTGACTCGCGCCATCAACTCACGTATCGAAAACGGTTTCGTCACGTAGTCGTCAGCGCCCAGCTCGAGTCCCACAACTTTATCGATCTCCTGCCCGCGCGCGGTCAGCATGATTATCGGGACCGAAGGACGCTTGGCTTTCAACTGCTTGCAAACATCGAGTCCGCTCATGCGCGGCATCATGACGTCGAGCACAATGAGGTCGGGATTGTCGGTGAGTGCACGCTCAAGGCCGCTTACGCCATCTCCGGCGCTGATCACTTCATAACCTTCATACTCGAAGTTGTCGCGCAATCCCGCGACCATCGCCGGTTCGTCTTCAACAATTAGAATCTTGCTTTTCATGAGGCCCTCCTCTTATTGCCTATACCGTCTGGGCCAAAGGCAGCGAAAGTGTGAACTTACTGCCGCGGCCAGGCGTGCTTTCAACTTCAACGTCGCCGCCGTGCGCCTGAGTGATGTGACGTACGAGCGACAATCCAAGACCGCTTCCCTTCGTGTTGTGCACGAGCGGATCGCAGGTGCGATAAAACTTCTCGAAGATTCGCGCCTGTTCGTGACTCTCGATCCCGATGCCGCGATCGCTGACTTCAAGCTTCAGCACACTCTTGTCCCGGTAAAGCCTGACGCCCAGGAATTTTTCGTTGTCAGAATATTTCAGTGCGTTGTTGACGAGATTGACAAGCGCACGCGCAATCGCCTCTCGATCAACTCGCACCGTCGGAATGCTCGAATCGATCTGCTCTTCGAGGGCGAAGCCCTGCTGCTCGATCTGATAGCGATAAGAATCGAGCGTGTTGCGCACGAGTTCGGCGATGTCAGTCTCTCTGAAGTCATACTCTTTGCGGCCGGCTTCAATCCGCGAGAAGTCGAGAATGTTGTTGATTAGGGCAGTTAACCGTTCACTCTCTTTGCGAATGATGCCGTAGTACTCGTGCTTCTTTTCCTGCGTCGTGATGCGTCCGAGTTCGAGTGTCTCGGCATAGAGTCGAATCAAAGCCAACGGCGTGCGCAGCTCGTGTGAGACATTGGAAACAAAATCAGATTTCAAACGTGCTAACTCCAAATGCTTGTTTAGGCTGCGATAGGTCAATACTAATCCGCCGATCATCAAGACCGACAAAACTCCTAAAATCATAAAGCTCTGCCACACCCAACGCCGGCTGATCGCTTCGGCGGTGGTCCCCTGAAACTTGATTCCGATCGCAAGTCCACGAAAAGGATCGTCAAACTTGTGGATAATCTCTGGCTCGCCCGTACCCCAATCCGGCGACACGGCCATCGGCCGGTCGGTTTCTGCGTTCAGCGCATCGGCGGGGAAAATGATCATCGCGAGACGCTTGTCAGGGTACTCGTTGGCCTCCTGGGGCGTCAGATCATGAAACATCTGCGCCGACTTTTGTCCTTGATCATCAGTAAACTTTCGCGAGGTCAGCTCATTGAGCAACTGTGGGAAGAAAGTTTGCTTTAAGTATTTGGGATCGAAACTCGCGCCTCCTAACACCATTCGCTCTTTGGTTGACCGCGGCAGGCGAAATATCCCGGTCGTTATGTAAACCATGCCGGTGGGTTCCGCCGTTTCTCCGCCGAACCACACCATCTCTTTTGTCTTCTTGCGCATCTGCTCAACGAGATGCGGAGCGTCGAGTTTCAACCAGAGCCCGTACATCTGCTTCAACCCGTCGCGCTGTTTTTCATTTTCCTGTGAACGTTGCTGTTTGACGATCACTCCTTCTTTGGAGTCGAAAAGGAAGACGTGCGCCAGCCAGGGACTCTTCGACAACAGGTCGTCCAATTTCCTTTGTTTCTCCTCCTCTGAATCGTCGACCGCCGGAAAGCCATTGCGCGCCTGTTCAGTCAATTCGTAAGCCTTCAAACTGATTCTCTCCGCGGAGTTTGAAAGCACGTACTGAAAGTCGCGGTGAATAAGTGCCTCAACGTTCTTGTCGCGCTGAATTGATTTGACGTGCTTAAAGTTGACGTACAGAAGGCCAAGTGCAGGCAATACGACGGCTAGACCGAGTGTAAGGACGAGTCGGAATCGGGTGTTTCCTTCTCTTTTCGATTTCATTTCAGCCTCCGCAGGTGGTTGCACAGCGAGGCAGAGCATACGCTGCGCGGAGCCGGGCGGTGTCAAGGGGAAGTAAAAATTTGTTAAGAGTTGTGAACTTCCATCACTGTTTGAACCACAAAGACACTAAGACACAAAGGTGAATAACTGATTAAAAACCTTTGTGCCTTCGTGTCTTTGTGGTTCAAAAAATTCGTGGCTACTTGATCCCCAATTTCTTCATGCGGTTACGCAATGTCGAGGTTGGCAAACCAAGGAGCTCAGCCGCGCCGCCCTTGCCGCCAACGACTCCGCGCGTACGTTTCAGTATCTCTTCAATATGCTGCCGTTCGACCTCTTCCAGCGAAAGCAGCGACGGCGTTGGCGTCGCGAGCGTTTCCGGCGCGGTCGAGTTCGAAAGTTTCAATTCTCCAAGCGGCGCCTGTAGCTCTGTACCACTCGAAAGAATCACCGAGCGTTCCATGAAGTTTTCCAGCTCACGCACGTTGCCCGGCCAGGGATAACTGCAAAGTGCATCGATCGTTTTCTTCGGAATCTGGTCGACGCGCTTGTTCATCCGCAACGAATGCTTCTGCGTGAAATAACCGATCAAAAGTGGAATGTCGTCCACTCGTTCTCTCAGCGGTGGAATCACGATCGGAAAAACGTTGAGACGATAGAACAGATCGCTGCGAAACTTTTTCTCCGCGACCATCTGGGGCAAGTCAACATTCGTCGCCGCAATCAAACGTGCATCGGTTTTGATCGTCCGCGAACTACCGAGGCGCTCAAACTCATGCTCCTGCAACACGCGCAACAACTTAGGCTGCAACTCGAGCGGGATCTCACCAACCTCGTCGAGCAGCAGCGTTCCCTTGTTTGCCAACTCGAAACGGCCGACTCGCTGCGCAATCGCGCCGGTGAACGCGCCCTTCTCGTGTCCGAACAACTCGCTTTCCAACAATCCAGTCGGGATTGCGGCGCAATTGAGTTTCACGAGCGTGCGTTCGCGACGATTGCTGAGATTGTGAATGGCGCGCGCGATCAGTTCCTTGCCGGTACCGGTTTCACCGCAAAGCAAAACCGCGGAATCGGTCGGCGCCACTATCGCCACTTGCTGAAGAATCTTCTTGAGGGTTGCGCTTTGCCCAATGATCTCTTCGAAGTTGTACTCAGTTTGTATCTCTTCTTCGAGATACACCTTCTCGCTAATCAGTTTGTTCTTCAGCGTCGAGAGTTCTCGATACGCGAGTGAGTTTTCGACGGCAATCGCGAGTTGACCGGCGATCTGACAGAAGAGCTTTACGTGCCCCTGCGTAAAAGCAGATTCAACCCGACTCGCAACTGCGACCACTCCCAGCAAGCGGTCGTGCGAAATCAATGGCACATTACAACTCGATCGCAAACCTGCATCGTAAGCCTTCTTGACGATCGGCGATCCGTATTCTGACGGATCGAGACGATTGATCAGCACCGCCTGGCGAGTGGTTGCAGCCTTGCCCGCGGGACTGTCCTCGAGGGTCATTGCGAATCCCTCTTCGGCGTAAACGTGTTCCGCCCAGGGTGCGTTGAGAGTATGAACTCTCAGCACCTTGCCTTCGGGATCGTATAGCGCGAGTGCGGCAACGTCGTGTGGGATTAATCGTTTCAGGCAAGTTGAGGTCGCCGCCAGCAAGTCGCTGATGTCGAGATGCGAAGTGACAGCGTTGTTCACTTCGAGCAGCAGTTGATTGTGATCGCGTTCACGTTCGGCACGTTGAAAGTTGAGCGCGTTCTCAACTGCAATCGCCACCTGGCCGGCGATCTGTTCGAGCAGTTCGGCGTCGCTCCTGGTAAAAGCGGCCTCGTGCATACTGCCGACGTTGATCGTGCCCAGAACGTTGTCATGCGAAATGAGCGGAACCGAACAGCCACTGCGCAGACCCGCGTTGTAAGCTTCACGAATGATCGGTGAGTAGAACTCTTTGAAATCGATACGATCGCGCAAGACGGTTTGACGCGTCTCCATCGCGATCCCCGGCGGTGTTCCTTCGACAGGCAGAACCGAGCCTTCGGCGAGCACTCCACCAGGCGCAGGTGCATCGAGGGCGTGGACGCGTAAGAGGCCAGTATCTTCGTCCTTGATGACCATGCTGGCGACGTCGTGCGCAAAGAACTTGCGTAACCAGCCTGAAACAGCAATGAGCAGTTCGCGCAAACTGAGATTTGAAACAACTGCATTGCTGACTTCCAAAAGCAGTTGACGCCGGTCGCGCTCGACCTGAGCGCGTTGAAAGTTGATGGCATTGTCTACTGCGATCGCGAGTTGAACTGCAATCTGCTCCAACAGCAATGCGTCTTCTTCACCGAAAGCGCCTTCGCTTCGACTGGAAAGAGTCACGGCGCCAAGAATGCGGTCTTCGAGCACGAGCGGTACGACGCATGCCGATCGCAGTCCAAGCATCTCGACTCCCTGACGCACGATCGGAGCAGTGAACTCGTTGAAATCGATCGTCTTTCGCAGCAGCGTCTGGCGCGATTTGATTGCTACTCCGGCGAACGTTCCATCCATTGTCAGTAGCATGCCTTCCGCGACGGCGACTTTCTCATTCGCCTCTATCGAGTGCGCACGCAGCTCGTTCTTCTCTTCGTCGTAGATTGCGAGGGCGGTGAAGTCGTGCGGGACACAGCCCTGTAGCGTCTCAGAAATCGCGTGGAGCAGTTGTCGGAGATCGAGATTCGTTACAAGCGCATTATTAATGTCGAGCAGCAGGCGCAGCCGCTCGTAAGACAGCTCTTGCTGGGAAAACTGGGGCAGCATTGGGGTAGGCAGAAGCTTAGCGCATCACAGTCTCAAAAATCCAACTTTGTGCCTTCGTGTCTTTGTGGTTAAATCCGCTCCATGAAACACCTGACGATGGAAGAATTGGAAGCCGCCCTGGATCATCTACGCCAGGCGCCGAAAGACGAAGGCGTGTTGCAATTGATCGTATGTCGCCCGGCCACGGAACAGCGACAAGTGCTGGAAGAAGCTCAGCTCGATACGGCCGGCGGATTGATCGGCGACAACTGGAACGTTCGTGGAAGTTCGAAGACGCCCGACGGATCGCCGCATCCCGAGATGCAGATCAACATCATGAACTCGCGCATCACGGCTCTCGTTGCACAAGACGATGAACGCTGGCCGCTCGCAGGCGATCAACTCTACATCGACATGGACCTCAGTAGGGAAAATCTTCCGGCAGGTTCGCGATTTACACTCGGAACGGCCGTGCTTGAAGTCAGTCCGCTGCCACACACCGGCTGTGCCAAGTTCGTATCGCGCTTTGGAATGGATGCGATGAAGTTTGTGAACTCACCTGTCGGAAAGGAACTCTGCCTGCGAGGAATCAATGCCAAAGTGGTCCAAACAGGAGTGGTGAAAAAAGGAGACCGTGCAAAGAAGGTAGCAGGAGCAGAAAGCAGGACCTCTTAACGCGCCGCTCCTGCTCCCTGCCCGTGCTCCCTTTACGCGGCTCTCTGCCGCGAATGTCTACCCTCGGCAAACTCCTCGATCATCTTCTTGTTGAACGCCGGTAGATCAGCAGGCTTCCTGCTCGTTACTAAACCGTCATCAACAACTACTTCCCTGTCCACCCAGCGCGCTCCTGCATTGATCAAATCGTTCTTCAACGACGGCCACGAAGTGATCGTTTTTCCTTTCAGCACTTGAGCGTCAATCAGGGTCCACGGAGCATGACAAATTGCGGCCACCGGTTTACCCGTCACAAAGAAACCATCAATAAACTCGACTGCTCTCATCAACACTCTCAATTGATCCGGATTTCTCACGCCTCCCGGCAGTAATAGTGCGTCGTAATCATCAGAACGTGCCCGGCTCAAGGGCATATCAACTGTAAATGAGTCGGCCTTTTCGTCGTGATTCCAACCCTGAACTTCGTGCTCCGACGGCGCGACGATCTCAGTCTTTGCTCCTGCCTCTTCGAGCGCTTTCTTCGGTTCCGTCAGTTCGATCTGTTCGAAACCGTCGGCGACCAAAATCGCGACCTTCTTTCCCTTCAGTTTCTTCTCCATGAGGCTTCCTCCTTGTTCTCAACGAAAATGAATTTGCCCTGAGCTGATGCGATTCGAGGGGAGTGCGGCGACGCCGAACACTTGTCGCGGGTGGAAAGCGTGGGCAGCCACCGCACTCCGATCATGCCCTGCTCTTTCTGGCAAAGGGATCTGACGCAATAAAGGTGCCGCCGAACATAATCATCAAAACGCCTTTGTATTGCAGCGTACCGATGCACTTTCGGGGCTTAAATGCTTGGAAAACGTAGTGAAGTCCGACACGGCTGTTCGGACTCGCTACTCAGGGTCAAATTAGGATTACTCACGCAAAGGCGCAAAGGCGCAAAGTTCAGACCTGCGGCTGCCGGAGGTCTTCCTTTGCGTCATCCTTTGCGCCTTTGCGCCTTTGCGCGAGAGGTTTTAAACGACTCGATTTTTCCACCGACCACGGCGGAAAACGAGTGCACTAACCACGGCGAGCGTCGAGAAGGCGATGGTGATGGCAATGAACACCCCTTGCGGTCCCCAGCCCAAAAACTTGCTGAGGAAGTAACCGAGAGGAATCTCCCACAGCCAGAACACAAAGAGGTTAATGATTGTTGGTGTCCAGGTGTCGCCGGCGCCGTTGAACGATTGGCCGAGCACCATGCCGTACGCATAAAACAGAAACCCGTAAGACACGATACGAAGACAATCAACACCGTAACGAGCAACATCAGGATCAGGGACGTAGAAGGAGATGATCAGCGGCGCGAAAACAATGAAGAAGAGTCCAACGATGCCGAGAAAGATCATGTTGTAAAAACCGGCTTTCCAAACAGCACGTTCCGCACGATCCGGATTGCGAGCACCGAGCGCCTGCCCTACCATCGTCGCCGCCGCATTCGCCATGCCCCACGATGGCAACAACGCAAAAAGGATCACGCGAATTCCGATCGTGTAACCCGCCACCGCATTACTGCCGAAACTCGAAATGATGCGTACCAGGCCGATCCAGCTCGCCATGCCGATGAACACCTGAAACGTTCCGGTAGCTGAGAGTCGGATCAAACGGCCGATGATCGCTGGTTCGATTCGGAGGTGATGACGTTCGACCTTAAATCTCGAACCGGATCGAAACAACCGGCTCAGTGCGAATAGTGCGCCGGTGCCTCTGCCGATCGTCGTCGCGATCGCAGCACCGACGAGCCCCAATTTTGGAAACGGTCCGAGTCCAAAGATCAAACACGGGCCGAGCAGGATGTTGATCCAGTTGGCCAGCCAGAGTGTCCGCATCGCGATGGCAGCATCACCGGCGCCCCTGAAGATCGCGTTGATCATGAAGAGCATCACGACGGACATGTTTCCCGCGAGCATTATGCGAGTGAACATCGATCCGTGTTCCACGACCCACGGCGAACCGCCCATCAGTTGCAACAGCTTCGGCGCAAGCGGCGCACCGATCGCAGCGATAACGATCGACACGATTAGTGCGAGTGCGAGAGCCTGAACTGCCGCACGCGCGGCACCGTCGGGATTCTGTTCGCCGATGCGACGTGCGACCATCGCCATCGCACCGATGCTCAAGCCGATCGCAAGCGCGTATACCAACGTTAGTAGAGATTCTGTGAGACCAACAGTTGCGACTGCATCGGTGGCGATCGACTCGTCGAGGTGAGATACCCAAAAAATATCGACTACCGCGAAGACGCTCTCCATCAACATCTCGAGCACCATCGGTATGGCTAACAAAAGAATCGAACGTCCGATGGGACCCGTCGTGTAGTCGCGGTGAGAACCACGGATAGATTCCTTCACGGCCGACCACAAGCTTTGGGTATCTTCGTGAGGTGGGGTTGGATCCGTTACGACAGGAATCTGCTCACTCGAAGCGAGTTCGTTTGGGGAGTCGGCCATTGTGCTCAACCTTAAACATCAACCGCTGCGGCCATAGTCGTC
>JBIOVO010000135.1:0-12840 GCA_044867735.1 Pyrinomonadaceae bacterium | reverse complement strand
TCCGATTTCAAGATGGGGTGGCCACGGAGGGCCACCCCTACGATCGGTTCCAACGTCCCCCAATGAGCGTGCTACTTCGTCTTGCTTGCGCGATCGACGATACGAAGCAGCGTTCGGACCGCAATCCCGGTCGGGCCCTTGGACCGGTAGGGCTTCGCCTCGTCCCCCCAGGCCGTGCCGGCGATGTCCAGATGCGCCCATGAGATCCCATCCGCAAATTCTTTTAGAAACGCCGCGGCGGTAATTGTTCCCGCTTTTCGGCCGCCGACGTTCTTGATGTCCGCAATGTCTGACTTGATCTGCTTCGTGTATTCCTTGTCGAGCGGTAGCTGCCAGAACTTTTCGCCCACTTCCCTTCCGGCCGCGATGATCTCGTCGATCAACTCCTGATCGGTGCCCAGCACTGCGGCGTTCACGTCGCCAAGAGCGATAGAAACGGCTCCGGTCAAAGTCGCCATATCGATGACTTTCGTGGCCCCGAGTTTCTTGGCGTAAGCGATTGCGTCCGCGAGTATCAAGCGTCCTTCTGCGTCGGTATTAATGATCTCGATCGTCTTGCCGGTCATGGCCCTCACGACGTCTCCAGGCTTCGTCGCTTTTCCTGACGGCAGGTTTTCAGTGCACGGCGCAACACCGAGAATCGGAATCGGCGGCTTCAACTGCGCAATCGCTCGCATCGCGCCCATGACGGTCGCGCCACCAGTCATGTTGTACTTCATCAACTCCATGTTCTCACCCGGCTTGAGTGAGATACCGCCCGAATCAAACGTCACACCCTTCCCGACGAATGCCAGCAACTCTTTGCTTTCTGCCGGAGGATTTGGCGGCGTGTACTTCAGGATGATCAGTTTGGCAGGTTGATCGGATCCGCGCGCAACACTCAACAACGAACCCATGCCTTCCTGTTCCATTCGTGCTTCATCAAGCACATCCACACTCAACCCAAACTCATTTGCGATATCCCGCGCGCGCTCAGCCATGTCCGTCGGGGTCATGTAAGCACCAGGCTCATTCGCGAGATCGCGGGTGAAGTTCACCGACTCACCAACGATCTGGCCCGACTTCACACCTTCTTGCAGGGAACCCTCATCCGCGCCCTCGATCGAAACTACCAGGCGGTCAACAGTCTTCTCTTCTTTTTCAACGGTTCGATATTTATCAGGATCGAATAGTGCGATGAATGCGCCTTCGACTGCGGTCGCCGCAGTATGCGCCGCGTCGCCTGAAGACCGGGGAAGTACAGCGATCGATTTAACGTTCTTACTGCGCAACGAACGGACCGAGGTGCCGGCCATCTGTGAAACCTGCGCACCTTTGTAATCGCCGGGATCGCCGACGCCGACCAGAAGCAGCCGCCGCGCTTTGAGCTTGTTGTTTCCAACGAGGTGGAAGTACGCGACCTCTCCCTCTTTGCCGGCAAACTCTTCCGCGTCGAGGGCGGATCGGACGAGTCCTCCGGAAAGTTCATCCAACTTCTTGATAAATCCTTCGTCGGATTTTTCGTTCTTGAAAACGGCAACCGCCAAAGCCTGCACATCAAGCTCTTCAATGGGTCCCCGGTTGGCTTCAACTTGCATGGTGAGTAGGTTCTCCTGTGTGAATCAGTCAGCACGGGCAGCATACAGGAGCAGGAAAACCTGCACCTGCAAACTGCTCCCGCTGCTATCTATTGCGTTCTTTCAATTGGGTGCGCGTTTCTCGTTCAACTGTTTTTTTCATCTCGGCCTCTCTCTTGTCATACATCTTCTTACCGCGCGCAACTCCAACCTCTATTTTTATCCGGCCGTTTTTTAAGTAGAGCTGTGTGGGAACGAGAGTCATTCCCTGTTTGGCTGTAGCTTCGTCGAGTCGGGATATTTCACGCTTGTGAAGCAGCAGCTTGCGAGTTCTCAGTGGATCGTGGTTCTCGCGATTACCATGAGAATAAGGCGAAATGTGTGCATTGAACAACCACGCCTCGCCCTCGCGCACTGAAACGTAAGCTTCTTTTAACTGCACCCGGCCATCCATGGCACTTTTGACTTCAGTGCCCGTCAACACCAGGCCGGCTTCGTATTTATCCGAAATATGATAATTGTGAAAGGCCGCACGGTTGGCCGCCAACACTTTTTCTTCTTTCGCCATGAAGGCTAAGCACTTTTCAATTTGAGGTCGAGCACATCGTGACGAGTGATGATGCCGATGATGCGTCCATACTCTTCAACTAGAACGGCCGGACTCGTCTGCAAACGTCGCGTCACTTCGCCTGAACTGGCATCGACATCCACTGCCGGGAAGCTCGCCTCCATCACTTCGCTCACAGGCGAAGTCAACAGATCGCGGTTTCGTACCACTTTGGCCAGACATCGATTCTCGCGCAAAGATCCGACGGCGCGACCTTCTTCGAGCACCGGAATCTGACTAAGTCCCAGGTCATCCATTCTCCCGAGTGCGTCGCCGACAGTATCAGAAGGAGCAACAAATACAAGCAACTTAGGCGCCTGCGGTTTCTTCGTGCCGCTGATCAGGCCGGCCGTGATCTTTTGCGGCTCCAGTAGCCGCTTCTCTTTTAACCATTCGTCAGAGTGGTGCTTCGTCAAGTAATGCTCGCCGGTGTCACAAACTATGAAAACCATGATCGCGTTCTCGTCCAGATCCTTTGCCACACGAAGCGCGGCGGCCAGGTTGGTTCCAGTGGATCCGCCGCAGAAGATGCCTTCCATTCGCCCGAGCAGACGCGACAGTTCAAACGACTCGCCGTCCGTTACGTTAATTACTTCGTCGACATACTTGATTTGGACGTTGGGCGGAACGATCTCCTGTCCGATTCCCTCGACGAGATACGGAGTCGCTTCCACGATCTTCCCGGTTTCCTTGTAGGTCTTGAAGATCGAACCATACGGATCAGCGCCGATGATTCTGATGTTTGGATCCTTCTCTTTTAAGAAGCGACCGGTACCGGAGATCGTTCCGCCGGTGCCGAGTCCGGCAACGAAGTGGGTGATCTTTCCTTCAGTCTGCCGCCACAACTCCGGACCTGTGCTGCGATAGTGTGCCTCTGGATTTGCGGGATTCGAGTACTGATCCGGATAGAAGGAATTGGGTGTTTCGGACGCGATTCGTTTAGCGGTTGAAACGTAGTGATCGGGAGTTCCGGGTTTGGCCGAAACAGGAGTTATGACAACGTCGGCGCCGAGCGCTTTTAAGTAACGCGACTTCTCGACCGACGCTTTGACAGTCATCACAAAAATGCATTTATACCCTTTTACTGCCGCAGCGATCGCCAAACCGATTCCAGTATTTCCCGATGTCGCTTCGATTACCGTCCCGCCCGGCTTCAGAATCCCTTCCCGTTCCGCGGCATCAATCATTGCTACACCGATCCGGTCTTTCACTGAGTATCCCGGATTCAGGTTCTCCATTTTTGCAAAAATTTTTGGTTTGACGTCTCGAGCCAGCCGGTTGAGCCTCACGAGAGGCGTATTTCCGATCAGTCCGAGAATATTTTCGTGGAATTCCATCAGAGTCTCCGACAAGTGGTAAATGCGGGTGATATCTATATAACAGAAACGCGAGGGAGGGGCTAATTGAGGGAAGGAGATTTTAAAATGCTAGGACCCGGACGTGCTCTCCCCTTCACATCCGGGCCCTTACAAGGCCACTCATCTTGCAATGTGTGACCGAACCGTTATTGAGACAACTTAGTAGCGGCGCCTGCGCCAGTCTCCATCCTTGTCTCTAATTCCGTAGGTGTAGAGTGCTGCTCCACCACCACCTGCGATGGCGCCGATAATCGCGCCCTTCTTTCCACCAATCATCGCGCCTAGTAAAGCGCCTCCACCTGCGCCGGCCGCTGTCGTGAGCTTGTCACGATGGCGATCCCAGAATGATCGATCCCTGTCCCAGCCGCTATAAGGGCGGCCGCTATAAACTCGAGAACGTGAACTATCAATACGTTGTTCGAACCGCCTATTATCAGTGCGTCGAAACCTTGTTTGTGCTCCTGCCGGAATTGCCGTAATCGTTAACACCAACAAACAGAAAATACTTACTAACGCCTTCTTCATCCGTGACTCCCTTTTGCTCTCCTACTGCTTCCGCTCGCTTCTTTGGCAACGACCGTGCCAACAGTTTGAAATCTCACTTATTGGGACTTTTTACAGTTTTCTCCGCAAATCGAGGTTAATATGCAGCGCGTAACGTTAACCATTCCGTGCGTAACTTGTGACGCGATTCACCTTTTGGGGTAAATCGGCGGTCCGACTCGAAAGATCAACAATGAAAATCCTTGTTCTCAACACCCAACTAATCAGAGAACTACTTCCGATAACTGAATGCATAGATCTCATGGCCGACGCGTTGTCAGCGCTCGCGCGTGAAGAGGTCTATCAACCTCTCCGCACGATTATTCGTCCACCTGGGGCACGCGGACTGCTTGGTCTGATGTCCGCTTATCGGAGTGGTGAACGTGGTGCGTTTGGTCTGAAAGCCATCTGCGTCTTTCCCGAGAATCCAGCACAAGGAAAAGATGCGCATCAGGGAGCAGTCACATTATTCAGCCGCGAAACCGGTGAACTGCTCGCGTTGATGAATGCCTCGGAGATCACTGCGATTCGGACCGCGGCTGTTTCTGCCGTTGCGACTCGCTTGCTGGCGCGTGAGGATGCGTCGGAGTTGGCGATCATCGGGGCTGGTGTGCAGGCGCGAACGCATCTCGCGGCGATCGCATGTGTTCGTGAGATCAAACGTGCGCGAGTGGCTGCTAGAACATTTGCTCATTCGCAACAGCTTGCCGGGGAGATGCGGTCTCGGTTCTCGTTTCCGATCGAAGCGGTTAAGACAAATGAACAGGCGGTGCGAGGTGCTGATGTGATCGTGACCGCGACTTCGTCCCTCGAGCCTGTGATTCAACGAGAGTGGATCGCTTCAGGCGCGCATGTTAATGCGATCGGCACACACTCGCCAAAATCGCGCGAGGTTGATAGCGCGACGATGGCGGCTGCGAGGATCTTCGTCGATCGACGTGAGTCTGCGTTGAATGAGTCGGGAGATTATTTACTTGCGGCGGCGGAAGGTGTCGTGAACTCTGAAAGTATCCTTGGTGAGATAGGCGAGTTATTAATCGCTACAAAACAGGGACGCACTTCTGAGCGCGAGATCACGCTTTTCAAGTCTCTTGGTCTCGCTATTGAGGACGTTGCTTGTGCCGAGTATCTGTATCGCAAGGCGTTGGACCAGAGTGCCGGAGCTTGGGTTGAATTCTAAGGAAAACCTCGCACGCAAAGGCGCAAAGACGCAAAGTTATGACCCTCCGGGCTGCCGCAGGTCATAACTTTGCGTCTTTGCGCCTTTGCGCGAGTAATTCCTTCTTTAGAACTTCGCGTAAGCGTACCAAAGCCCAAACACGATGCTGACCACAGCAGCCGCGACCTGCATTCGGTGGTGTACGTTGGAAAGATTCCGCGCCGTTAACGCAAACGGCAATCCGATTAGCCCGGACATCAGCAGCATTCCAGCGATTGATCCTACTCCAAAAATCGCGAGATACAGAAGCCCAATCCACGCGGAACTGATCTGCGTTAAGACGAGGAGCGTCAACGCACCCGATCCAGCCAATCCGTGCATCATGCCAATCAACACCGGCTTGACACCGATCGCCGTAATAGCGTGACTGTGTTTCCGTTCACGATCATGCCGCGTTTCGGATTCATGAAAGTGAATATGAACGTGCGACATGCCATCGTGACTGTGTTCATGCACGTGCACATCGCCCCTGTTCCGCAACGACTTCCAGAGCGCCACACCTCCCAGCGCGATGATCATCAACGCGACACCAAACTCCAACCAGCTACTGACCCGCTCCGGAATCGCAATTCGGAGCACCAGCACAATCACACCCACAACCAACAACGACGCCGTATGCCCTGCGCCCCACAAAGCTCCGACGAGCGCGGAACGCATCACGTTTCGTTGCTGACTCGCTATCGTAGACACGGCCACCACGTGATCGACTTCCGTCGCGTGCTTCAACCCGAACAGCAACCCCACCGCCAAGACGGTAGTTGTACCCAATGATCCGAAAAGATCCGTCATACTTGTTCTTCTAAATCAATCTGTCGCCGGTTACGGAAACCGAATCCTGCCGGTAATGACACCCTCGACTCTGCCGGTTGTGCTGCGCTGCCTGAGCAACAATCAACGCAACCTCCACCGCATTACGCAGCCCGATCAGTCCATCCGAAAGCTTCGTGGTCCGGTAAAACGTCTCGATCTCGTTCCAAAGATGCCGCAACTCACGAATCGCGCGTGAAAGGCGATCGCCACTACGAACGAGGCCCACATAGTGCCACATGATGTTCTGTATTGTCTGCATGTCGCCCTGAATCAACGCCGGATCAGGTTCGGCACTCAAACCACTCTCATCCCACGGCGGAATGTCTTCGAACTTCGGTCTCGGTTCTTTGCGCTCACTCAGCGCTCGCTCAACTTCGATTGCCGCGCGATTCCCCCAGACTAAACCTTCCAGGAGCGACGTAGAAGCGAGCCGGTTCGCACCGTGCACACCGGTGCAACTGATCTCGCCAACCGCATACAGGTTTCGAATCGTCGAACGGGACCACTCATCCACGAGCACGCCGCCGCAGAAGTAGTGCGCGGCCGGCACTACCGGCACCGGCTCCTGCGAGATATCGAGACCAACTTTCAAACACTCCTGATAGATGAACGGAAATCTCTCGCGGATCTTTTCGGCAGGCATGTGCGAGGCGATGTCTAACAAGACGTAAGAGTAACCTTGCGCTTCCATTTCATGATGAATCGCCCGCGCCACTACATCGCGCGGCGCAAGATCTTTCCACTCAGGCGCATAGCGATGCATGAACGGACGCAGATCCGGCGTCAGCAACACACCCCCCTCACCTCGAACAGCTTCGCTGATCAACAAACCTTCCGCGCCCGGCGCAGCCAATGCAGTTGGATGAAACTGGACGTACTCGGCGTTTGCGATCCGTGCGCCGGCGCGGTGAGCCATCGCCAGACCGTCGCCACGCGCGCCGACGGGATTCGTCGTGTTGCGATAGATTCGGCCCAAACCACCAGTGGCCAGTATCGTTGCGTTCGCAAGAAAACGGTGCACAGTCTTTTCAGTTCGATCGAAGACGTAACAACCGTGACAGGAGATCTCGCGATAGTTGTCGAGCGGATTGCGCGAATGATGTGGAAACGTGATCAGGTCGACGGCAGTCGCTTCCGATTTGATCGTGATGTTAGGGAAATCCCTGAGCGCGGAAACCAGACCGTTGATGATTGCGAGACCGGTTTTGTCGCCAACGTGAAGGATCCGGCGGCGTGAATGGGCTGCTTCCTGTCCCCAGACAGGGGCACCTTCATCAGTGTGATCAAAAACAACGTGCGCGGTGCGTTCGAGTACTTCGTTCAGAAGAGGCGGGCCTTCGTCGGCGAGAATCCGCGCGGCGGCCGGGAACGTAACGCCGGCGCCGGCGGCAACGATGTCTTCGAATAAGAGTTCGGAGCTGTCGTCAGGACCACGACCGATGATCCCGCCCTGTGCGTAGCGCGTGTTTGATTCGTGAACCTCGTGCGCGCGAGTGATGATGGTGATTTGCCGCTCAGGATTTCGAGCGAGCCGAAGAGCAGCAGTAGCGCCGGCGATACCGCAGCCGATGATTAAGACCTCAGCATTTTCCATTTGTCATTTTCCATTTGTCAGTTGTCATTGAAAGACCTTCGGGCACCACAAATGACAACTGATAAATGGAAAATGATAAATGGAAAATACCTAGTCTTCCTTCCCGATCGTTCCAATTTCAAGCATCCTCTCAACTGACCGCAGCGCGCGCCTGCGCACATCTTCATCGATCACGATCTCGTACTGCTCTTTCTGCAACGACTCCAAGGTGTCTTCGAGCGTGATCTGGTTCATGTGCGGACAACGCACGCTACAGAGTCGCAGCATCTCCTTGTCGGGATTCGCAGACGCAATATTGTCGCCCATCGAGCACTCAGTCAGCAGCAGGTAACGCGGCGCATTCGTCTGCTCGACGTAGCGCATCATGGCCGTCGTGCTGCCCGAAAAGTCTGACGCTGCAACAACTTCCGGGCTGCACTCAGGATGCGCCAGGATCACGACGTCGGGAAACTGCTTGCGCACGTTCTGAATGTCCTCAACACTGAACTTCTCGTGCACCTCGCAGCGTCCGGGCCAACCGATCATCTCGTAATCGAGTACGTCGGGAAAATGTACGTTTGGATCGCGCGTGGGATAGATGATGTGCTTACCTGTTTCCCGAGCGACGTTGCCCGCCAGGTATTCATCAGGAATGAAGATCACCTTGTCAGTGCCCAGCGACTTAACTACTGCAACTGCATTCGACGACGTACAGCAGATGTCTGACTCGGCTTTCACGTCGGCGTACGTATTGATGTAAGTCACAACCGGCACACCTGGGAATCGTTTCTTCAACTCGCGCACGTCTTCAGCCGTGATACTCGCTGCAAGTGAACATCCGGCTTTCAACGAAGGAATCAAAACCTTCTTGCCCGGATTCAGAATCTTCGCTGTTTCGGCCATGAACTTCACGCCGCAGAACACGATGATGTCTTTGTCTGTCTCTGCTGCTTTGCGGCTGAGCTCGAGTGAGTCGCCGACAAAATCCGGGATGGAATGGAAGAGCGCCGGCTCCATGTAGTTGTGACCAAGTATGACTGCGTTCTTTTCCTTTTTGACTCGATTGATCTCAGCCGCGAGTTCGGCCTTGATACGCAATTCGAAATCGGGAACCGTGTCGGAGAGAAGCGCGCTCAGCTTCTCGTACATCTGGTCGGTTGTGGTGTCAGTAATCATCTTGCTTCAACGAACTCTAAACTCACATCAAACACTCTCGGCGAATGGGTCAGCGCGCCGACGGAAATGTAATCGACGCCCGTGCCGGCAACTTCGAGAACGTTATCAAGCGTTACGTTGCCAGACGCCTCTAGCTTCACTTGGCCGCCGCAGATGGCGACCGCCTTACGCATCGTTTCAATGGACATATTATCCAGCAGAATTCTTTCAACTCCCAGCGCCAGCGCCGCGCGTACGTGATCGAGCGTGCGGGCTTCGACTTCGATTTCGAGGTTTGTTCCTGAGTTGCGAACTCGTTTCACTGCCTCAGTTATCGAGCCGGCGAAGTCGATATGGTTGTCCTTTATTAAGACCATGTCAAAAAGGCCGGTGCGGTGATTCCGGCCGCCGCCAAGCTGGACAGCGAGTTTGTCCGTGATTCGCAGGCCTGGCGCGGTCTTGCGAGTGTCGAGAATGACTGTTGTTGTGCATGAAACCGCGTCAACGAATTTACGCGTTAGAGTGGCAATGCCGGACATGCGGCCGAGGAAATTGAGTGCGGTTCTTTCGCCGGTGAGCAGCGCGCGGGCTGGACCATCGACCTCGGCTAACACGGTGCTTCTGGTAACTCTCGATCCCTCGACGACATTAGGCGTGAAGTTGGTCCGGGTGTCCAGCTCAAGCATTACGTGCTTCGCGACTTCGAGGCCGGCAATCACGCCGTCTTGTTTAGCGACGATCCTTCCGCGCAGTGAGGCGTCCGCCGGGACGATCGTATCGGTCGTGACATCACCGGATCCGATGTCTTCTTCTAGAGCACGTTTTATAGCCCGGGAAATTTCGAGTGGGAGTTCTGAAGTCATTTCGTGTAGGGCTATCTTGCAACAAAGAGATTTCTCGCGCAAAGACGCATCCATAGATTACGCAGATTGATCCGGATTAATCTGTGTAATCTGTGGAACTATCTTACGGTGATCAGCACCTCCCGGCCCTCCTGCACCTCATTCCCCGAATAGTCCGCCGCAATAATCCTCAACACATAATCCCCTTTCGCCAACTGCGTCGTATCCCAAACACCCGTCGCCGCCCTTCCATCACGCACCGTATTCGTCACCTCATAAAGAAACCGCGTCGTCTTGCTCCCATAAACCGTGATCCCGCTCTCCGCCGCGTACGCCACCTTGGTCGCTTCCCGATCCGGCGGCAGTCGATCAAACACGATCGTGACCCGCGGCTGCTCGAAACCCGGCGCCGGCGTGCCATCCGCCTTCAACACCTGATACCCCAGCTTGTACAGCCCAAGCCTGCGTCGCTCGGCATTGAAATTCGTCCGGTCGTGCGCATCCACGACGATCCGCACCGGCCCACTCACCACCAACCGGTCTCCGTTCTTCTGCGTGAACCGCGCGCCTGCCGAATCGAAGAGTTGAATCCCATCTTTCTCGATCACTGGCGCCACGGTGTCGTTGAATCCGACGGGCGCGAACAAGAGCGGATTGACCTCGCCGCCCGGCGGTCCAACATTCATGTGCACGTGATACATGCGGTTGATGGTTCCGATCGCGTCGCCCGGACGGAAACGCGTACCGCGCCTGATGCGCACGCGCGCGAGCTTGCCGGAACCGTCGAAGACTTGCATGAAACGCGGATCGTCAAACATCTTCGCGTCCTTGTCGCGACCGACGTGAATATGAATGTACGAAACAACACCGACGCGCACGCCTTCGTTGATCGAACCAAAAGCCCAGTTTGCGAGTGGGCCGGTCACCTTCTCCGAGCGCACGATCCGAGCAACTTCACCGTAGCCACCGAAGACGTCGAGTCCGCTGTGAAGGTGGTGACGACTGTCATCGGTGTCGAAGCTGCCGCGCACTTCACCGATCGTAGCAACGACTTCGTGCGGCCGGTCCTGAGGATCTACCGGCCATATCAGCGACTGGATGCCGAGAGTTTCTTTTGTTAGTCGCGGAAGTGGATCTGTCAGGGTTGCGGCGGACGTTGGGACGGTTTGGTCCAGCTTGCGGACGAGGTAGTTACCGCTGTCTGCGACGTAGAGTTCTGCGGGTTTGTCGCTATGCTGGCCAAGGGCAATACCGGCGGCTTGATTGAAACGAATCTTGCCGTCAATGGTGATTGTGCGAGCGACGCCGTCCGGCGCGATCTGAAGGATCCGTGATCGATCGAGTTCGCTAACGTAAAGGAAGTTGTCGTGCGAGAGTGCCAGGCCAACAGGACTAGAAAGATGGTCGTCTTGTGAGAATGTCACCGTTACGGTGGTCACGTTCCCGTCTGGAGTTATCCTGCGAAGTTGATCGTTACCGGTATCGGCAACGATCAACGAGCCATCGCTTGCTCCAACTACACCGCACGGCGTGTCGAACATCGCCGAACCGCGATCACCATCTGCAAATCCGGGCACTCCTTGACCCGCGATCGTCGTGACCTGACCATCGGGCGTGATCATGCGAATGCGATCGTTGTAACTGTCGGCTACATAGACGTTGCCACTCACATCGACAGCAACACCGATCGGACCATTGAACTGCGCCTGTGCTGCCGGTCCGTCACGGTAGCCGGCCGTACCGTCTCCCGCAACTGTCGTGACTTGTCCCTCAACTGAGACTTTTCTAATGCGACTGTTTGCGGTATCGGCGACGTAGAGGTTTCCGGCGTTATCGATCGCGAGTCCCGACGGCGAGTTAAAAGAAGCGGTAGCGCCCGTGCCGTCTAAAAAGCCTTCCTTACCACCGGCTAATGTCGCGAGCGCGCCCTCCGGCGAGATTTTCTGAATGCGATTACTCTCACCAGCATCCGCGATGTAGATCGTTCCATCTTTCGCGACCGCAACGCCGAACGGATCGGAAAGCGCTAACGGCGACCCATCGCCAGCGATCGTCTTCACATTTGCTTGCCATCCGAGCGGCGTCGGGATCGGCCTCTCGATCAGTTGGAACGTTATGAAAGCTATCGCACCTATGACTAATAGGGTGACTACGGCGACAATGAGTTTGCGCATTCGTTGGTGTTGGGCCTTTGCGGGGAATAATCCGGACGTAGTGGGAGGTAGGATGATCGGTTTAACGGCGTGCAGTTAAGTTGATAATACCGCTATCTATAAACCCGCACTCCACCGCGAGCCTGACTAATATGAACACCCATTATACCGTCCTGATGCTCTGTGCAATAGAATCCTGCTTCTTGACCGTCATGCGTGCCTGCGTGTTGATGATCAATAACGCAGTCAGAGAGATTTAATCGTTTACGAATAGAGTCTCTCTCAAAATAACAGTGAAAGTATACCCACTCTCGGCAATTCTGGCTCCATGCTTGTCCACGGGAGACCTCTCGTATTCCGCTGGACAGCACCTCGCGCTCTAATTCAATCAAGTGGCTACACGTCACGATAAACCTCCCTTTAGCGAAAGCGGGGAACATCGGGCTTGGAAAGTTCCTCGGACCGAAGAGGATCGGTGTAACGGACTGCTTTTATTTCAAAAGCCGGCAAGAAGTCAACGGAAGCACTGTGCGTGGCTAAGCTGCAGTTTGATCTTTAACGCCGAAGGCGTTCGCTAATTTCAGCCCAGTGGTTGGAGCGAAGCGACAACCCTGGGACCGACCATAAGACGTCGAGGTAAAACCCTGAAAGGGTTTCCTCCGGGACAAACCCTTTCAGGGTTTAATACTCTCCTCATTTTCTGATCCTGTCCCCATCAGAAAACCTTCTTGCGCAAAGGCGCAAAGACGCAAAGTTAAGACCCTCCGGGGCAGCCGCAGGTCAGAACTTTGCGTCTTTGCGCCTTTGCGTGAGTAATCCTTATTTAGGCTTCCTGGCAACACAGAGTCCGGAGACACCAAAACGGAAAGTTGACGGGCGGACTAAAGGCTGAGAGAGTAGCGGCTTTTGAGGACCGCCCCACTTGTACGGCCCGATGATGGCGCGAAACAATTCAACTCTTAATTACCTGCCGCCTTTACTGTTTTCCGCGACGCTTTTTACCAGTGCGGGTTTGCTGTTTTGG
>JBIOVO010000134.1:0-5203 GCA_044867735.1 Pyrinomonadaceae bacterium | reverse complement strand
GAGGCTTTGGAATTGGCGAATGATTTGTAGGGGCGGCCCTCCGTGGCCGCCCCATCGGAAGAAAGATGGGGTGGCCACGGAGTGCCACCCCTACAAACGACTCTTACGACATAAATCCTCCAAATAGGAACGCACCGACCATACCGAGCGAGAGCATCAGAATTGTAATCGTTATGGTCACGCCCCATGCGGCGCTGGCGCTGACTTTGGTTCCAGTGTGCTGAAGTCCTTTCGCGTTCAACCAGATCCAGTAGAACCACAGCAGGCCGAACACACTCAACAGCACGAACAGCACCGGATGCTGGGCGGGTGATATCAATATGCCGAGGTTGTCCTGGACCAGTGTTTCCTGGTTCAAGATCGGGTGAAGGTCGTCTGGAGACTTCAAGTAAAGCAGACCCAAACTGAGAACCTTTTGAATCACCACCCAGGGCAAGACCGCGTAAATCACGGCTGAGAACGCTTGCCAGAAATTCATGCGGCCGCCGAAGGCGAGCACGCCTAACATGACCAGGCCAGTGAGAAGGCAATACTTGAAAAAAATCATGCCCACGGCCGAGAGCTTTTCCATTACTTGATTGACTGGGTTCTTGGCTTGCTCCAGTTGCACCTGGCGTTGTTCTTCGATGGCTCCTGCGGGCACGAAACCGCTTTCAGCAAGTTTGTCAGTAGTGAAGTTGACGATGCGCTCCGGCGTTATGCGATAAACAAACGCCGAAAGATAAGCCACGGACAATACCGCGATAATGATGAACGCCGCTCCCCAACGTGGATGCACCCGCAGATTTCGGAACACACGGGTGGGCTCATAGAAGATGCCCAGTATCGTTTGGGCCGTCGATAACGGCTCTTCTTTCGAGTCCACTTGCGGCAGTGGGATAAAACTGAACCCAAACAACACGATGCCCCAGAAGGCAAAGCAGACCCCGGGGAAAACCCCACCGGTAATAAACTTACCCGCGCCGCCAATCAACAGCACAAAACCAATCACGAATAAGGCGATCGCGATCGGTCGCAGCTTCGTCGGGCGCTCTCGCGGTGGACCAGTTTCCGCCGCTGACGGAGGCATTGGTGGTGGCGGTGGCGGGTGAAAACTTTGATCGCTTGCAACACTCATCGATTTAGTCTCCTAAGTGAAGGCGCAGAAAGCTGCCGTCGAAGTCTAAGATCATGTGGATAGGTCGTTTGAATACGGCTAAATACGGTACCGCCGCAAGTAAGGTTTCATCGGTGTCTATCTGTCCCAGCCGGGCACGCGTATGCACGCGACGTGGTGACCGGGTGACACTTCCCGCAATTCCGGATCGATGTGCGCACACTCTTCAATCGCTATCGGACAGCGCGTCCGAAAGCGACAGCCTGACGGCGGATTTATCGGCGTCGGGACGTCGCCCTGCAAGATGATTCGCTTCCGTTTCTGTTTCGGGTCGGGAACAGGAATCGCCGACAGCAATGCCTGAGTGTAAGGATGAAGCGGTTGTGCGTACAACTCAGCCGCGCTCGCGATCTCCACGATCCGTCCGAGATACATCACGGCCACGCGACTCGAGATGTGTTCGACCACGGCCAGTCCGTGTGAGATGAAGAGGTAAGTGAGTCTGAACTCTTCCTGAAGCTCCTGGAGCAGATTGACGACCTGTGCCTGCACGGAAACGTCCAGCGCCGAGACCGGTTCATCGGCGACGATCAGTTTCGGATTGAGTGCGAGCGAACGCGCGACGCCGATTCGCTGTCGTTGTCCGCCGGAGAACTCGTGCGCATAGCGGTTCATGTAATCGGGATCGAGTCCGACACGCCGCAAGAGATCCGCGACGCGTTCGCGTCGTTCGCTCCGCGTTCCCTCGTTGTGAATCACTAGCGGCTCACCGACGATGTCGCCGATCTTCATGCGCGGATTGAGTGATGCATATGGATCCTGAAAAATGATCTGCATCTCGCGACGGATCTCGCGCAACTCTTTCTTATTGAGTGCGAGAACGTCTTTACCGCCGAAGTGAACTTGTCCCGCAGTGGGTTCGATCAAACGAAGCAGACAGCGACCGACCGTTGATTTACCGCAACCCGATTCACCGACGAGACCTAGTGTCTCGCCCGCAAAGATATCGAACGAGACGCCATCAACCGCACGCACCACGTCGTCAGAGCCCTCCACCGGGAAGTGCTTCACCAGGCCACGAACGGTCGTCTGAACTTGTTCCATATTCCGCAAAAGTAACTTAAGCCACAAAGTTGCACAAAAGGCACAAAGATTACTCTTGTGCCTTCTGTGCCTTATTGCGGCCAGATTGATGGTCCGCGGATACTGCGGCGGCGAGATCGTAAAGCACGCAACGAACTTGAACGCCGCCGTCGAGCTGATAGAGCGGGATTTCCTCTTCCGTGCAGCGCGGCATTCGATGCGGACACCGCGGCGCGAAGTGGCAGCCCGGTGGCAGGTCGGTCGGGCGCGGCACCACGCCCTCGATCGTCTCCAGGCGTGGCTTTTCAACTATCTCGGTCGTAGTGAGTTTAGGAACAGAACGCAGCAGTCCTTCTGTGTACGGATGTTTTGGGCGTGCAAACAACTCCTCCACCGGCGACTCCTCGACGATCCTTCCGGTGTACATCACCGCCACACGATCCGCGACCTCTGCAACTACTCCGAGATCGTGCGTGATCAAGAGCACTGCGAGATCCCGCTGTTTTCTCAAATCGTTTAAGAGTTCGAGAATCTGCGCTTGAATCGTGACGTCCAACGCGGTGGTCGGTTCGTCGGCGATCAGAAGTTTCGGATTACACGCGAGCGCCATCGCAATCATCACGCGCTGACGCATACCGCCCGAAAGCTGGTGTGGATAGTCGTCCACTCGCCGCGCCGGATCAGGAATCGCAACTTCACGCATCGCCTCGATCGTCGCCTGGCGCGCCTGCTTGCGCGACATCTTGCGATGCAGTCGTAATGCTTCTGCGATCTGTTCTCCGACAGTGTAGACCGGATTGAGCGACGTCATTGGATCCTGAAAGATCATGGCGATGTCGTCGCCGCGCATTTCGCGCATCTCGGAATCAGAGAGTTTGAGCAGATCATTACCGTCAAACAGTATCTCGCCATTGACGATCTTACCCGGCGGCGCGACCAGCCGCATCACGGAAAGCGCAGTCATCGACTTGCCGCAACCCGACTCACCCACGAGACCCAGTAACTCGCCGCGATCGAGATAGAAACTCACACCATCGACTGCGCGAACGAGTCCTGACCGAGTAGGGAAATGGGTTTGCAGATTATTGACTTCGAGCAGGTGGGCCATCTTCATCAAAAAATGTTGAAGTGATATTCAAGCTGAACCCACGCCGAAACCGGCTTGCCGTCTTTGACCGCGGGATCAAACTTGATCTTTCGTGCAGCTTCTACGGCTGCCTCTGTCATTCGATACGGAAGTGACTTCAAAACGCGAATATTGACGACGCGGCCATCGCCTGTAAGTACCGCCCTCAAGACGACGCCGCCCCTCACTTCCTTGCTGCGGGCCTTTACAGTGTACTGTGGCTCAGGCTTACTCCTGAGACGAACTCTCTGATCGACATCCCCACCCTTGTACACGTCCGTAACGGGTTCAGCGTAGAGAGTAGCTCCGGGAACCTCAGAAACCTCAACACCATCAAGGTCTTTGCCTAATTCAATGGAAGAAAAGAAAGGCTTCCTCTGCTCGTCTGTTGCGCCAGTACCCCATATAACAAAGGCATAAAAGCGGTCGTCGTTAACAAAAACCTGCGCCATCGACTTCCCATCTTTGGCTTTGAATTCCTGACCCGACGCTCCGTTAACTTTGACCTGCCGTTCTGTCGTGGCGTCCCATTTGAAATCCGCCGTGTGTTCGGCAGCAAAATCCGTGAAGGTATACGCCTTCGAATCGTCGAAGATGTACACCTTGAAAAACGCCTCGTTGCCACTTGCCTGTAGCGTCTGTTCCGTTCGCTCTTTCTTGAGTCGATCGGAAAATCTCTTCGTAGTGCTCATGGCCGGAGGAGCCGGCAAGGCTACCGCAATTCGTTCGCGTTCGAGCTTATAGATCGGCCACCGCCACGATCCAGACCGGGCCGGTGTCGTAACACGATCGCTGATGCCAATCTGGCCGATCACGCTGGTGGCGGCCAGCAGCATCGCGGCAATCTTCAGGATTTGACGCATCGTTAGTAGAGATTAAAGTTATACACGAGTTGGTACCACATCGAAACGTACTTACCGTCTTTGACCGCAGGAATGAACTTTATCTTCTCTGCACTCTGGATTGCCTGCTTGGTAAGGCCACGAGGTAAATCTTCAACGACCTGGATATTGGTAATACTTCCATCGCCGGCAAAAACGACTTTCAGGACCACGCTTCCAACCGTCTGAAACTGCCGGGCCTCGAGCGTGTACGAGGGTTCGGGCTTCATGATCACCAGCGCTTTACGATCAACCTGCGTCCCTCTGAACACCTGCTGGTCACTCGGAGATTCCGTTTGCCCAATGGGTTTGAAAGTAACGCCTTTGCCTTCTACAACTGGTATGGCCTCATCGTTTTCGCGCAGCTCGATAGAGGAAAAGAACTGCTTTACCCGCGGATCTTCCGGAGGCGCCCCAAACGCTTGAAAGCGGTAAAGGCGGCCGTTGCCGGAAAACATCTGAACAACGCCGCCAAGTGGATGGTTAGAGTAATACTGACGACCTTTTATCTTGTTGAGCTCGAACTTCTTTTCACTGGCTGGATTCCAGACTGGTCTCAGGAAGACTTCTTTGCAAAAGGCGTTGAAGTTTTTCTCCGGATATCTGTTTTCAAGCGTATAAACGGTATAGACCACGCCCTCCGCGTAAGCACCGAGTACTACTTCCCTCCGCTCGTCACGCTCATACCCGACGATCTGAATGTCCGTATTCATCGCGGGATGAGTAGGAAGCTCTACTGAGAACTTTTCGAATCGAACCGTATATCGTTTCCACGAAGCAGAACTTTCCGCCGACCGCTGGGCCACCTTTGTTTCCTGGCCCAACGCCTCAGCTACGATCACCAGCAAAGCAAATGCAGGTATGAGGATCCGCTTCATCGTCAATAGAGGTTGAAATTGTATTCAAGCTGCATCCACATCGAGACGTACTTTCCATCCTTCATCGCGGGGATGAATTTGATCTTTCGTGCAGCATCGATAGCCCTTTCGGTCAGGCCCTCAGGTAAACCCGCAACGG
>JBIOVO010000133.1:0-60063 GCA_044867735.1 Pyrinomonadaceae bacterium | reverse complement strand
TCCGGCGACTGCCGTGCCCACGCTGATGTCCGTCGTGCCGCTCAGCCCTTTCAACAACACCTGCCACGCTGCCAGCAGCACCATGAACTGCGTCATCCCCGACGTCCGGCTCAACTGCCGTACCTGCGCGCTTACTTCTGCACTCAGCACAAACCGGTGCGCCGCTCCCTCATGCGTCTGCACCGCGGGCCGTGCATGGTCCGTCGGCAACTCCAGCACCGCCGGCGCCCCGCTCAACTGTTGGCGCCAGTAACCTAACTGCCGCTCCAGTTCTTCACCTTGCAGCCATTCACGCTGCCAAACGGCATAATCCGCGTACTGGATCTCCAACTCCGGCAGTGGTGATGCTTCGCCGCGCAGGTAAGCGCTATAGAGGATTCCGACTTCACGCAGCAGCACCTGCGTGCTCCAGCCATCGCTGCTGATGTGGTGCATCGTCAACAGGGCGAGGTGCTCGTCGTCACTAAACCGCACCAAGCGTGCGCGCAGCAACGGCGCTTCGCTCAGGTCAAACGGCCGTTGCGCTTCTGCCTGCACCAACTCGCGCGCCACCTGCCCACGATCTTCCAAGCCCGAGAGATCTTCCACCGCCGACTTGATCGGCTCGGCTGCCGCGATTACCTGCACTGGATCCTTACCTGCAACCATGAAGCTGGTGCGCAGTACTTCATGCCGCCGCACGATCTCGCTTAGTGCTCGTTCCAACACCTCCACCTGCAACTGACCACGCAGCCGCACTGCGAGCGGCATGTTGTAGGCTGGCCTGCCCGGCTCCAGTTGCTCGATGAACCACAACCGCTGCTGTGCAAACGACAACGGCAACGGTCGCGTACGATCGACCGGTTGCAACGCCGGTGCTCCGCTGCCGTCAGTGCGCATCGCCCGCTCCACCCACCGTGCCAACTGCGCCACCGTCGGATAAGTGAACAACTGTCGCAACGGCATCGCCAACCGCAATGTCTCCCGCAAACGTGTCACCACCTGCGTCGCCAACAAGGAGTGACCGCCGAGCGCGAAGAAGTTGTCGTGAATGCCGAAGTTCTCCACCTTCAGCACTGCGGCCCAGATTGAGTGCAGCAGTTGCTCGATCTCGCTGTGGGGCGCGATCACATTAGCGCGTGAAACCGCCAGTGCTCCTTCGCCCGGCGCGGGCAACGCCAGTCGATTCACTTTCCCGCTCGGCGTTAGCGGCATCTCTTCCAGCAACACAAACGCCGCCGGCAGCATGTACTCCGGCAGTCGCTCCTGGAGATAAATCCGCAGGCTCTCCGGCTTGGGCGTCGATTCACTCGCGGCTACGACGTAAGCAATCAGCCGCACTTCATCGGCTGCCTCACGCCGCGCCACTACCACCGTTTCTCGCACCTCCGGATGACTCAGCAACTGCGTCTCGATCTCGCCAAGCTCAATGCGGAACCCACGCACCTTTACCTGATGGTCCACTCGTCCTAAAAACTCGATCCGCCCGTCAGACTTGAAACGCGCGAGGTCGCCTGTACGGTAAAGCCGCGGGCCGGGCGAAGGGCTAAACGGATCTGGTCCGAACTTCTCCGCCGTCAGATCCGGACGATGCAGATAACCACGCGCCACGCCATCGCCGCCGATGTACAACTCTCCCGGCACTCCGACTGGCATCGGCTCGAGATTGCCTCCTAACAGATAGATCTGAGTGTTTGCGATCGGACGGCCGATTGAGACGTTCGACACTGGTTCGTCGCCGCGCTCCACTCGGTGCACCGCGGACCAGATCGCCGTTTCTGTTGGCCCATACATGTTCCATACCGACGCGGTGCGGTCCAACAGTTGAGCAGCCAGGTCTGGCGGCAAAGCCTCGCCACCGCAGAGCACTTTCACCGGCAACTGTCTCTCCCAACCGGCTGCCAACATCAGTCGCCACGTCGTAGGTGTGGCCTGCATCACCGTCACCATTTCGAGCTTCTTCAACAACGCCGCGCCATCGGCAGCCGCTTCGCGGCTCGCTATCACCAAACGCGCACCAACCATCAACGGCAGGTAAAGTTCGAGGGCTGAGATATCGAAGGACAACGTCGTCACCGCCAGCAGCGAGTCAGCCTCGGTGAGTCCCGGCTCGTGCTCCATCGAGTTTAGGAAATTGACTAACGCACCCTGCGAGACTTGTACGCCCTTCGGATTCCCGGTCGAGCCCGACGTGTAAATGACGTAAGCGAGATTGTCTGCGGTAGCGCGCTGCGTGAGGTTCTCGCCGCTCGCTTGTGCAATCCGGTCCCAGTCGGCGTCCAGTAAAACTGTAGTGGCGCTACCAACCGGCAGCCGTTCCGTTAGTGACTGTTGCAGCAGTAAGAACGACACCTCGGCGTCCTGCAAGATGTATGACAGGCGCTCCAACGGATACTCTGGATCAAATGGGACATATGCTCCGCCCGCTTTGAACACTCCCAGCACCGCCACCAGCATCTCGATCGAGCGCTCTACACAAATACCCACCAGCACTTCCGGCCCAACGCCTGATTCAGAGAGATAGCGGGCCAACTGATTGGACCGCGCATTAAGCTCCGCATAACTTAACTGCCGGCCCTCAAATTCGACCGCAATGCGATCCGGAACACGCGCCGCTTGCAACTCAAACAACTCTGAGAACGTTCGATCGCGCGGGTACTCCAGGGCGGTTGAGTTCCAGTCGTAAAGAAGTTGTTGCCGAGTGGAATCTGAAAGCAGCGAGACGGACTGGTGCCGGCCTTCCGGCTCAGCGGCCATCGCAGTCAGCGTTCGAAGGTAATAGTCAGCGACCTCCTCAGTCTGCTCTCTCGTAAGGTTCGCGCCGTCGGTGACTAGCAGGAGACGAACGTCTGATGAACCCAGATCCAAACTGAAGTTTGCGACGAGCGGCAGGTTCGTCCGTTCAAAGCTGATGCTTCCCAACAGCTCGATGTCGCCACGCGCCTGAAGCTCTGAAGCCACGTGAAAGTGCGTGAAGTTGAAAGCGGTTTCAAACAACGCCTGCGAACCTTGCTGGCGCTGTATCTCAGCCAGCGGATACCAGCGGAACGGCAACGCTTCCCATTCGTTCTGAAATGTTTGCTGAACGAGATCGATCCAACTACCTGAAGACAACTGTTGGCGGAAAGGAATCGTATTTAGAAACAGACCCAGCAGCCGTTCTCCGTCGCCCTGCTCCGGACGCCCGTTTGAGATCAGACCTGTGATGACGTCTGACTCGCCACTGATAAAGCTGATCACCTTGAGGTGCGCCGCAAGCAGAACATTCTTGATCGGTAGTGACGCCGCACGCGCCAGGTCTTTCAAGCCCAGCGACAACTCCGGCGAGATACGCACATCGAGCCGGTGAACCTCCTCATCATCGTCTCGACGCTCATCAGGCCACTGAGGCAGGTGCGCTGGACTGCTGCCACTGAGTTTCTTGGTCCAGTAATCGCGGCCTGCTTCGGAGCGCAATGCCTGCAACTCCATCGCGACGTAATCACGATAGCCGCCAACCAGTGGCGAAGGTTCTTCCGTCAGCTCGCCGCGCTCGATGAAAGAGGAATAGAGTTGGAACAACTCGGCCAGCATCGACACCATGCTCCATCCATCGAGGATGGCGTGATGAAAACTCAGGGTGAACTGGAAGCTGTCGTTGGTGCGGCGATAGAGTTCAACATTAACGAGTGGAGCCTGACTCCAGTCAAAGACGCGGTTTTTGATCGTCTCGACTCGATCGCGCAAAAAACGATCCTGCTCGGAATGCGAGACGTCTCGCAGATCGCCCATCTCGATGGGGATTTGAACCGCGGGGCGAACCATTTGCAGGGGCTCGCTGAAACCATGAAGCGCAAAGCAGGTTCGCAACGCGTCGTGGCGCCGCGCTAGAACGTCGATCGCCTTGCGCAGCGCGTCCGAGTTGTACGGCGCGCGCACGTGATGGCTGAAGATGTCGTGATAAACCGCCGTCCCCGGATTCAGTTCGCTGTGAAAAACCATGCCCGCCTGGAGCATCGTCAGCGGGTATGCATCCTCGATGTCAGCCGGCAGGTTCTGCCGATCCTGATCGGAGATCAAACTGAAAGGCCGTGTTGGCTCCGGCAGTGCGGAGCCATCAGCCGCCGTAGCGATCTTTGCCAGCTCACGAATCGTTTGATACTGGAAAAGATCCTGTAGCGAGAGACTCAGGCCACGCTGCTGAACTCTGGCGAGCACTTGCACGCTGCGAATCGAGTCTCCACCAAGCGAGAAGAAGTTGTCGTCGATGCCGACCTCGTCCACGCCCAGCGCCTGCGACCAGATGACTGCGAGCAACTCTTCTGTCTCAGTTCGCGGCGAGACAAAATCGTGCGCGAGGGCACGTCGATCAGCATCAGGAGCAGGCAAGGCTCGACGATCCACTTTGCCGTTCGGTGTCAGCGGAAAGGCTTCGAGCGTTACAAACGACGCGGGCACCATGTGCTCCGGCAATTTCTGACGGAGGAAATCTCGTAGCTCGTCAGTCGAAACAGACTTTCCTTCGGCGCTAACGAGATAAGCTACCAACTGCTTCTCACCGGCGATGTCCGCGCGTGCTACTACAACTGCATCCTGCAACGCCGGATGCGCGGTAAGCGCTGCTTCCACTTCGCCGGGTTCGATACGGAAGCCACGAATCTTGACCTGCAGATCACGACGGCCAAGAAACTCGATGTTTCCATCAGGCAGCCAGCGAACGAGATCGCCGGTCTGGTAGAGTCGCGCACCCGGCTGCTCACTTAAAGGACTGGGAATAAATCTTTCGGCCGTGAGATCTGGGCGATTGTGATAGTCGCGCGCCAATCCATCGCCGCCGATATACAACTCACCGGTGACACCGGGAGGAACCGGTCGCAGATTTCGATCAAGAATGAACGCTTGAGTATTCGAAATCGGCCGCCCGATCGGAACTGAGGTGCGAAGCTGGACCAGGTCCGTAACCCGGTAACAACACGTGAACGTCGTTCCTTCCGTTGGTCCATAACCATTGATCAACTGGCACGACGGCAGACCCTGGAAAGCTTTCGTCACATGCGGTAACGACAACGCATCACCGCCGGCCAACAGTTGTCGCACCGATTGCAGATCGCCGAGCCGCTCATCGACCATCAGGTGAAACAACCCGGCGGTGAGCCAGAGAGTGGTGACGCCGTGTTTCCGCAACGTGTTGCCGAGAACTTCGAGCGACGGCAACGACGGCGGCATTACAGCGAGGCGGCCGCCGTTGAGTAGTGGCCCCCAGATCTCCAGCGTCGAGGCGTCGAACGAGATCGGGGCAAACTGCAGGAAGACTTCCTCGGGACCTAAGTGAATGTAATTGGTGTTTTGGACCAGTCGCACGATCGCGCGATGCGACACGCTGACACCTTTGGGCGTGCCGGTCGAGCCTGACGTGTACATCACGTACGCGAGGTTCTCAGCGGACGCTTCATTGCCCGGATTCTCGGTGCTCTGAAGCGCTATCGTTTCCCAGTCTGAGTCGAGCGAGATCACCTGTCCCCAGTGAGCCGGCAGCTTGTCCAGCAGGTTCTGCTGCGTGAGCACAACCGGCGCCTGCAAATCCTCGAGCATGAACGAGAGTCGTTCCAATGGATGGGACGGATCTACGGGAACAAACGCGCCGCCGGCTTTGAGAACGCCGAGAATTCCGATCAACATCTCAAGCGACCGCTCGACGCATAGTGCGATGCGAGTTTCAGGCTGAACTCCGAGCAGGCGGAGGTGATGGGCCAACTGATTTGCGCGCTCGTTGAGCTGTGCGTAGGTCAAATGCTCGTCTTCAAAGACAACGGCGATCTCCGCCGGTCGTGCTTCAGCCTGTTCTTCGAAGAGCTGGTGGACGCAACACTCGTGCGGATAGTTAGTGGCGGTTTGATTCCAAACGGATAATTGTTCGACCTCTGCCGTCGTCAGGAACGGAAGATCCAGCACGGGCTGATCCGGATTCGAGACCAGGCCGGTGAGCAGCGTTTGGAAGTGCACGCCGATGTTTTCGATCGTGTCGCGCGCAAACAAGGTTTCGTCGTAACGAATGCGCAATTGCGGCGCTGTTGGCTGCGGCAGGTTGACGACGATCGGAAGGTTAACGGGTCCGCGTGTATCGACATTGAGGGCCTTCACACTTGAACCATGTACTTCGATATCGTCGCCGAGATGGTCGGAGACGACGGTTTGCAGCGTTGGCCTTTCGTTCAAACTGAAGAAGGAATGACGGCGTATCTCGTTGAGATGGTTTTGAAGCGACTTGATCCACGCGATCGCCGGCGTCAACGCGTCGATCCTGACTCGTACCGGCAAAATCGTGCTTACCGGTCCGAGCACGTTTCCGTCCAGGTTCCGCGGAGTCTCGGCAAAACCGTAGACGACATCGTCATCGCCCGTTTCACGATTCAGCAGCAGCGCCCACGCGCCGTGCATCAGAGTTTCAAATGTTACCTGCGTACGATCGGCAAGCGCTTCAAGGGCTGCCAATAATTCACGTGGAATCTCCGTCACTAACTGGTCGTAACCAATGCACGTGTCTGCCGAATCGCCACGCGAATAGAGTTCTTCCAGTGGAGTTTGGCTTTTGAAGTCACGCAGCGATTCACTCCAGAAACTCTTAGCACTCGCAAGATCCTGTTCTTTTACCCAGCTCACGTACGACCAGAACGGATTGCTCGCAGCGAGTTGTGGACTGCGACCGTTTCCGGCGCTGGCGTAGTAGGCAAGAACTTCGTGGAGGAGTAGCGCAACGCTTCGCTCGTCAAGTATCAACGGATGATAAGTAAGAATCAGATGAGCGGAGTCGGCGCCGGTGCGACATACGACCACACGGGCGAGTGGTGCCACCGAAAGGTCGATTCCCTTGTTCAGTTCGTCGCTTCGAAGTGCCGCCAGGTCTTGCTGTTGTTGCTCCTGAGAGAGCGACTGCCAATCGTGAGTTTGGATTGTCGCGGAGAGTTGCCGGTTGACAACCTGGAGTGGTTTATCGAGTCGCTTCCAGACGAACGACGTACGCAGGATCGTGTGACGATTCAGCACCTGCTGCCACGCCCATTCGAAAGAAGCAAGATCGAGAGGTCCAGCCAGCACGCAACTCATCTGTCCGAGACGCACAGATGTGTCGTCAGCGAGCGTCGCCGCAAGCATCGCTTCCTGCGCCGGCGACAACTGATAAATGTCCTCTACATTTTTCATCGTTGCTTGTCACTAAAAGGCACAAAAAGCACAAATGACTTTGATTAAAGATCTGAACTCTTCTTTATTCATTTGTGTTCTTTGTGCTTCTTTGTCGCTAATTACTGGCCACTTGTGGCGATCTGTGCGAGGAGGTTTTCGAAGTCTTTCTGGCTGATCTCGGCGCGCGGAAAATCGGCGCGCGTCAGTCCGTCAGTGCTGGTGAGACGTATGTCGGCTATTCGCTGACCGGGATCTTCGACGATCGCTTGCAACAGAGTTTGGTAACGACTTGCCATCTCGCTGATCGTCGAGTTATCGAAGAGATCCGTGTTGTAAGAGATGATGCCGGCGATGCCTTCGCGGCTTTCAATGAGCGTGAGAATCAGATCAAACTGCACGCTGCTACTGTCAAACAGAAACGGTCTCAACGTGATTCCCGGAAGCTTCAGCTCTTCCGATGGATTGTTTTGCAGTACGAACACTGCCTGGAACAGCGGATTACGACTCGGATCCCGCTCCGCTTCAAGCTCGTCCACCAGTCGATCAAAAGGCAGATCCTGATGCGCGTAAGCGCCGAGCGACACGTCGCGAACGCGAGCGAGCAGTTCGCGGAACGTCGGATTACCGGAAAGGTCCGTGCGCAGAACCAGCATGTTCACGAAAAACCCGATGACGTTTTCCGTCTCCGCCCGATTCCGGTTCGCCATGTCCGTGCCGACGACGATGTCTTCCTGTGAGCTGTAACGGTAGAGCAGCGTCTGAAACGCCGCCAGCAAGGTCATGAAGATCGTGCCGCCTTCGCGACGGCTCAGTGCGTTGAGCTGGCGTTGTGTTTCAGCCGTGACCGTAAACGACGCCCTGCCACCGTTGTGCGTTTGCACGGACGGACGTGGACGATCCAGCGGCAGCATCAACTCCGGCGGCTTTGGTCCAAGTTGCTTTCTCCAGTAGTCGAGTTGCGACTCCAATACGTCTCCCTGCAACCACTCGCGCTGCCACGAAGCAAAATCGGAGTACTGGACCGGGAGCTCAGGTAACGGCGACGGACGATCGCGCATGAAGGCGTCGTAAAGTGTCGCGATCTCCCGCACCAGCACTCCCATGGACCAGCCATCGCTGATGATGTGATGCATGACAAACAGCGCGACGTGTTCGTCCACAGCCAGGCGAAGCAGGCGAGCGCGCAGCAATGGACCAGTCGATAGATCGAATGGCGCCTGCATGTATTCATTCGCAATTCGTCGCGCTTCAACTTCTCGATCAGCCTCAGCACGTTCTGATAGATCGTGCACCGCTAACGACAACTCCAGCGACGGCGCAATCACCTGTACGGTCTTGCCTTCCACTAAGGCGAAGCTCGTGCGCAGCGCTTCGTGACGCCGAACAACCTCGTTCAGAGATCGCTCGAGTGCGTTGACGTTGAGATCGCCATTGAGACGCACAGCCACCGGCAAGTGATAGACCGCCGCGCCCTTCACCAGTTGATCGGCTATCCAAAGCCTCTGCTGAGCAAATGAAACGGGCGGAGGTACATCACGAGTCACCGGCGTGATCGGCGGCGCGGAGAGTCCCTGCTCTTCACGTAGCGCAGCTTCGACCACCGCGGCAAACTCAGAAAGCCTCGGCGCCTCGAATAGCGTGAGCAGAGGAACCTCTGCTTTAAATGTTTCCCGCACACGTGAGATGACTTGAGTGGCGAGCAGCGAATGACCGCCGAGGTCGAAGAAATTATCACCAACCGCTACCTGCTCGATGCGCAACACTTCCGCCCAGATTCCTGCAAGGATATCTTCCACGGGCAGGCGCGCTACGCCGGCTGAGTCGTCGTGCTCAACAGCGACCTCGTTCAAGGGAGGCAGCGCGCGGCGATCGATCTTACCGGTTGGTCCGACCGGCAGTTTGTCCATCACCACAAAGCCCTGCGGGACCATGTGCGCCGGTAACTTCTCTTTCAAAAGTCCACGCAGCTCACCCACCGCGATTGAAGGATCGAGTTCGGTAACGACGTACGCCACCAATCGTATCTCGCCGGATTCATCGCGCGGCGCGTGGACCACAACGTCGCGCACCGCGGCGTGTTGACGCAAAGCCGCTTCGATCTCGCCGAGTTCGATACGGAAGCCGCGAATCTTCACCTGATCGTCAGTGCGGCCGAGGTAGTCGAGTTCGCCATTGGGTCTGAGTCGTGCGAGATCGCCCGTCTTGTAGAGGCGCGCTCCATCTCGATTCGAAAACGGATCCGGTATGAAGCGCTCCGCTGTTAACTCCGGACGATTGAGATAGCCACGGCCCAGGCCCGCGCCTCCGACGTAAAGCTCGCCGGCCACGCCAACCGGCAGTAAACGTTGACGTTCGTCAAGCACGTACAAATTCAGGTCGGGAAGCGCGCGGCCAATCACGCTGTGGCTGCCAACGTCCGCGATCCGCAAAGGTCGATAGGTCACATGGACCGTCGTTTCCGTGATGCCGTACATGTTGACGAGTTGCGGCCGCTCATCACCATGACGTTCAAACCACGGCTTCAGCGAATTGAGCTCCAGCGCCTCGCCGCCGAAGATCACCAGCCGCAACGACAACTCGGCAGCTTCACGACGATCCACTTCGATCAATTGCCGAAACGCCGACGGCGTTTGATTCAACACGGTCACGCCTTCATCCTTCAGCATCTGGTAGAACGCTTCCGGACTGCGGCTCACGAGGTAAGGCACGACGATCAGCTTGCCGCCATAGAGCAGCGCGCCCCACAACTCCCACACCGAAAAGTCGAAAGCATAGGAGTGGAACAGCGTCCAAACGTCGCGCTCGTCAAAGTTGTAATAGTCTTTGGCGCCTTCGAATAATCGCAGAATGTTGCGATGAGTTATCGAGACGCCTTTCGGCTGGCCGGTTGAGCCGGAGGTGTAGATCACGTACGCGCTGTTGTCAGCCGTCGCCTGATTAGTTGGATTGGTTGTAGGTTCGAGAGAGATGCGATCCCAATCGACGTCCACACAAACCACTTCGGCGCCGTGTTCGGGCAAGCTCCCGACGACTGTCTCCTGCGCGACGATCACACGCACACGAGCATCATCAACGATGAATGAGAGCCGGTCTTTCGGATAGGCGGGATCCAATGGCACATAAGCGGCTCCCGCCTTCAGTACTCCCAACAGCGCTACCACCAACTCCATTGAACGTTCGAGGCATACGCCAACCAACTCCTCTGGCCCGACTCCGCGCTTCAACAGGTGATGGGCCAACTGGTTCGCGCGGCAGTTCAACTCGGCATACGTCAGCTTTACACCATCGCAAACCACCGCAACCGCTTCCGGCGTGCGCTTCGCTTGCTCTTCGAATAGTTCGAGAACTGTAAGATCACTGTCGAAGGTGAGGGTCGAATTCCAATTGCTGACCTGTTGCCGGCGTTCGGCTTCACTGAGCAGCGAGATCGCATCGTGATTTGCGTGGCTGTCGGCCGCCATAGCCTCCAGTGTCGAGGCGTAGTATCCGACAATCGCGGCGATCTGGTCTTCCTGCAATTCGGACTTATTACAAAATACCTGCGCCTGAACCTTATTTGTGGGGCCGATATTCATATCAAGCAGCAGGGGGAAATTGGTTTCGGCAACAGCGACGTTGTGGAGTAGTTCCACTTCGGAGAAATTTGGCAATTCCTGGTAAAGGTGAAAGTGAGTGAAATTGAAAGCCGATTCGAAGAGCGACTGTCCGCCCTGATCTCTTTGAATCTGCGCCAGCGGATAACGCCTGTGCGGCAGGATCTCTTTTTCTGCGTCGAAAACTTCCCGAGCGAGGTCAATCCACGAGCCCTGGGGTAATTTCACGCGGAACGGAAGTGTGTTGAGGAAGAGTCCCACCATGCGCTCTCCGTCCGTCATTTCCGGCCGCCCGTTTGAGATCAGTCCCGTTATCACTTCCCTGCGGCCCGCGAGCAAGCTCATCACCTTTATGTGGGCGGCAAGCAGAACGTCTTTGATCGGAATGCCGGTGGTCTGTGTAATTTTTTTCAGCGCGTCCGAGACGTCGTCGGAGACTGGGATGGAAACTCGAGCTAATCCCGCGCCGTGCTTTGTGCTGGTCCAACGTGGCAGCGGAGTGATTACACTGTCGCTCAGTTTGTCGTTCCAGAAGTTTCTTGTCTCCTCAGACTCAAGAGCTTGACGCTCCAGCGAGACAAACTCACGGTACGGAACGCCCGGAACCACAGTCTCCGGCTCCTCTTCTCCCCTCAACGAGCTGACGTAGCGCTTCATCAGATCCGAGAAGACGATGGTGTCGCTCCAACCGTCGGCCACCGAGTGATGGACGTTGAAAGTCCATTGGAAAGTATCGTCAGTGAGGCGATGAAGGTGCAAGCGGAGGAGTGGCGCCCTGGTCCAATCGTAGGGACGCAGCTTTTCTCCTTCCAGCCATTCAGCCACGATCCGGTCTTGCTCGGCAGGCTCGAGATGCCGTAAGTCGTCCTCAGTGATTGGCACGACAACACTTCGATGGACCACTTGCAGAGGCTCGCCGAACCCGTGAAGATGAAACGACGTGCGCAGCACCGAGTGCTGCTCGACGACCCGCTGGATCCCAGTACGTAAAGCTTCCACGTCCAGTTTTGCCCGAATGCGCCGCGAACTAATGCTGTGGTAGACGGGAGAGTCGGGATGATATTCAGTATGAAAGATCATTCCGGCCTGAAGCATTGAAAGCGGATAGGCGTCCTCGGCGTCCTCTGGTAGCCGCTCGCGATCCTCGGCTGAGATCAAACTAAAAGGTGAGGTTTGCAGCGTAGCTTCCAGGCCTACCGGCGCGATCTCTTCAGCCAACCGGCGAATGGTCTGCTGTTGAAAGATGCTCTGGAGCGAAAAGCTCAAGCCCGCTTGCTGCGCCTTTGACAACACTTGCACACTGCGAATCGAATCTCCGCCGAGCGCGAAGAAGTTGTCGTCAATTCCAACCTGCTTAACATTCAAGACCTCCATCCAGATTGCGGCGAGCGTCTCTTCTAGCGAATTGCGCGGCGCGACAAACGGCGTCTCGAGTTGTGGTCGTGAAAGATCCGGCGCCGGCAGTGCTTCTCGATCTACTTTGCCATTGAGATTTCGCGGCAGTTTCTCCAGCAATACAAAGCTACTCGGAACCATGTGGCCCGGCAGCTTCTCTTTCATGTAGGCGCGTAGTTGGTCGATTGTCGGTTGGCAATCCGCGGCGTTGACGAAGTAAGCAACCAGTCGTTTGTCACCGGGAGTGTCTTCCCTGGCCACAACCGCGGCTTCAAAAACTTCTTCGTGTTGGACCAGCACGGCTTCTACTTCGCCGAGTTCGATCCGGAAGCCCCGAATCTTTACCTGATCGTCGTTGCGACCGCAGAACTCGATCAAGCCTTCAGGAAGATAGCGAGCCACATCGCCTGTCTTGTAGATTCTCGATCCCCCTTCGGTCGCGAAAGGGTTGGGAATGAACTTCTCGGCCGTCAGCGCCGCCTGGTTCAAATAGCCGCGGGCCAGACTTTCGCCACCAATGTGCAACTCGCCGCGCACACCAACGGGAACCGGTCTCAACCAGCTATCGAGGATATAAATTTGAACATTACTAATCGGTCGACCTATCGGCGCGGTTGGAGTTATGACTTCGCGTTCACAGGTGTACCGGGTAGTATCGATTGAAGCTTCCGATGGACCATAGAAGTTGGTCAGCGGTACTCCTAACCGGGTGAAGAATCTCTGCTGTAGCTCACCCGTCAGGATCTGACCGCCGCAGGTCACGTGTTTTAGACTTGTGCCACCGTCAAGGGCTGGCTCTTCCACTACCATCCTCAACAACGAAGGCGGAAGCCCAACCGTCGTTATCCGATGCTGAACCAGCATGTCGACCAGGTAAGCCGGATTCTGAAGTCCGCCCGGACGAAGCATCACCAATTCCGCGCCGACTGCGAGTGGAGCAAAAAATTCACAAACCGAAGCATCGAAAGAAAACGAATGTGTTTGCAGAATACGGTCTTCGTGATTCAGAGCGATCGCCTCGATCCGCTGAAGAATCGTGTTGCAGAGCCCGCGATGCGTGACCATCGACCCCTTGGGTGTGCCTGTTGAGCCTGAGGTGTAAATGAGATTGGCAAGATTGTCGCCATTCATGTGGATGCCTGGATTCTCATGAGAGTAGGAGTCAAAACTTTCCCAGTCCTCATCCACACAAACTACCTGGCCCCAATGCGCCGGCAGCCGCTCCGCCAGACGACCCTGCGTGAGCACCACCCACGCATTGATCTCCTCCATCATGTAGCGCAGCCGGTCCAGCGGATACTCCGGATCCAGTGGCACGTAAGCGCCGCCCGCTTTCAGCACCGCGAGCATTGAGACCACCATCTCCCACGATCGTTCCATGCAGATCCCGACCAGCACATCCGGACCCACACCCTGCTCGCGGAGGAAATGGGCCAGTCGATTCGCCCGGCTGTTCAGTTCCGCGTAAGAGAGATGAGCTTCGGGTGTCCACAGGGCCATTGCCTCGGGAGAGCGACGCACCTGCGTCTCGAAGAGTTCGTGCAGGCACAACTGAGGAAGACTCGGAGTGGCCGTCTCATTCCATTCAACCAGTAGCTTTTGTTGTTCCGCGTCCGTCAGCAACGGTAAGTCAACCAGGCGCTGTTCCGGATTCGCGAGCACCGCTTCGAGCAAGGTTTGAAGATGCCCAAACATGCGTGCGATGGTTTCATCTTCGTAGACTCGTCGATCGTAGGAGAAGCGGAAATGCAATTGCTGCCCGGGCGAGGCGCCGACTGCCAGCGGGTAGTTTGCCCTGTCAACGCTGCTTACGTCTTTAAGCGTGAGGCCTTGCCGGCGCTCTTTCAAAGAGGCATCCATCGGGTAGTTTTCGAAAATCAGAATCGTTTCGAACAGTGGGGTGCCGCGAGGCACGTCGCTCCATGCCTGCACCCGGGGCAGCGGCGTATATTCGTATTGCTGTGCGTCGGCCTGCTGTTCCTGGAGTTGTTGGAGCCATGAGATTAACGTGTCGTTTTGCGAGATGCGCACACGCACTGGCAAAGTGTTGAGAAACACGCCGACCATCGATTCCACGCCCAACAGTGATCCGGGCCGGCCCGAAACAGTGGCGCCAAAAACAACATCGTCGCTGGCGCTGTACCGGCCAAGCACTAACGCGAAGACGCCCTGCACGATCGTGTTCAACGTGAGGTGATGCCGGCGCGCGAATTCTTTGAGTGCTTCTGAGGTTTCGAGTGAGAGCGTATAACGTTGATCGAAGTAGTCTTCTTTGACCTCCTGGTCGAAGTCCTGCCGGGCGACTTCCATCGGAGTTGGTGAAGTGAAGCCGGCCAGTGTGCCGCGCCAGAACGTTTCTGCTTTTGCTTCGTCCTGTTGCTGCAACCACGCAAGGTAGTCCCTGAAAGGCCTGCGTACTGCCGGCGAGAGTTCCTTGCCGGCTGCAAAAGCATCGTAGAAGTCGAAGATCTCCTTCACCACGTGCATCATGCCCCAGCCATCCAACAACAGGTGATGCACACTCCAGATGAAGCGATAGGTGTCTTCTCCCCATCGAATCAGCGTGCAGCGCATCAGCGGCGCTTCAGAGAGCACAAAGCCGCGCTGCTCATCGTTCTTTAGGAAGACGTCCAGTTGTTCTTTCTGTTCCGCCGCCGAAAGATCGCGCCAATCAAGTTCCTGCCACGGTAACGTCACCTGGCGACGCACGACCTGCAAAGCTGCGCTTACTCCCTCCCAAACGAATGCTGTTCTCAGGATGGCATGGCGATCGACGACACGTTGCCAGGCACGACGAAAGCTGGCTGCATCGAGTTGTTGGTCTTCGATGGTCGCGCTCAACTGCATGAAGTAGACGTCTGAGCCGGGAGTGTAAAGCGCGTGAAAGAGCAACCCATGCTGAAAAGGCGTCAGCGGATAGATGTCTTCGATCTGCTTGTCTCTTCCGGTGACGCGGTCGAGCTCGGCCTGCGTGAGACTTGCGAGCGGAAAATCCGACGGTGTGAAACCGCCCGCTTCGGGAGAAGTGCAATGCGCAATCAATTCACGAACGGACTTTTGCAGATCGTTGCCGAATCTTTCGATCGTTTCCGGCTGGAAGACATTAGTGCTGTACGTGAGTACGAGTTGCAGAGTGCCGCCGATGATGCTGCCGTTGATCTGCAACTGGTACGGCAGGCGCCAGCTTCCGGCCTGGTTCTGTCCTCTTGACTCGCGCGCTGCACGGAACAATGACGACTCGGAAAGAACTTGATCAAACTGGCCCAGGTAATTGAAGCTCAGCTCAGGCTGCTTGAAACCGCGTAGTTGATTTCGTAACTCGCTATCGTCAGCCAAATAACGCAATAGACCATAACCAATTCCGCGTCCGGGGACACTGCGGAGCTGCTCTTTGATCGCGCATAGCGCTTCGCCTTCCGACTGTGTCCCCGCCAAGCTCAGATAGACGGGATATTCAGTCGTGAACCAACCAACGGTGCGCGAAAGATCTACGTCTTCGACGATCTGTTCACGCCCGTGTCCTTCAAGGCTGATCACGAGCGACTGTTCTCCAGTCCACTCATGAAACGCACGGAGCACGGCAGTCAGCAGCACGTCGTTTATCTGCGTGTTGTAGGCTGCGGGTACGTCCTGCAAGAGCGCTTTGGTTTCGTCTGTCGAAAGCGCAACGAGTACACGCTGTGCTGATTCGATCGTGGCCATTCCAGAAGATGGTCCAGTTGAAAGATCCAGTGGTAACGAAGGCATCGCTCGGCCGGCGGCCTCGAGCCAGTAGGTTTTCTCTTCGCCCAGCGCAGTCGAGTTGGCGTAGTCAACTAATCGCTCGGCCCAGTACTTGAACGAAGTGGTCTTCTTCCCAAGATCAATTGTTTCGCCGCGCAGGGCCAGGTCGTAAGCCCGCTGCAAGTCGTCGAGAATGATGCGCCACGAGACGCCGTCCATGACAAGGTGGTGGACCGTGATCAGCAGGCGATGCGGCCTTTCGGGACCACAGTCAAACAGCGCGACACGCAGCAACGGCCCGTTTGCAAGATTCAAACTCGCCTGCAATGCGTTGGCTTGTTGTTCGATGGTCCGGGTTAGCTGCTCGTCCGGCAGTGCCGATAAATCGAAGTATTCGACTGGAGTAGTTTCTTCAACCCCGGCATTGAACTGCGACCACGTTTCTTCTTCTCGGGTGAAACGCAGGCGTAAAGCATCGTGGTGCGAGAGCAACGCTTCGGTCGCACGTTTCAACAGCGCTAGATCTAACGGCGCGTCTATCGACGTCCGCGCTTCGAGCATCACCGACTGGTTAAAGTGATGTGGTTCATTCGCATCGTGCTCAAAGAACCAGCGCTGAATCGGAGTCAGCGGCACTGGGCCAGTCACATGCCCCTGCTCGGCTACGGCCTCCGCCGCCGTGCCCGCAACGAGGGCCAGCTCCGCAATTGTCTGGTGTTCGAAGAGGTGTTTTGCCTGAAGTCGCAACCCGGCCTGATTGGCGCGCGCAACGACCTGAATCGCAAGAATCGACTCTCCGCCGAGCGTGAAGAAGTTGTCATGCGCGCCTATCGGTTCCACTCGCAGCACTTCCGACCAGATTCGCGCGAGCGTTTGCTCCGTCTCACCGACAGGCGCTACGAAAGCTTCTTCCAGATCCGGCCGGCCCTCATCGGGAGCCGGAAGCATGCGCCGATCGATCTTGCCGTTCAGATTTAAAGGCATCTGATCGAGAGTCACAAATGCCTGTGGCAACATGAAGTCCGGCAACCGTACCGTCAGATAATCAACCAGTTCGTTCACCGTGGGCGCAGGACGTTGCTTTGGAACTACGTACGCAACGATTCGCTTTTCGTTGGGTCGATCCTCGCGAATGATCGCCGCTGCATCCTGCACGCCGGAATACTGCTTCAATACCGCTTCTATCTCACCCAACTCGATCCGGAACCCACGCACCTTCACCTGGTGGTCCATACGGCCCACAAATTGGATCCGCCCATCGGCTCGATACCGGACCACGTCGCCCGTGCGATAGAGACGCGAGCCCGCGGTAGAGCTGAACGGATGTGGCACGAAACGCTCGGCGGTCAACTCGGGGCGTTGCCAGTAGCCGCGCGCCAACCCGTCGCCACCGATATAAAGCTCACCTGCCACTCCAACCGGCACCGCCTGCTGTTGCTGATCCAACACGTAAACTTCTGTGTTTCCGATGGGCATGCCGATCGGAACTGTCGCCGCAATCCGAGTGGCCCTGTCCATCACATGACAGCAACTGAAGGTAGTGGCCTCCGTTGGGCCATAGCCATTGATCAACCGGCTGCCATTTTCCAATCCTGCCAACACCTTCTTTACGTGAGGCACACTCAACACGTCGCCACCAGCGAGAAGTTGACGCACGCCACTCAGCCGCTCGACGCCGTCATCAACCATGAGGTGAAACAGTCCGGCGGTCAGCCACAACGTGCTTACTTCATACCGCTCCAACGTCGCTCCCAACTCGGCTAACGTCGGTGTTCCCGGCGCCATGATCGCGAGCTTCCCCCCGTTAAGCAGGCTGCCCCAGAGTTCAAACGTCGAAGCGTCGAACGAGAGCGGCGCCATTTGCAAAAATACTTCCTCACGCCCGAACGCCGCGTAGTTAGTCTCTCTAACCAGGCGTACGACGTTGCGATGGACCACGCTCACGCCTTTCGGCGTCCCGGTGGAGCCCGAGGTGTACATCACGTACGCCAGGTTTTCGGGACTCACCGGCAAGCGAAGGTTCTCGTCACTGGCCTGCGAAATCGAATCCCACTCTGTATCCAGGCAGATGACTTGCGACCAGTGCGTCGGCAGCGAGACCAGCAGATGTTCCTGCGTCAACAAAACCGGCACAGCGGCGTCGTCCAGCATGAAATGCAGACGCTCCAATGGATACTGTGGATCCAGCGGCAAGTAAGCCCCGCCGGCTTTCAGGATCCCCAGCACTCCGACCACCATCTCTACGGAGCGCTCCATACACAGTCCGACAACTGTTTCTGGTCCAACTCCCAGTTCACAGAGGTGATGCGCCAGTTTGTTGGACCGTCTGTTTAACTCTCCATAACTGATGACTTCCGCGCCAAAGATAAGCGCGGTGGCTTCAGGGTTGAGTTCGACCTGCTCTTCAAATAACTCACTGATCGACTTGTCTCGTGGATAGAGCGTTGCGGTCGCGTTCCAATCCACGAGCAACTGCCGTCGCTCGCTCGCTGTCATCATCTCCAGGTCGCCGAGCCGCTGATCGCGGTTCCTTAATGCCCCTTCCAGAACGGCGACAAGATGATTTGCGAATACAACGATCGTCTCGTGAGTGTAGAAAGAGGGATTGAACTCGATCGAACCAGACAAACCACCCTCTCGATCGATCCTTACCGTGACCCCTTTGCTCAACTCTGACATCTCGCCATGCAGATCCTTGAGCGTTACAACCAGATCAAAAAAGCCATTCCGTTCGTCGACGCCAAGGTCTCGCCGCAGATAGTCGAACGGATAATTCTGGTGTTCGTAAGCTTCCAACAACGTCTCGCGCACGCTCACAAGCAACTGCCTGAATGTCATCTCAGCATCGATCTCTGTCACTATTGCCAGCGAATTGGCTCGGCCCAACTCTTTCAGGGCCGGACTGCCGGCGATGATCGTCCGACCTTCCGAATACCTATGCAGACAGACTTTTACGGCAGCCAGAAACGTGGTGTAGACCAGAAACGGTGAACTGCCGCTCAGCTCCTCCACCGCCTCAACTAATAATGGCGGCAGTTGGAGCGGCACGACAGATTGTCTGGACGAACGATCAGGAGCCACCTCATGATCAGGCGGCAGGCAGGAAGCCGCAGTTATTCCCGAAAGCTTGTTCCTCCAGTAATCGCGCTCCTGGAGCAACTGACTATCGAAAACCAACACTTCGCGACTGGCGACGCTCATGAATGTTTCTCCTGCGATCGAGAGTGATTAGCCGGCCACTTGTTCTCGTACCAGCACACCCGCTGTTGGTATGGACCACAGCATTTGCTTCTCGACCTCGTCCCACAAACGGATCCGCGCACGCAAGGCATTGACGGCTACTTCCGCACTCTCACGCCACTTTGACTGGTCGTCACCGCACAAATTGGCCAGCATCCTTTCGGCCAGCTCTGAATGTTCATCGCCGTCCAACTGAATGTGTCGTTGCAAGTAGTAGTGGAACAGGTTCAAGGAAGACGATCCGGATGCAGGTAGACCACGCACAATCTCAAGGAACATCGCGGGAATGATGTCTTCACGGCCAATTGCGAACGCCGCCGCAATGATGTGAGGACTGTTCGTGTCCACAATGTCCATAGTCGTGAGGACGAATTCGTGCGCGCACGGTGGAACGTTCGCATTCTCGAGCGCGGCGCGAACGGGTTGGCCCAATTGCAAACCGGCGAGAAAGGAGTTGATTGGGCCAGTGCTTGCTCCAGCCTGCGACATCGCATCGAGATACATCTCGAAGTGCGAAGCACATTCCCCAGACGGCAGTTGATCGCTCTCCTCACCCGTGACGATCTCGTTGATCAGCCGCCGCGTTGAGGCATCGCCGCGTGGCTGCCAGGGCAGATCGACGCAGGTAACCAAACGTTGCAGTGCCTTCAACAGGCACATGAAATCCCACACCGCAAAAACGTGGGATTCCATGAACAGGCGGACATGCTCGAGACTCGAGACCCGGTTGTAAAGGGGATGGTGTTGCAGCGCGGCCCGGTATGGACGCACTACTTCCAACGAGGTATGCGGAAACTTTTTATTTTGCATAAGGGTTACCTTGGACCAGGCGGGACGCGGTCCTTAGTTCAGGATCTCGGTTCTGATCGCCATGAAGAAGTCGCTCCAGAGCTTCCACATCTCTTCAGCACTGGCCAGCACTCGTCGCCGCTCATCGTCGGTGAACGGCGTGCTCAACGTTCCATGCGAACTCTCAACGTGATCAGGTTCCTGTTTGACGTGGACGTTAACCCACTCCAGATCCTGTTTACCGGTGCAGCGCCGCATCAGTTCTCCAATAGTTGCGACCATCGGCAGGTCAACCACTTCAGTGCCGTACAAGAAGCCAAGCCCTGACAGATAGTCTTGCGAGGCGGCGCGATATCCCTCGACGAGTCGAGCGGTGGCGGCAAACGGCGGTGCTTTGGCAACGTGCGCTTCGGTAAAGCCGCCTTCGAGCATCGTGTCGATGTAGATCTTTTCATGAGCGCGCACCGGCTCACCCTCGCCGAGCTCCTGCCAGAGAATTCGCGAGATAAAGGTTTGCATCGTGACTTCGGGCGCAACCGAAATCAGCCGCGATAGAAATGCCGGGAAGTAGTGCAGCGGGTGATACCACTGGCCCAACATGACGATCACCTGCTCGCGGTTTAGAGTGCCGCAGGTCTTTTCGAGATCTTCGAGCTCGTTAACGAGCTTCGCGCGCAAGGGATTTGCTGAGAGCAATCCAATTGTGTCGTGACTGATTGCCGGTGCTGCGGACGCATTACTTACGGCCGTTGATGACATGAGTAGTTACCTCCAAGTTGTTAAGGGTTGTAGCTGTGGATGGGTAGATTTAGAGGTGCAGACGTAGCTACCGCATGTCGCACCAAAGGCAACTTTTGTGTGAGATAAAACTGGCGAGGCGGGAGATCTACCTAAAAAGTGCCATTCAAATCACAACGTCTTGCTCGCGTCCCTCGATCAACGTTCGGGACGGATCAGCAAGCTAAAGAATGCTTCTGTTTATTTGGCTTGTGTTAAGTCCACTCCTGCTGGGCCAACAGAACTGGCGCCGGCGGAGTGTTCCTACAAGCAAGCTAGGAAGATTTGAATGAGATGGGCCTTCACTTTACGGTCGAGACCTCCGGATTTAGTTTGAGCCTCTCCCGCAGTTGCGTTAAGATGGTGGCTATCTGACTACGCACCTTGGGCGCTAAATGCGGCAGAGGCCTGTGTATTCGATAGACCCGTCACCACCACTAATGGTGACGGGTTTTTTTGTTCAAAAACAGTCGAGGTAAAAAGTTATTATTAAAGCCACGCACAGATACTCCCGATACACTTGGGCGTCTCTTCAAGATCCTGGGGGAATTGCTCCTGGAGAGAGAGATACTGTCAACCGGTGAGGGAAAACCCGATGATGAATTTTCCTTCGGTGTCTTTTAAAACGGTGATGACTTGATCTTCTCAAGTCATGCAAGGTTCGTTTCAATTTCGGGAGGCGGGCCTATAATACACCCGTTTGCAACCTTGTCAATGCGAAACTTCCAGCACCAAATCACGCCTTAATGAGCCGCTCAATTGACTCTGAATCCTCGTCGTCAAAAGTGTTTCCGACGAATGAAGATAGAAGTGATCGCCATTAAACAGCTCGAGCGAAAAGGGTCCCGTGGTCTGTCCACGCCACCCCTCAAGCTCGTTAGCTGAGACCGAAACGTCGTCCTCTCCTCCGTACACGCTTATCGGTAGAGATAGTGGCATTTCTTCAACGAACTCATAAGTTTGAGCAACGGAAAAGTCAGCGCGTAACATCGGCATCATCAGTGCCATCAGTTCGCTGTTCTCCAGCACCTCATTCGGCGTGCCATTTAGACTTCGCAACTCGTCAATGAATTCCGCGTCGGGCATGTCAAACGACAGTTGATCGCGATTCCTGAACTGTGGCGCACGCACCGACGACACAAACAGTTGCCGCGGCAATGGCTTTTGCTTGCGCCGCAACCCACGCGCAACTTCGAAAGCGATCAACGCTCCCATACTGTGACCGAAGAAGGCATAGGGAAGGTCCAACACGTCAGTTAACGCTTCTGTAACTTCCTGGGCCAACGGCTTAGCGTTTGTAAACGGCTTCTCTCGCAACCGGTTACCCCGGCCTGGGTACTGTATCGGACAGATCTCGATCGACTCAGGAAACAGGCGATGCCATCGTTGGAAAACCATGGCGCTGCCGCCTGCGTACGGAAAACAAAACAGACGCATTTCAGGACTGGTTCGCCGCACGCGCTGCGCCAGGTACAAGTTGGTTTGAGCGTCTGCCATTTATTGTCCTGAAGACGCCTGCTCTTCCATCTTCTTCCTGAGGCTAAGCGGTCTCATATCAGTCCAAACTTCCTTGATATAAGCGAGGCATTCCGCTTTGGTGCCGGTCTTTCCGACGTCCTCCCAGCCAAGCGCGTTCTCACGATCCGCCGGCCAGATCGAGTACTGCTCCTCGTGGTTTCGCACCACCCTGTAAATGGTTGTGTCCTCTTGTTCGTCGTGACTCATTGAGAGCTCCTTATTTTGAAAGAAGTAGTCAACGCTTGCAGTTCAGGGCTGATTGCGGGAGGCGCAACAACAGCAGGCTTTGAGAGTTACGGTTAACTGTAGCGGCGGACAATAAGCCTACATCGGAAAAAAGTCAACGACTCTTTTTGCGGTAGCGGAGAAAGTTTTAACCACAAAGACACGAAGACACGAAGTTCTTTTAAAAAGAGGACCTACTTTGTGTCTTAGTGTCTTTGTGGTTAAAACTCTCTATCGCTTGTAGAACTCCAGCGTCGCCCTTGTCATCGCGATTACTTTGGCGCGCAACGTTTGCGGTTCGATCACTTCCAGACTTGGACCAAACGAAACCGCATACTCACAAGCCATCTCTTCCACGTCGAACCCGATCAACACCTTTCGCCAACCGCGCGAATCGAATTCTTCTGTTTCCGTTACACGCGCGAAGCGTCCGGCGAAACTCAGTCTCGGTACGATTGCGGACGCAGCCCAGAAAGTCGCGAGGTACCTCGGAGCAGTCGACGTGAAAGATGAAGACGACTGTTGCCAGTACTCCGCCAGGTTGAAGTCATCCGGGATTGTGACGCTCTCGTCGAGCACTTCAGCCGCCGAAATCCGCGACACTCGATAGGTTCTTACTGCACCATCGACACAGCCGACGAGATACCAGACGCTTCCCTTCGCGACCAGCCCGAACGGATCGATCAAGCGGTGCACTGGATCGCCCTCACCGCGTTCGTAAGCGATCGTCAGTTTTCGTTCGAGCCAGATCGCCTCCTGTAACACCGGCAGGAAAGGCACGGCTTCTTCACGACGAGACCAACCGGTAATGTCCACGTGAATCCGTTGTCGCGCACGCTCGGCGCCTTTGCGAAACGTCGCCGGCACGGAAGCCAGCAGTTTTAGAAGCGCACCGTCGGCTGCCTTCTCGAGTTTTAGATCGGCCAGTAACTTCGTCGGCTTCGTGAGAAAAAGTGTTTGCATCTCCATCTCGGTGAGTCCGGTGAGGCTGGTGCGATAGTCGCCGAGCAAGGACCAGCCGCCACCCGAACCTCGCGCCGCAGTCACGGGAATACCCGCGCCACTGAGTGCTTCCATGTCGCGATGAATCGTCCGTTCCGAGACCTCCAGGCGTGATGCCAGATCGCGAGAGGTCATCTGGTTATGTGCTTGCAAGAGCAGAACTATGGAGAATAAACGGTCGGCGCGCATGTTTTTCAAATTCTATCCCAGAAATATGACAGAAGGTGTCATGAAATGAGGCTTAAGGTGCTGCTGAAAGGAGAAAAATCACTATGCGCAAGGTCACATTTGGTGGCGCCAACAGCCTCGACAACTTTATTGCACGCAAGGACGACACGGTGGACTGGCTAATGTGGACCAAGGAAGTGGCCGTGTTGATGAAAGAGTACTGGAAGACGATCGACACGGTTTTGATGGGACGAAGGACCTATGAAATCGCCGCAGGACAAGGTGGTGGCGGTGGTTCTTCCGGCGGTGTCAAAACGTACGTCTTTTCACACACGGTCAAGAAGCGCAACAAGAAGAACCTGATGTTTGTTGACGAAGATGCGGCGAGTTTCGTGCGACGGCTAAAGAGTGAAGAAGGCAAGGATATTTGTCTGATGGGTGGTGGCGTGCTGGCGAAGTCGTTGTTCGAGGCAGACTTGATCGACGAGATCGGAATCAACGTGCATCCGGTGTTGCTCGGCTCCGGGATTCCGTTGTTCTACGAGATGTCGCGACAGATCGATTTGGAGCTGGTGAAATGTCAGGAGCTTAGTAATGGGTGTGTAGTGTTGACCTATAGTGTGAAGCACTGAAACAGCTTTCGTCTAGAAGAGGATCGATGGTAGAAACGCGCCGCGCGGCTCGTTATACAGTCCTTTGCTCATCAACGTCAGCGGTTGGACCACGCGCAACCCGTTCGCCAAACACCAGCGCATCAGTTCGCTGTTGCGCGTGGGCAGCAGGAACCCCGGACCGGAGAACTCCGTCGCCGCGCCGATTAGCGCCTTGAGATCATCATTACTTTCACCAACAGCGTGGCCCAGGAACCCAATCGATGTCGCATAACCAGAGATCCGGCCTTCATGCTCGACAACGGTCGCAGTTCCCTGGTTGATGGCGTCCAAAACTTCCGGCGCACGATCGTGCCCGTGAATTTTGCGACAGAGAGTGTTACACGCGTCTAGATCGGTCTCGGTTGCCGGACGCACAGCATGACTCGACAGCTTGAAGTTAAGCGCTGATCCACTTATCGCCGATAGGGGCTCGCGAGTGTCGAAACCGAGCTTTGTGTAAAGCGACAGCGAACGGTTGTGAAATGCGGCCTGCACCAGCCGCACGCTCGAGAAACGCTTCTCTTCAGCGTAACGAAGCACGTGGTCCATGAGTCGTCTGCCGATCGCTGAGTTCTGCACGTTCGGATCGACCGTGATCGGACCAATGCCTGCCACCAGTCCGTTCTCCCAAAGAAAGTTGCTGCCGACCTGCTTGCCGTCGATTTCCGCTACGACCGAATGGACGTCGCCGCGCGACAGCAACATCGATAACAGACCGACAGCCGCCTCGGGCACCGGAAAATCCGGCGGGAAGTTGTGTTGTTCAGAAATTGTTTTGAATGCTTGATAACAGATTACGCCGCACGCTTCGGCATCGTCGGGCCGCCCTGCCCTGAGGTTGATGTTCATCGATTCTCTCCATTCTGCTAACGCGAAAACCCTTTGAAAGATGGAGCGCAAACCTGCGGAAATAGTTTATTTACAGTCGATCAGGATTTAAGTTAGGATGAAAACGCTGAGAACGCTAGTGTTCTTCGGCACGTTCAACCCGGCCCGCTAACCTCACTAAACCATTTCAGGAACAGAACTTCAAATGACAAGCGATTCGCAGTCGAAAGTACGCGTGAACCTGCCGGCGCACTGGCGCCAGGTGAGTTTTATCTGTTTCGATCTCGCCGTGCTGAACGTCATCGGCGGCATCGGCGCCGCAGACTTCTACTCCGTCCCGCTTCAATCATTGGGTTTTGCACGGAGTTCGATCTCGCTGGGCGTGTTCTTCATTCTGTTGGGACTCGTCGCTTACAAGGTACCTCGCTTACCGGCCGTCGTCCCGATCGTCGTCGTTGTTGCTGACATACTGAACACAGTCTTGTTCCTGCCAAAGTTTGAATTGGCCGGTGGCGTGGTACTGGTGAAGATCTCGTTTCTCGCGCCGGTGTTGCTGGTTTTCATCTCGATGCTGCGAGTTGGGTTGAAGCTTCGCCAACCAGAAGAACAGCGCGTCGCGGTCACGATGAAGTCGGGCAAAGAGGCCATTGCTCTGTTGAGTTCGATGTTTGTCACTGTCGGAGCAGGCCTGGCCGCGCTGTTGTTGTTTGCGAAGTACGCGATGCCGCTCCTCACCGAATCAACCAATCCGCTAATCAACATTTTTCATGATTTCCTTGTCGTGCCTGCGCTGTTATTGCTCTTTCCACTCGGCGCAGCGGCGGGTGAGTTGCTCTGGGTGCGAGCGAGCCGCATTTACTTAAACGGAAATGAACTCGAGCTTTTCATCCGCTATCTAAAACAACTTCCGCTCATCTCACGGCTCGTGCCCGCATTGACCGCAACCAACCATGTGTCTTTTGACGAGTCTTCAAGCGGTTACGAACCATCGTTCGTCCCACGACGTCCCTGGCGCAAGTATGTCTTGCTCGCATCAGTGTTACTGATCTCAGGGTCGCTGGGTTTTGTTCTTGTGCGCGGTTTTGTCGTGCCGAGTGTTCGTGGCGGAGCGGTAACAAGCGAAACGAGTCCAGCGCCGGCGGGAGCGCTGGTGGTTTCTCAAACAGGTGGTGGCCACTACACCACAATCACGGAAGCCCTTGCTAGTGCAGTACCGGGAGCAACGATTTTTGTTCGCAATGGTGTGTACGACGAAGCCGTGGCGATCGATAAAGACATCACTCTCATGGGCGATCCGGTTGCTGCTCCAACAATCGAATGTGCGAACGATGGTTGCCTGAAAATCAAAGCAGCCAAAGCTACTATCAAGAACTTTACGATCAACGCCAAAGTGGGATTTCTACATCGTCTGCTTAGATCCCGACAGAGAACTGCGGCCGTGCAGATCACGAATGGACGCTCCGTAATGGAAAGCTGTGATATCACGTCGAACAACGGAGTAGGGATCGTCGTGAGCGGATCCGCTGCAGCGCCTGAGATCAAGAACACGCGCATACACGACTGCCACTTGAACGGCATTCTGTTCACCAATGGCAGCTCCGGGTTAGTTGAAAATAGCGATGGCTACAAAAATGGTTGGGCAGCGATTCGCTCTGACAAAGGCAGCAGCCCGACCATCCGCCGCTCGCGAATACACAGCGGAATGAATGATGGCGTCCTGGTCGACGAAGCAACCGCGACCGTTGAAGAGTGTGAGATCTTTCAGAACAACTATTCCGGCGTGGCCGCGCGACAAGGATCCTCGGTGTCGCTTCGTCAAAGCAAGATCTTCAAGAATAGTGATAATGGCGTTTACATTCATCACCGCAGTTATGGCGACGTCGATGCATGTGAGATCTTCAATAACGACGCCGGAATCAAGGTGTCAGAGGAGTCAGGTTCGCGAATAACTAATACCAGGGTTCACCACCACGATGCTCCGGCCGTCACTGTTTCGAAGAACAGTACCTCCGAGATCGACGGAGCAACTATTTACGAGAATGGCACTGGTCTATGGGTCGCGAGTGGTGGCAAACCGGTCGTTCGCAAGACAGTTTTCAGATCACACATCTATAACGCCATTGATGTAAGGGCTGATGGAGATCCGGTGATCGAGCAATCGCAGATTTATGGTGGGCAAGGCACGGGCATCGTCTTTCGTGAAGGTAGTAAAGGCGTGATCAACGAGTGCGCGGTTTTTGGTAACGGGAACTCCAACGTCGTCATTACAGCCGGTGGTGATCCTGAGATTCGAAAAACTCGTTTGAGCGAGAGTAGATATGCAGGCGTGTCGGTGATGGACGGCGGCGCCGGTTCGCTGATTGAGTGCGAGGTCTTCAACAACTACGTTGGCGTGGAGGTCAAGACCAATAGCACGTTTGTAGTTCAAGACTCGAAGATCACCGGCAATCGTCATCAAGGGTTCGTGATCGACGGCACGAGTGAAGGTTCGATCACCGGATCGACGCTAACCGGTAACGCTGACGGCGCCTGGAAGATCGCCGCGGGCGCGCGCATCACGCGCGAGGGCAACACCGAATAGAACCGGGCAAGTTTTAACCACAAAGACACGAAGACACAAAGCTATCTTTTGTGTCTTTGTGTCTTTGTGGTTCAACTAAAACGGAGCGCGGACAGGGCGACCGGGAAAGATACCGGATTGCAGTTGACCATTCTTTACAACCAGCACGCCGTTGACGACGACGAAGCGAATGCCTTCAGCGTATTTTCCAGGTTCTTGAAAAGTCGCTTTGTCGATGATGGTTTGCGGATCGAAGATCGCGAGATCGGCATCGGCGCCAACTCGTATACGGCCTTTGTTCTTCATCGAAGGAACTCGCCGTTCAAGCCGCTGTGCCGGCATCAGCGTCATTTTGTTAAGTGCATCGATTAGACTGAGCGCTCGTTGCTCGCGCACATAGTTTCCGAGTACACGTGAGTAAGTGCCCGCCGTTCGCGGATGACCCTTGCCCTTGTCCATGATGCCGTCGCTGGCGATCATCGTTACTGGACTCTTGATCGCTGCCGTCACCACCTCTTCAGTCATCGAGAAGACCGCAACCATGCCGCCGGTCTTGCGATACTCGGCAAAAGTGTCTTTCGTGAGTCGTTCGCCTGTTGCCGCCCACTGCAAGTCTTTGTAGTCGATCCCAAAAACTTCCTGCCAACCTTCATCGAAGATCGCCGACTTGATGTCGGTCATGCCGGCGATGTAGGGGTAGCATTCCGTGGTAATGTCCAGCTTGCGTGCCTTTGCATCGCTGACCATTTGCAAAAGCTTCGGCGTTGCCGGTCCTCCGGTGCTTTGAATGTGGACCACATGCAGCGGCGCCCCGGTGATCGCAGCGGCTGCGATGACTTCTTCAAGCGCTTGAATGCTGCTTCCTGGTTCGCGCACTCCCGCGTGTCGCATGTGCACGTGAGACGACGCACCGAAACGCGCGGCGACCCGAAACATCTCGAGGATCTCCCAGCGCGAAGCGCCGGGCGTGTATTGAATTCCAAAGCCGACAGCAACCGCGCCACGCTTCAGGCCTTGTTCGAGACTCTCCTGCATCGCGAGGATCTCGGCGTCAGTTGCGGCTCTTCGCGCCGCGTCGCCGCTGGGAAGAAAGGCGACGGGTTCACGCATCGCCTTCATGCGTGCGGCAAGGTGGCCGGCACTCACTCCGTAGTTGATCAGAGATCTCTGTTCGCGTTGCGCATACCAGGCATCGACGTCACCGGTACCGACCTCCAGTTCGAGAGCGGTGGTGACGCCGTCCATCGCTTTGAAACGATAGTTTTCGTCGTCCTGGCCGTGTTGGTGCAGATCGATGAAGCCGGGCGAGACGACGAGACCGCGGGCATCGATCACGGTGCGGCCGGTGATCTTGTTGATGGTGATGGTTTGGATCGTGCCGTTCGAGATGCCGAGGTTGCGGATGGAGTCAGTGCGTGATTCGGGATCGATGACGCGGCCGTTGAGGATGACGAGGTCGTAGACGCGTTGGGCGTTTGACGGAATCGTAAAGGCAAGTGCAAAAGCGAAGATGAACGCCAACGGGAGGCAAAGCTTTTTCCACGCAAAGGCGCAAAGGCGCAAAGGAAGACGCAAAGGAAGACCTCCGGCAACCGAAGGTCTTAACTTTGCGCCTTTGCGCCTTTGCGTGAGAAATCCTATCAACGTACCTTACCCCTCCCGCTAACCTGCCACACAACTTCGACTCTCTCGTTTCTCACTCCGTAAATCTCGTCATGCATGTTTACGGTCGTACAAACATGGTTTGGAACGACTCTTAAACGATCCCCAACCCTGTACCGCCGCTCGGATCTCTCGACATTCAAATGACCATGCTCCTCAGACAATTTCTCAACCTGCACCGAGTGATCCTCCAACACTAATCCAAAGCCGCCGCCGTCGCCCGCCTGGTAACGATCTGAGGAAAACGTCTTCGATCCGCCATCGACAATCGCTCGTCCCGCTACACTCGTGCTGACCACCGTAACCAACACCGACAGCGCACAGTCGTTCAATGCAGCCGCGGAGATGCCGACCGTGGTCTTGTCGTTGAAGATGTACATCCCCGGACGAACTTCATTCACGCCGTGAAACAGATGACTCTCGTACGCCGTCGGCGTCGAGCCACCACTCACAATCGCCAGCGGCACACTCGCGTGCGCAAAAGCTTCACGCACCCGGTCAACAATCTCGTTCACATCGTTGCGGAGCGCGGCACGTTGTTCAGGTCCAACAGTGAAGTGGCCCGGAAAAAACATCACACCCTTAAACTCCAAACCCGGCAACGAGCCGATCTTTCTTGCCAGCGCGAGGGCCTCAACTTCGTTAGCGACACCACAGCGCTTAAAGCCGACATCAAGCTCCACCAGAATTCCAACCTTCGTCCCGCGTTGCGACACGGCTTGAGAAACCGCGAGCGCTGCTGCTTCAGAATCGAGCGCGACCGTGATCGATGCGCGTTCTGCAATCCTGGCGAGATGCGTGGCCTTGTCGTTTCCGACAATCGGATAAGCGATGAGGATGTCGGTGATCCCGGCGTCGAGCATCACTTCAGCTTCGCCGAGCTTGGCGACGGTTATGCCGGTGGCGCCGCTGGCGAGCTGACGTTTCGCGAGCTCGGGGATCTTGTGCGACTTCGTGTGCGGGCGGAGGAGGAGGTTGTGTTTGCGGCAGTAGTCGGCCATGCGTGACAGGTTCTGGTCCATCACGTCCAGATCGACTACCACCGCAGGAGTTTCCAATTCGGAAAGCAACATAAAGAAGATCTCTCACGCAAAGCCGCAAAGCCGCAAAGGAAAACGCAAAGTTAAGACCTGCGGCCGCCGAAGGTCTTCCTTTGCGTCTTTGCGCCTTTGCGTGCGAACCCTTTATTGGACAATTTCGAAGGACGCTTCCTGCTTCACGAACTTCCGCGTCACCATGTCTTTCGTTTCCATCATCACCTGATACTTGCCGGGCGCGAGGTTTGCCAGTTTTATAAATTCCCCGAGTTGCAGGTGAGGCACTGGCTGGTTCTGAGTTTCCGTCAAGACATAATCAAAAAACTTAGTCACCGGCTGACCATCTTTCATCAAGCGCACCGACACACGCACCATCGGCTTGCCAGTCTCGTTGCTGTTCGCCGCGTTGTAGACAGACAGAAACATGATCAGGTTATCGCTCGCGCGAAACTCTCTTTCCGCGGATGGACGAATCAATCTCTTTCCATGAACAAATACATCCGGAAAGTCGGCTGGATCCGGCGGTAGTTCGCTCGCCGGTTCGACGTAACGGCTCAACACCAACGGCGTCGTGGCAAACTCAGCATCAGGTTCCGGTAAAACCAACTGCTGGCGTCGCGCTGCGGTCTTTCCCGATTGCTTGTCGCGCACGACCAGATCGATCGTGTACTCGCCAGGCGTCAACTGAAGATCCTGGCGATAGAAAAGATTGTTGTTGAGAATCTGATTGTAATCAGTCTCCGACAGATTCACCGCGAAGGTTCCGCCAAGACGCGAAAGCATTCGCTCCGGCGACGTCTTCAGCACACCGAGCACTTCCAATTGCATGGACTGCTTGTCGCCTTTACGCTCAAACTTCACTGCTGTCGGCGGAATCTCGAGCGCAAGCGGAACCGTGTAGAGTCCTTCTCGCGTGCGAAACTGACTCAACGAGACATAAAGCGGGAGGCCCGGATTCGCTTCAGCGCTGGCGAAGTTGGCCAACAGTTTCTTGTCTTCGGGCGAGAGCAGAACAATCTCTTCGGGCGGAATCGCGTAGTATCCCGATCTCGAAACGAGCTGCGTCTCAGGCCGGCGCACTTCGATCTTCACTTTGCGAAAAGTGCCGTCGAACTTTTGATTCGTGCTGCGATACGCAAGCGTGTAGCGCGAGTGGATTTCCTGATTGATCCGCTCGAGACCTTGCCCGATGTCGTTGTTGCCTTTGAGAAACTTGCCACCGGTGTCGCCTGAAATGCGATAGAGAATGTCGTACTCGCGGCTCTGTCCTTCCTGTCTCGCGTTATCGAAAACAGTTTCGCCTCCGACTGCGCGAATGCGTTCTTCCTGATTCGTGATCGCGGAAACACCGGCGAGCGGTGTAGCCGGAACGAGCGCGCCTGACGCCTGGGCAGCCCCTCTCAGTCCGGCTGAGTCGATGATGTAGATCGCGACGTTCGCACGATTCGCGATATCGATCGTGCTCTGTATTTGCCAATCGAGAACCGCGGGCGTGACCCAACCTTGTGAGAAAAGCACGAGCGTCTTTTTGCCGGGAATCGGGCGGAGTCCTTCTGCAACCGCCGCCAGAGCTGCGAGAATCGGTCGCGCTTGCTGCAAACTGAGAGCAGTTCGCAGTCGAATGAACTGTTGCAACACTCGCCGCGCGATCATAATGCGCGCCATCAACGCTCCGCCCGCGGGAGTTTGGGCGGCATCCGGTGGCAGCGATGCGGTGCTGTCAAGAAATTCTCGCAATTTGTCGATATTGCCGGCCAGGTCTTTCTGCTCGAAGGTTTTGGAGTCTGCACTCCCGAGATTCTCAAGCGTGGCGATGAGCTTCTCTTTGTCCTGCGTGAATGGCTGAAGCATCTGCAACCCGTTCGTCACAGACAGTATCGCCACGGCATCGGCGTCAGTCACTTGCTCGCGGACGTATTTGATCGCGCCTTCGCGAACCTGCTTGAGATTTGTGACGTCGGTAGTTTGATAATCGACGACGAGCGAAACGTAGTTGCGTGGAATCGGCGGGGAACCCGGGGTCAACGTTGTGTCGCGCTTCTCGGCCATCCCAAGTGGAGCATCAAAGAACTCGATCTTCTGGACAACGCCGTTCTCCGAGATCGTGAAGTCTTCGGGCTTCAGATCGGAGATGACTTTTCCTTTCTTGTCTTTGACGATGACGTCGATGCTGACGAGGTTCGATTTCGTCCTGATTACGTCGCCCTCATCCTGGGGCGGTGGGTTCTGCGCGTGCGAGGGAAGAGTAACCAGGAAAACCAGAAGCAACGATCCAAGAAGCAGTCGTAAAACAAAGCCTTCATTTTTCATATCATTACTCCGTACTGCGGAGCGTTCAGAGTTCGACCTTTAGGTTGTATCTGCAACAGCAGCAAGCTTTTGACAGGATTGCAGGATTATCCATGACAAGAAAAACATGGTGTTCATTCTGTTAGTCCTGTCCACTCTTTTGACAGGATTACATGATTGTTCATGACAGGAAAACATCCTGTTTCATTCTGTCAATCCTGTCCACTCTTGAAAGCTTTGACTCTGAACTAACCTCTTCCGACACCCAGTGCGTCGGCAACGCGATTGATGTAGTTGAACCACGAAGCAATGAGCGTGATCTGCAAAATGCCCTGATCGTCGAAACCAGCCGCTCGCAGCCGCTCGTGATCGGCGGGTGAAATCCGCGTAGCATCACGCGTTATTTGCACCACGTAATCGAGCATGACTCGTTCCTGATCAGAGATCGGGGCCGTGCGATAGTCGGCTTCGAGGGCCGCTACCAATTCAACATCCAGAGTGACGCGACGCAGAAACTCTGCGTGAGACTCAATTCAATAATGGCACCGGTTAGTGACCGACACCACCGTTGTGATCATCTCATGCTGGCGTCTGTTCAATGGCAAATCCGGTGACATCAACGACCCGAACGTCGCGAACGCATGATAGAGCGCTTTGGGAATCAAGCTATGCGATGCAACGATGCCGGCAGTTTCGCCGTCCGCAGTCGGGTGAACAGGTGTCGCATACTCAATCGGATACAACTCGCGTTGAGACTCGCATGCCTTGCGCACCTCTTCGCTCTCGCCAGCCGAAATTGTCTTTATCCAGGTCATAGTTTAGTCCCTATAAACCCCCTCCACCAATGGCTTGTTACGAAACAGAAACAGGTAAACAGGCAGACCAACCGAGACCACGCCAACACCAAGTAGCGCTTGCAGCGGTTTGTCGCCTGCGATCAGCAGCAGCAGAAAAAATATCATCACCAGAAATAAGATCGGAGTCACCGGATATCCGGGAGTAAGGAACTTGACGCTACTCGAGTCTTCCCGCCGAAACTTAAAAAGCGCAACGATCGTGAGGGCGATAAACAACACTACCACGAACACAAAATAGGAAATGATGTCGTTGAAACTTCCGGCGATGACGAGCACTGAGGCCAGCACTGCCTGGAGCGCGATCGCTCGCGCGGGAGTTTCGTAACGTTTGTGCAGCGTCGCCACCGAAGAGAGAAACACGCCATCGCGTGCCATGGCAAAGTAAACTCGCGGCGCCGACATCACCACCGCCGCGAGACTACCGAGCACAGACACCACGACCACCACCGAAAAGATCAGTCCACCGGCTTTACCAAACAAGACCTCTCCCGCCTGCGCGGCAAACGTCTCACCGGACGTGACCTGATTCAGCGGCACGAGATAAATGAACGCAAAACTCGTCAGGATGTAAACAACGGTAATTATGAGAACGCCATAAGCGAGCGCTCGTGGAAGGGTATACGCGGGGTTCTTCACTTCACCTGCAAGTTTTCCCAGATCCCACCAGCCGGCAAAAGAGAAGAAAGCGCTGATTAATCCGCCGGCCAGAGCAGCGATGAGCGGGACAGAGCTGGAGTGGCGAGTTACGAAGGGACTGAAGTTGGACCAGTCACCGAGTTGAAATCCAACACCCCAGAGAAAGATAAACGCCAATAACCCGAGTTTCAGAACAGTTAGAACGCGCACGAACCCTGCGCCGAGTCTGAGACCGCGAATGTTGATGAGCGCGATGAGCATTATCGCAGCGATGGCAAACAGCTTGATTCCCCAGGGTGAAAGATTGAGACCGTAACCGGCATAAGTCGCCAGGCCAACGGCGAGCATTGCAGTCAAGCCCGGATCCATTACTAGAAATGCCATCCAGCCGTACATGAAAGCCACGGCTGGACCATACGCTTCACGAAGGTAGACGTAACCGCCACCCGCTTCGGGATAGCGTGCGGCGAGCTCGCCGTAACAGAGGGCTCCACACAAAGCGAGACCACCCATCACGAGCCACACGATAAGCAACCACATCGGCGAGGCAAGACCTTTCGCCATCCCGGCGGGCGTCAGAAAAATGCCGACAGCAATTACCTCGCCTACGACGAGTGCAGCGGCGGTGCGAACACCAAGTTGTCGTCTTAGTTCAGCCACTCAAACCTGTTACAGGATTTCAAGATTTGCATGATTAACAAGTAATCCTGAAAATCCTGTAATCCTGTCAAAAAGTAATCCTGGCGGCGAACTGGAAGGCGCGTGGCCCACCGGAACCAAAGACACCGCCGGACGTCGTCACCGCTTGTCCGAAACTCGACGATCGCAAGAATCCGGGATTACCGGGATCGTTATTATCACGCACCAGCACATTGCTGAACCCGGAATAGTTCACATTCGAAACGCCGAGCACGTTCGTCACGTTGAAAAGATTGAAAACTTCCGCGATCGGCTCGATCGTCCAACGCTCGCCGAGTTTGAAAATCTTCGAGACTCGCAAGTCGAGCGATGAAAAGTTGTCTCCAAACTGCAAATCATCACGCACAAGCGGCACCAGCACGCGCGGCCTGAAGCCAGTGCCCGGATCGGCGTTCGGACAGAGCGAACCACCAGCGGCATTGATCTGCGTCAACGCTGCATTCAGTTCCGCACCCGTCTTAAACTGACGCGCACCCGCATTTCGCGACAACTCACAAACACGCGAACTTCCATCCGGTAACAAGACGTCCATCGGCACCGACGACGCAAGCGTCAGTATCGGAGCAACACGGATGTCGCCAGGAAGCTCAAACATCCCGGAGAACGTAAAGCGGTGACGCTGATCGTTCGGCGTCGGTCCATACTCGCGCCTTAGGTCGTTCGAATCAATCGGACCATTCGAGAAGGGAATCTGATCGTCGTTCGCATAGTTTTGCGATTTCGACAGCGTGTAAGAAGCACGAAACTGGTAGCTGCGGCTAAAGCGCTTCTCTAAGCTCAGCAACAAGCCATCGTATTTTGTGCGAACACTCGACTCCAGGTTCTTAACGCTCTCCGGACCACCGACCACTGGGTTGAACGGCACTGTGCCGATGATACGGCCGATGATGAAATGTGTACCGAAGTTGCGTATGTAGTCGGCGCGCAATGCCAAATCAAAATTAAACTCGTGCTGCACGCCGACATTCATCTGCTGCACCATCGGGTTCTGTAGATCATTATCGATGATGTTGATGCCACCCGCGCCTGCGCCCGGCAACACGAAGCCCGTAAATGGATTAGCGAAAGTCGGCGCTCCCGGCGGGAACACGCCGTTGACCGGATCGAAGAGAAACGGCGGCGGTATAAAGAAGAGATTGCCGGCGCGAACTTCAACCGGCAGAGCGCGGCCGTCGAGTCCGCGTTCGAGGGTCTGGATCTCGAGCGTGACGCGATCGTAATAGATGCCATAGCCGGCGTGAATACTGGTGCGTCCATCGCCCGGGGCATAATTGAAGCCGACACGAGGCGCAAAGTTGTTCTTGTCTCTCGATCTCTCGCCGGTCAGGAACGGCAGAATCAACGGATTCAATTCATCCGTCCGACTGACGTTCTTCACATCAGTGTCGAGCTCATAGCGCAATCCGAGATTCAGGGTTAAGTCCGGACGGATCCTCCAGTCGTCCTGAATGAATGCCGCGAAGTAGGTGTTATCCGTGTCCGGCAAAAGCAGCGACCGATCCGGAACACCACTGCGAAGCGTTACGGCAAACAACAAGTCGTTGTCGTCAACGCGACCGTTTAAATCGCGATCGAAATCAGGAAAGTCTTCAATTAACTCGATCCGGCCTTGTTGAAAGACCTTGAGATCGAGATCCGATTGCACGCGTTGAATTTCACCGCCGAAAGTTAACGCATGGTTCCCGCGCAGCATCGTGTAAGCATCAGTAAACTGAAACCGTCGTTGTTTGGTTTGCTGTGGAACGCGGAAAGACGCGCCGTCCTGAATACTCGGAAACGTGAGTTGTGGACCGGGAGCGACCGGGAGAGTGTCGTTGATGAAATCGCTGAAGCTGAACTTAAAGCTGTTTACATCGTTCGGCGACAAAACGTGGTCATAGCTTGCAATAAACGAATGTGCTTTGTTCTCGCCGCTTTGTCGCTGCGACGCGGATCCGATAGAGCGGACCAGTGTGCTCGCGTTAATTCCCTTCTCCCGCTGGAAAGAGTAACGGAAAGTGACAGAGTCACGCTCGCTGGCCTGCCAGTCGAGTCGCTCACTCGTCATGAAGTCGTCGAGCGGGGAATCGGCAAAACCACGCCTGATGGTTCGGCTGGCGAGATCTCTGGTCCCAACCAGCACGACTCCATCCTGATTTCGGTCTTCAAACGAGCCGAAGAAAAAGGCCCGATCTCTCTTAATTGGACCACCGATCGTAAAGGCATACTGCTGCCGGTCAAACGGCGGCGACTCATCGAGGCTTCGATCAAAGGTCGCGGGCAAACCCTGTAACGCGCTATCGCGAAAATAGAAGGAGCCTGAGCCGTGGAACTCGTTACCACCCGCTTTGGTGACAACATTGATGACGGAAGAACCGGAACGGCCCAGCTGCGCAGAAAAACGATTGGTGGCGATCTGAAACTCCTGAATCGCCTCTTGCGAAATGTTCTGGATCGCACCACCGACAACGTCGTCGTTCGTATCGACGCCATCGATCGTCACGTTACCTCCGCGCCCGAGTTGTCCAGCCGAGGAGATAACTACTGTATTCGTCTTGGTGGGATCGAAATTGGGCGCCGGAGCGTTACCGGGAACTAAGAGCGCCAGTTCCAGAAAGTTCCGTCCATTGAGTGGCAGACTTTCTACTTCGCGCGATTCAACGACGCCGTCGACCACCGAGCGGTCGTTATCGATCAGGCGGCGGTCACTGACAAGATCGACGATAACGCTCTCCTTAACGTTCACTTCCAACTGCGCATTCAACGTGACTGACTGGCCCACGAGGAGCTTGACCGGTGAGCTTGAAACCTTCGTCGTAAAACCTGTTGCAGTGATCCGCACTTCGTAGTCGCCGGGCGACATGTTGGAGAGCACGTAGAGTCCCTCATCGTTGCTCATGGTTTCACGTTTGACGCCGGTGGCGGTGTTTGTCGCAGTTATGGACGCGCCTGGGACAACCGCGCCATTCGGATCGGTTATGGTTCCGGTAAGAGTTGCATTCGTGGCCTGTTGACTGAAAACTGGAAGTTGTAAACAGATGATCGCCAAACTCAGTAAGGCGACCCTGAGGGCCGACACAGGGGATCTCATTATTCAGTTGTTCCTTTCAGTTTCTGCGGGGACCAATCTGACGAGTTTAGAGCCCTGGTCTTAGCTTGTCCTCAACCTAAAGTTTGAAATCTAAACTTTTTTAACTGGCGCCGGCCCAACCCGCGACCTGCTTATAGAGTTCGGCAACCGTCTTTTTCGCCTGGGCTTCACTGGTTGCCTCTGCAACGACGCGAATTATCGGCTCGGTATTCGAACCTCTTACCAAAAACCAACCGTCTGGAGTAATGACTTTGACGCCGTCGCGGGTGTCCATCGGGAAACTCGCGAACTCCTGCCGCAGCATGCGCAGGACCACCGGGATTCGTTGTGAAGGACAAGACATCTTTTCCTTCACGATACTGTAGCGCGGGATCGTCTCGAGTAGCTCCGTCACGCTCTTTCCCGACTCCGCTAGCAGGTGAAGCACGAGCGCGATGCCGACCAGGCTATCGCGCGCGAAGTTGATGCGCGGATAAATGACGCCGCCATTTCCCTCGCCTCCGATGACCGCGCCGTGTTGCCGCATTGCGTCAGTCACATTCACTTCGCCGATCTTCGTGAGGAACACCGGGCATTCGAACTTCCTGGCAACATCTTCGACGGCAGAAGTGGTGGACAGATTCGCGACCACCGGACCTTTCTCACGGCTCAACACGTGAAGTATTGCAAGCACAAGCGTGTAGTCTTCACCGATAGCGACGCCTTGATCCGACACGATTGCCAGTCGATCGGCGTCCATGTCCTGGGCGAAACCAATGTCGGCCTGATGCTCTTTAACCGTACGGCAGAGATCGCCGAGATTCTCAGCCACAGGTTCGGCTGGTCTTGGGAATGAGCCATCGGGCGTCACGTTCAACGGGATCACTTCCGCGCCGAGTGCTTCGATTAACTTTGGTCCAACCAGCGAGCCGGCGCCGTTACACGAATCAAGCACGACGCGCAGCTTCTTTTGAGTTTTCGGCAGTGGACCAAGCACATCGAGAATGGCCTTGATGTGCAGATCGGTTGCTCCTGCAACTTCTTCTACCGTCCTGATCTCTGCGCCACCGACTTTCGTGTACTCGCCCTGGTGATAGATATCGAGCAACTCACGCGCCTGGCCAGCGTCGAGAAACAGCCCCGAAGAACCAATAAACTTCAGCGCATTCCATTCGGCAGGATTGTGACTCGCAGTGATCGCGATCCCACCCTGCGCACGGCGCTGCCGCACTTGAAGCTGCACCGTCGGCACGGGGCACATGCCAATATCAACAACGCGGTTGCCGGTCGATAACACACCGGCCACGACTGCGTGCTTAACCATCTCGCCGGAGGTGCGCGGATCGCGGCTAATAACGATCGTGCCCGAGCCGGTGTGTGTGCCAAACGCCTGTGCAAAGCGTGTCAGCAGTTTTGGCGTGAGCGATTGGCCCACGACTCCTCGCACACCCGAGATACTGATTTTTAGCGTTGGTATCGCTCTCATCTTTTAGACAGGATTTCCAGAATTAGCAGGATTTGAATGCCCTATCTTGTAACATCCTGTAATCCTGTCAAAAACCCGACAGGATTTCCAAAATTAGCAGGATTTGAATGCTCTATCTTGTAACATCCTGTAATCCTGTCAAAACAATCACCGGCGGATCCGATCGCGAGTCCAGTCGAGCAGCTCTCTGGCCGCCGCGTTCTCTTCGGCTTCAACAATGATTCTGATCATCGACTCCGTATTCGAAGCACGCACGTGTACCCAACCAGCCCGCAACTTCACCTTGATTCCATCCGTCGAATCGACCTCGACTCCTTCGTCTTCGACCACAGCACGAAACTCCTGCAAGACTGAGTACAACCGATGCGGCGCGACTGCGATGTTGTGTTTCAGGATCGCCAATCGCGGCAGTTGCCGCACAACTTCGGAAATACTTTCGCCGCTTTGTGCAAGATGCTCGAGTATCAATCCGATCGCCGCCGCACTATCGTGCGTAAGGTGCACTTCCGGAACCGTGATACCGCCGCTACCTTCACCACCGAGCACGCCGTTGTGTTCGATCAGACCTTCCGAGATGTAAACCTGGCCCACCGGTGTTCTCACGACGCTGCCGCCATTTCTTTCGGCGATGATGTCAACAGCGCTGGAAGTAGAAACGTTCGTGACCACTGTCCCGGTCTTTTTCCTGAGACGGATGTGTGCGGCAATCGCGAGCGTCATCTCTTCAGAGAGAGGCTCGCCTCGATCAGTAACGATTCCCAGACGCTCACCATCGGCGTCATGCGCGAAACCGATGGCCGCACGGCCGGCTTTCACCACTGCGCAAAGCTGCGCCATCGTTTCAGGCTTGGGCTCAGGAGCATGCGGAAAAGGCGCACTGGGATCATCATTTACCGCAAGCACTTCGCAACCGAGCGTCTCGAGCCACTTCGGACTCAGAGACGAGCAGGCCCCGTTGCAACAATCCACTGCAACCGTCAGTCTCCGCGCTCTGATCGCGTCAACTGCAAAACTTTGCTCAAGAACTTTTACGTGTTCCGGGATGGCGTCGGCAGTCTGGACGTTTTGACGAATCGTTTCCCATGTGGCCTTCGCAAACTCACCCTGGTGAAAGATGTCGAGCAACTCTTCTCCCTGTGTGGGATTCAAGTAGAGCCCGTCACCACGAACAAACTTCAACGCATTCCATTGCCAGGGATTGTGACCCGCAGTGATCGCAATGCCGCCGTCAGCCTTGAGCCACTCGACCGCCAACTGCATACTCGGCGTCGGACACACACCGAGATCTACAACTTCACAGCCCGCTCCGAGTAGTCCGGCGAGAACGGCCGATCGAATCATCGGACCGGACGGCCGCGTATCGCGGGAAACAAGAATTCGTCCTCCGTCAAGGTAGGTTCCGAATGCTTCCGCAAAGTCGACGGCCAGTTCTGGGGTAAAGGTTTCGCCGACGATACCACGCACGCCGGTGATGCCGATCTTCAGCGGTTTCATCGAAACTCTGGAACTGAATATCTCTGGAACTGAGTACTGACGGACTTAATTGTACCCCACGACATAAGTCCTCGTCAGCCACGGAGAGCCACAAAATCAGTTCAAGCATTTTTTGTGGTCTTTGTCTCCTCTTGTCGCTATTCTCTACCGCCATGAGAAGACTAATCCTTGCTGCTTTGACCTGCGCGATCCTTCCACTTGGTGTTCATGGTCAGGAAGCCACGAAAACCGTCGCCGAGCGCCTCGGATATTCGCGCGACGCAAAGTTGCTGATCGTCCACGCCGACGATCTCGGCATGTCGCATTCGGTAAACGCCGCCACCATCAAGGCGTTCGAGAGCGGGCTCGTAAACTCGGGGAGCATCATGGTGCCGTGTCCCTGGCTGTCGGAGATCGCGGCTTACGCACGTGCAAATCCCCAGGCCGATCTCGGTCTTCATTTGACGCTCACCAGCGAGTGGACCTCGTTTCGTTGGGGCCCAGTCACGTCAAGCGATAAGGTCAAGTCGCTGCTCGATAAGGATGGTTTCTTTCGTTTAACTGAGACGGAAGCCGCTGCCCACGCGGATCCAAAGGAAGTTGAACTGGAGATCACCGCACAGATCGAACGCGCCCGAGCACTCGGCATTCAGCCGACTCATCTCGATTCTCACATGGGAACGCTCTATCAGAACAAAGCGCTGTTTGAAGTGTTCCTGCGCGTTGCACGTGCCAACAAGCTGCCGGTGAGGATCGCGAAGTCGTGGTTTGCGCGAGCAGATTTCTTACCTTCAACTCTGAACGCGAACGACGTTTACATCGATCGCGTTCTCGATATCAATCCTGCCGTCGCCGCTGGCGACTGGGGGAAGTTTTATAGTGAGGCGATCAAAAAACTCGAACCCGGCGTAACCGAGGTCATCATTCACCTCGCGTACGACGACGCTGAAATGCGCGGCGCAACCGTCAATCATCCCGACTGGGGCTCCGCCTGGCGGCAGCGTGATTTTGATTACTTCACCAGCGAGGACTTCCGCAAGTTGTTGCAAGAAAACAACATCAAACTCATCACCTGGCGAGACCTAAGCAAACTGATCAAGTAGACCCACCTTCGGTCAGCACATCTTTTTTGTGACTTGTGTGCCTTTTCGTGGCCCACTTCGTGGCCCTTTCTCGCGTTATTCAATGTGACGGCAAGCAATTGAGCTCGCCGATATTTCTTGAGTGGAGACGGCATCATGAGAAACATTCCCAAAGCTTTCGCGTTAGCAACGCTTCTCGTTCTTTTAACGGTTTCATCCGCGCTGGCTCAGTCGGACCGGCAAACTATCATATACATTCCTTTCAATTTCAGTGTCGGCGAGAAATCTTTTGCCGCCGGCAAGTACACGATCGCGCGCAACAAGAGGGATTCAGACACGGTGTGGGTAATCAAGCGCAAGGACAATGTCGGTAGCGCAGTTGTACTTACGCAACCGGTTCGCGCCAATGAGCCCACGGAAGAAACCCGGCTGGTCTTCAACCGCTATGGCGACCTTTACTTCCTGTCGGAGTTTTGGACTGCGGGCAGCAACACCGGACGCGAAGTTCAGATCTCGGACCGTGAAAAGGCTTTGGAAAAGGCCGTGGCTGCAACCAAACAGGAGCACGTCCTGATCGATCGAGGGAGATAAGTAAACACACAGTGTTTTTTCACGTAAGGCCCTGGCTTTCGAGTCAGGGCCTTGCTTTTTGTCACGAAGTCGTCTAGAAGAAGCGTTCTTCCGCGTTCTGCAAATCCGCTGCTTCGAGGAGTCTGAGTGACAAGTCACAACTTTTCCCGCCGCCAGTTTTTAAAAGCTGGCGGTATTGGTTTGCTCGGTGCCAGTGCTTTACGGACCAACGCATGGTCCAACCAAAATGGTGGTTCAGTTCTTTACGTCGGCACTTACACTAGCGACGGAAAAAGCGAAGGCATCTACGGTTACACGGTAGCTTATTGGACGGGTCAGCTCACACGCTTTGGCGCTTACAAATCAATTAACCCTTCGTTTCTCGCGATCGATCGAAGCAAGCGTTACCTGTACGCAGTGAATGAGGTAGGTGAGTACCTCGGAAAACCCAGCGGCGGAGTTAGCGCTTTCGCGATCGACGCCGAGACCAAACACCTACGGTTGCGCAACGAACAGCCGAGCCTCGGCGCTGATCCTTGTCACTTATCAATCGATCGGAGAAAGAAGACTCTGCTGGTGGCGAACTACACGGGCGGAAACGTTTCAGCGTTGTCGGTCAGATCGGATGGCACTCTTGGACCATCAACAGATCTTGAGAATCATGAAGGCTCGGGCCCAAAGGAACAACAGAAAGGACCACACGCTCATTGCATCATTTTTGATCCGTCTGAGCGTTATGCCCTGGCAGCGGATCTCGGTATCGACAAGATAATGATCTACCAGTTCAATTCGGCCACGGGCAAACTGGAACCCGGCAAGCAACCGTCGATACAACTCAAAGCTGGCGCAGGGCCGCGACATCTCACCTTTCATCCTAATGGACGTTGGGTTTACGTGATCAACGAACTCGATTCGACCATGACCACGTTGCAGTACAGCCGGCAGTCCGGAACATTGACAGAGATCGAAACTGTTTCAACGCTGCCGAGCGATTTCTCCGGCGTCAGTTATTGTGCGGACCTGCACGTTTCACCTTCGGGTAAGTTTCTCTACGGCTCAAACCGAGGCCACAACAGCATTGTTGTTTTCGCAATCGATCCGGGTAGCGGCAAGCTCAAGCTGGTGCAGCACGTTTCTACTCAGGGCGATTGGCCACGCAACTTTGTGATCGACCCCCAGGGCCAATACTTGCTGGTCGCTAATCAGCGTTCCAACAGTGTGGTTACTTTCGCGATTGCCCGGGGGACGGGTGAACTCATTCCCACCGATAAGATCGAAGAGATACCATCACCAGTCTGCTTAAAGTTTCTTTGATAAAGTTCATTTTCAACTTGGTGTCTTTGTGTCTTGGTGGTTCAAAACCTGGTCAAATTTGCGCGCTTTCGGTGGCTTTGTTTGATAACCATTGAAAAGTCCGTCTGAATAGAAGAAAATAGCCCGCGTTCCTGTATTCCTGCCTGAGGACAGCAAAATAGATGAGAAATTCCCTACGCGCCCTGGGGGCAGTCGTACTGTCACTGTGCTTCATCCTTCCGACTAACGTCGCGATTCAAGCGCAGACCGATCTAAACGACAGCGACGCATACTTCCAGCGAGCCAGTCGCACTGGCCCAGAACCAAACAACTCCCAAAAGATCGAAGACTTGCTTAAGCGCATGACGCTGGAAGAGAAAGTTGGGCAAATGACCCAACTCGCCATCGGCATGATCGTTAACGGACGTGACCAGGACGTTAAGGTCGATCCGGCAAAGCTCGAGAAAGCCATCGTTAAGTATGGCGTGGGTTCGATTCTTAACGTCTCCGATCAAGCGCTGACGATCGATCGCTGGCACGAGATCATTGGCGAGATTCAAGCGGCGGCGAAGAAAACAAGACTCGGTATTCCCGTCATCTACGGTATCGACTCAATCCACGGCGCAAACTACGTTCAAGGCGCAACTCTCTTCCCGCAAGAGATCGGCATGGCCGCCACGTGGAACCCGGAGTTGATGCAACGCGCCGCGGAGATCACCGCGATCGAAACACGCGCCGCCGGCATACCGTGGAGTTTTTCTCCAGTTCTGGATCTCGGACGCAATCCACTCTGGCCACGCTTCTGGGAAACGTTTGGAGAAGATCCGTATCTCGCTAAAGTCATGGGCGTCGCATTTGTGCGCGGGCTGGAAGGCTCCGATGTCGCTTCGGACAATGCGGTCGCGTCAAGTTTGAAGCACTACATGGGCTACAGTTTCCCGCTCACGGGCAGGGACCGCACACCCGCGTGGATTCCAGAAAATTATCTGCGCGAATATTTTCTTCCCACCTTCGACGCCGCGGTCAAAGCAGGTGCACGCACGATCATGATCAACTCCGCCGAGATCAACGGCGTTCCGGGGCACATCAACAAACAGATCCTGACCGACATTCTTCGTACTGAACTCGGCTTCAAGGGCTTTGTCGTCTCAGACTGGGAAGACATCAAGAAACTCGTCACCACCTGGCGCATCGCGGCTACCGAAAAAGAGGCCACGCGAATGTCAGTGATGGCCGGTATCGACATGAGCATGGTGCCGCTCGACTACAGTTTCGCCGATCATCTAATAGCGCTCGTCAAAGAAGGCGCGGTGCCGCAGTCGAGAATCGATGAGGCTGTTAGACGAATTCTCCGAGTGAAGTTTGAGATCGGATTGTTCGAAAAACCTGGGCCGAATGTCGTACTCAAAGCAAAGTTTGCGCTTCCTGATTACAGGCAAGTGAGTTTGCAGGCGGCGCGCGAGTCGATGACGCTGCTCAAGAATGAGAACAACATTCTGCCACTCGCGAAGACGACAAAAGTACTCGTCACAGGACCAACCGCTGATAACCTTCTCTCGCTCAATAACGGCTGGACTTACGTTTGGCAGGGATCGGAAGAAAATCTTTATCCGAAGGATCGACCAACGATTCGTAAGGCGATCGAAGAGAAGATTGGCGCGAGCAACGTGACCTACGTGCCCGGCACCAAGATCACAAGGGCGCCGGGCCCTTCAAACAGCACGCCCACCGACGTCGAACAAGAGGTTGATATTCCCGCCGCAGTGCGCGCAGCGCAAAACGTCGATGTGATCGTGCTCGCGCTTGGAGAAGGAACTTATTGTGAGACGCCCGGCAACATTACCGACCTGACTATCGGCGAGCCACAGATCAAACTCGCCGAAGCACTCAAAGCCACCGGCAAACCGATCGTGCTCGTGCTCGTCGAAGGACGTCCACGAATCATCAATCGCATCGTAGACAGCACGCGTGCGGTGTTGATGGCTTACAACCCGAGCAACGAAGGCGGAACAGCAATCGCCGACGTCTTGTTTGGCGACTACAATCCGAGCGGCAGACTTCCGTTCACCTATCCGCGCACACCTAACGGTCTGATCAATTACGATCACAAGCCGTTCGAGACCGAAAACACAGCTTTCGGCAACATGGCTTTCAATCCACAGTTCCGCTTTGGCGATGGACTTAGCTACACCACGTTTAGTTACAGCGATCTCAAGATCAGCAAACAAACAATCTCCGCGAACGAAGAATTGCCAGTCAGTGTGACGGTGACAAACACCGGCAAGCGAGCCGGGCAAGACGTGGTTTTGGTTTACGTCAGTGACCTCGTCGCGACGATCTCGCCGCCGGGTAAACGGCTGCGAAGGTTTGCGAAAGTCAGTCTCGAGCCGGGTCAGAGCAAGACAGTGAACTTCAAACTGCGGCGCGAAGACCTGTCGTTTGTCGGCGCCGATAACAAGTGGATCGCTGAACCCGGAGAGTTTGACGTCAAGGTAGGCAGTCTTTCACAAAGATTCACGCTCAAGTAAAAAACAAAACATGACGATTAAAAAATACCTTCCCTGGTTGTTGGTTCTGTTGTCTGCTGTAGTCGTGAAGGCACAGGACGGAGCCCCGACACCACAACACAACCTGATGCCGGCGCCGGCTTCAGTGAAGTTTCATCGCGATCGTTTGGCGGTCAACGACACTTTCAAAGTCGCTACGCGCGGTCATGCAGACGATCGCCTGCGCGCCGGGATTTTCCGGTTCGTAAAGCGGCTTGAAGGACGCACGGTGTTGACGCTCGCGCCCGGGCTGGCCCTGGACGATCAAATGACACAACTGATCGTTCATTGTGATGGTCCAGGCCAAAACGTCCCTTCGGTAAAAGAGAACGAGAGTTACAGCATCGACATCACGAGTCGCCAGGCAATACTGAAGGCGCCGACAGTAGTTGGCGCTCTTCGTGGACTCGAAACGCTGCTGCAACTACTCGACGCCGATCGCAACGGATACTTTCTGCCGGGAGTGCAGATCGAGGATCGACCGCGTTTTCCCTGGCGCGGGTTGCTGATCGACGTGGCGCGTCACTTCTCGACGATGGAAGTGCTCAAGCGCAACCTCGATGCGATGGCGGCAGTGAAGTTGAATGTCTTTCACTGGCATTTAACCGAGGACCAGGGATTCCGTGTTGAGAGCAAGAAGTTTCCGAAGCTGCATCAGCTCGGTTCTGATGGGAACTACTACACGCAGGAACAGATCAAGGAGATCATCGCCTACGCGCGCGAGCGCGGCATTCGTGTGGTGCCGGAGTTTGACATACCGGGTCACAGCACGAGCTGGCTCGTGGGCCACCCGGAACTCGGCAGCGCGCCTGGCCCATACACGATCGAACGGCGGCCGGGAATATTCGAGCCCGCTCTCGATCCGACGCGTGAAGATGTCTACAAGTTTCTCGAAACGTTCCTGGGTGAGATGGCCGCGCTCTTTCCCGACGAGTATTTGCACATCGGCGGCGATGAGAACGAAGGCAAACAGTGGGACCGGAATCCCGCGATCCAGGCCTACATGAAAGAGAAAGGAATCAAGGACAACCACGCTTTACAGGCGTACTTCAACACGCGACTTTTGAAGATCCTGCAAAAGCACGGCAAGAAGATGATTGGTTGGGATGAGATTCTGCAACCAACCCTGCCGAAGGACGTCGTGATTCATTCGTGGCGCGGTACCGCCGCGCTCGCCGAAGCCGCGAAGAAGGGTTATGACGGTATCCTCTCGAACGGCTTTTACATCGACCTCATTCAACCAGCTTCACAACATTACGTTCCCGATCCGGTTCCGGCTGATAGCACTTTGACAGCGGACGAGGCGAAGCACGTTCTGGGTGGTGAAGCGACGATGTGGGCGGAGTGGGTAACACCGGAAACGATCGATTCGCGCATCTGGCCGCGCACAGCAGCGATCGCTGAACGACTGTGGTCGCCGCAAAACGTGACCGATGTGCCTGATATGTATCGTCGCATGGCGGTTATCAGTCTTCAGTTGGAAGAGCTGGGACTACTTCACAAGAAGAATCAGGACATGATGCTCCGCCGGCTGGTGCGAAATGACGACATTGGCCCACTCAAAACACTTGTCTCGGTGATCGAGCCGGTTAAGGAATACCGCCGTTATCAACAACGCCCGCAGACGATGTTGAGTCCGTTGACGGGCGTAGTTGATGCGACAACTCCCGACAGCGACGCCGGACGGAAGTTTGCGTGGATGGTGAGAGAGTTTCTCGGCGATGGGCCGCGCTATCAACTCTATCGCCCGGAGTTGACGCAGATGCTTGCTGACTGGCAGGAGTCAGGCGCGTCGCTTGGTCCGGTGATCGATCGTTCCCCGGCATTGAAAGAGATCAAGCCGCTGGCGCAGAATCTCACGCAGATCGGCTCAACCGGGTTGGAGGCGATTTCGTATTTGAAACTCGGGATGCCTCCGCCGCGAGAGTGGCGCGACGCGAGTATTGCTAAGTTGGATGAGGCAGCGAAGCCGTATGGCGCGTTGGAGTTTGTCGTTGTTTCGAGTGTGAGGCAATTGGTCAATGCCGCCGCTGAATTGCAACGTTCGGGGAGTCGTTAAGGGGAATTCTCGCGCAAAGGCGCAAAGGCGCAAAGTTATGACCTTCGGCTACCGGAGGTCTTGCTTTGCGCCTTTGCGTCTTTGCGTGAGAAATCTTCTTTTGATCCCTTTGTTGTTTGGCGGCATCACTGTGGCATCGGGCCAACAAACGTCAACGAACAACTATACTGGCGATGAGAAATGCTTCACTTGTCATCAGGACTATCGAAAGTACCTCAGCACTGCGCATCACCTAACCTCACAACCAGCAAACGCAAACTCGATCGCGGGTAGCTTTGCACCCGGGAAGAACATCCTCAGAACCTCACAACGCGAACTGCATTACCGCATGGAAGCGAGGGCCGATGGGTTCTACCAAACCGGTGTGCTGGGAACACCGCCCGATACGCTCTCCGTCTCCCAACGCTTCGACTTCGTCGTCGGATCCGGTCGCAAGGGTCAGACTTACCTCTACTGGGGAAAAGAAGATCAACTCTTTCAACTGCCCGTTTCGTACTGGACGGAAGTCGCCAGTTGGGTCAACAGTCCGGGTTATGGAGATCGGACGTTGGACTTCAGCAGGCCCGTCGTGGCGCGTTGTCTAGAGTGTCACGCGACTTACTTCGAGGCCGCGACAGACTCCGGTGTGGTTAATCGATATCGAAGAACCAACTACACGGTCGGGATCTCGTGCGAGAAGTGTCATGGTCCAGGAAAGCAACATGCCGATCTGAATGCACCCGGCGCTGCAAAGCCGCAGGATCAGGCGATCGTGAATCCGGCGAAACTCTCACGCGATCGTCAACTCGCTTTGTGTTCGCTTTGTCATGGAGGGATTGGTATCGCAAAAGCTCCAGTCTTCTCTTACACGGTGGGAAACACGCTTGAAGACTTTCTGAAACTCGAAATACCAAAACCCGAGGAAGCCCTCGACGTGCACGGCAATCAGGTAGCGTTGCTCGAGCGTAGTAAATGTTTCCAGTCGTCACAGATGACGTGTTCGACGTGTCATAACGTCCACGTCCGTCAACGGGAGCTCGGGAATTTTTCCGAGAAGTGTCTCGCGTGTCATAAGGTTGAGAGTTGTGGTCTGTTTCCGAAGCGTGGCCGGAGCCTCGCAGGGAAATGCGTGGATTGTCATTTACCGAACCAGACGTCGAACGTAATCTTTTCGACCCATGACGGCGTGCGGATTCGGCCGAAGGTGAGAAACCACTGGATCAAGGTGTATTCCAAATAGAACCAGCCACAGATTACACGGATTCATTACGGATCTATCCGTATTTATCCGTTAGATCTGTGTTCTATTTTTTCTTAGCCTTTGCGAGATTTCGTTCCACACAAAACTTCGTGATCTTTCCAATCAGTCCCAACGGAATGCGTTTGTCGAGTGAAAACCTGATGGTGCCCTTCGAAGTCTCATAGCCATCTAGCTCTTCCGCAAACTTCTTGACCGGACTCGAGCCCGGATAGAGTCCGATGTGGTTCTTGTACCCGGCGAAGTGGATCAGGTTTCCGCTCAACACAAAAGTAGGCATACCATACTTGATCGCCTCTTCAGCATCGGGCGCTGCTTTCTTGATCGCTGCTCTCATCTTTCGCAGCGAGACCTGAACGTCGTCGGGAAAATCAGCAATGTAGTCATCGATGTTCTTAAATTGCTTCATTATTTGTAATCACCTCGGTGCGGGTTCGCCTGGTTTCGCGATTCTGATCCAGTGATCCGTAAACTCCGTGTGCATCCCTCGCAACTCGACCTTCGGCATGTGGCAGGTCGCACACTTCTTCGTACTAACCGGACAAGCAGCAGCACTACGCCGCTCCGTCTTCGCATCTTTCGGCCTGGTTAAGTGACACGCCAGACACTTCGCATCGTAGTACGCCGTGTCTTTCTGTAACTTCTCGTGCGGGTTGTGACAAGCCAAACAACTGACCCGCGGATCGTTGGTGTTGTGCCCGCGACTATTGAACATGCGATAGGGTTGGAAGCGAATGTTGTTGATACCCGACTGCGCCGGCATCAGCATCGTCTGTTCAAAACTCGTATGACAAGTGCCACAGAATGACTGCGAAAGTTCGTGCGCGCCAAGACCGCCGGGATTGAAGATCTGCGGCTCATCAAACTTCTTTTCCTTCATCGCCACCAGATGCTTCTCACCTGGACCATGACACGCTTCGCAACCAATGCCCGGACTCAACTGATCCAGTTTCAACTCCAGTCCGTTGACGGCGCCGGTCGTGTGACAACCGAAACACTCGCGCGGCTCGGACCCTCCGATAGCACGCCCGATCGCATCTTCAAGCGACACCGGCACCGTCGTCTGATGGCCGATCGTGAAATCGAGTTCGCGCAGTTTTTGGAAAAAGCTTACGCGCGTCTCGTAAAGCACGTCGTTATGACGAAAGAGGTAAGTTTGACCGACGTGACCCTGGCCAAAGCAGTAGAGGATCGGTTTGGAGATCGTGTTCTTACCATCAGTGACCGAGTAGGTAACGTTGTTGCCTTCTTTTGAGACCTGATAAGTGTAGGGTCCGTTCTTAAAGGTGAGACGACCACGTGCCGTGAGAATCTTGCAATCCGGTGCGACTTCCAGAGCCTGGGCCATCGGCGTACTTAGCTGCGACGCTTCCTTGGGGTGACAATCAACGCACGCTTTGTTGCCGACGAAACGAATACCGCGCGTGTCTGCGTTGGGCCGCCACTCGGAGAAAAAGGTGTCCGACTGGGCGTAAGAGACTGCCAGTCCACAGATTACGCAGATTAAACACACTATTATGCATCCGTGTAATCTGTGTAATCTGCGGACACTACTTTCCTTCAACAACCTTGACATACTTATTTATCGCCGGGTTTGCGAGCTTGTCGATTTTCCCGCTGGGCCAACGTATCTCGACGAAGTCGATCTTCGTCGCACTACCGATACCGAGAATCTCTCGCGGATCGTGAGACGAAAGATAACTGCCGCCACCGATCTTCAAACGACTACGCTTCACGGTTCCCACCTGCCACGTGATCATCGCCCCGACCGCACCTGGATTACTCTTTGTTGCCACTAACTGAAGCCCGATCCAGTTGTTTCGATTCCCACCTTTGTTGCTGAGCAATAGCGGCGGCTCGCCGTTATTCGACGTGAGCACATCCGCGTCGCCGTCGTTGTCAAAATCGCCGAGCGCCATGCCGCGCCCGGAAAACGACTTGCTGAAAACCGATCCGGACGACGTGCTGACGTCCTTGAAAATCTTTCCGGTATTCTCAAACATCAACAGCGGCTCGCGGTGCTTCACTCGCGGAATGCGCGACTCGATCATATCGTCCGGATGGCCGTTGACAAGAAGCAAGTCAGGGTCGCCGTCGTTATCATAATCAAAAAACTTCAACCCCCAACCGCTCAACAGTTGTGTCGCGGGAGCGATCTCACCCGGCTGATCGGTAAAGATTAGTTCCTTGTCGTTGTGATAAAGACTGAAGAACTCCTGATCGATGTTGGCGACGAAAAGATCCTGCCAACCATCGCCGTCGTAATCGGTCGCGTCAACGCCCATACCGGAACGAGGCCGCCCAGCTTCGCCGTATGCAACGCCCGCCGACAAACCGATCTCTTCAAACTTGCCCTTGCCCTTATTCAGAAAGAGAAAATTTGGCATCGTGTCGTTGGCGACAAAGAGATCCATGAGGCCGTCGTTGTTGATGTCAGTCGCGACTGCGCCAAACGACTTACCGGGATGCGCGGCGATGCCCGATTCGGTGCTGACGTCCTTGAAGGAGCCGTCGCCATTGTTGCGAAAGAGGCGTGACGGTTGTGGTTTGAAGAGTCTCGGAACGCAATAATAACGACGCTTGAGAGTCTCGTCGGTGCAAAGCGGGTTCTGCGATTTATCGTAGAAGACAAAGCTCGAGACGAAGAGATCGAGTTTGCTGTCGTTGTCGAAATCAAACCAGGTGGCGCAAGTAGACCAACCAGTCGCAAGAACGCCTGCCTTGTCAGTTACGTCGGTGAAGGTGCCGTCACCGTTGTTGCGGTAGAGGATGTTTGGACCATAGTTGGTGACGTAGAGATCGACGTTGCCATCGCCATCGTAATCTCCCGCAGCCACGCCCATGCCGAACCTTCCGCCGGCTACGCCGGCCTTGTCAGTTACGTCGGTAAACGTTCCGTCGCGGTTGTTGCGGTAGAGCGCATTCTTCAAGGGTGACGGGGGCGTGAAGAAATCGGATGGTCCACTGTTCACCAGATAGACATCCATCCAGCCGTCGTTATCGTAGTCGAAAAACGCGCAGCCAGCTCCGACTGTCTCCGGCAGTTGGCGATCCGGCGAATGTGCGTTGTCGTGAGTCCAGGTGATCTTGCTCGTCGCGGCGGGAACCTCTTCGAAGGTGACGACAGTGCGCGCAACTCTCTGCGCCGAAGTCAACGTGAAGGCGCCGAACAACAAGATGACAGCCAGGGATCGCATTCGCTGCATGTTTGAACCACAAAGGCACTAAGACACAAAGATAATCAATTTAACTTTGTGTCTTAGTGTCTTTGTGGTTGATCTTCCTTCGCTATAAGAATCATGGAGAAGAACCGGGCGGTAGCACTACCACTCCGCTATTCGTCGCGCCCTTGGCTTTGAGTTGTTCCACAATGCGCATCTGTTCCTGAGCGCGAGCCGGATCTTTCAAGCGTGCGTAAAGCAGGGCGAGATTGTAGTGGCCCGTCGGTTCTTCCGGATCGAGTTTGACGGCCATCTCCAACTCCTCGCGAGCGCGCGTGTAGTTCTTGAGTTTCATGTAACTCGAACCGAGCGCTATGCGCGCGTGCGCGTAATTCGGAAGCTTCTGAACCGTCTTCTCAAACAGCACGATCGCACGCGCGTCGTCATTCTGCTCCTGCGCTAAAAGCCCGAGGTAGTAGTAAACCTCAGGCACAGCTACAGGCGGACGCGCGCTCTTTTCGAGCCATACTCGCGCCTCGCTGTATTTTTTCTGATTGAGCAAAACATAGCCGAGGTGCAACTGCCCCTGAACACTCGCCGGCTGAATCTCGAGCAGACGCCGGAAGATCTTCTCCGCTTCGAAGAGATCTCCTTTTCGCAACCACGCAATACCGAGCACCAGCAGATACGACGGCTCTTTTGGCCTTAACTCGAGCGCACGTTCGAGCGCGGACTTCGCTTCGTCGCTCATGCCGACGCGCAACGCTTCGATCGCAAACTTGTAGAGAAACTCAGGCGACCTGGAATCCACAGCCAGAGTTGCCACACGATTCAGGTAGATCGCCGCTTCACGCATCTCTCCTTTTGATCGTGAGATCTGCGCGAGTCCGAGCAGCGCTCCCGCGTTGTCGAGGCGTCCTTCGAGCGCGGCTAAATAATTCTCCTCCGCCTGCGGAAACAACTTCTTGCCGAGATACGCATCACCAAGAGTGACCAACATCGACGCCGGCACTGACGACGACTGCTTTCGCTTCTCGATGAAGCTGATGCACTCATCGAAGCGGCCTTGCGGCACCAGCAACTCAGCAAACGTCTGATTGGCCTGAGGGTTTTCCGGTTCGAGCGCCAGTACCTCTCTCAATTGAACAATCGATTTCTCGGGCGCACGTTTCAGCTCGTACAGGTAAACCAGGTTCATCCGCGCGCCGGTGTAATTCTTGTTGCCGCGGACCGCTCGCAGAAACAATGCCTCCGCTTCGTCGAGCTTGCCCTGCTTGGCGCGTACCGTTCCCAGAAGATTGAGCGCGACCGGCATGTTCGGCGCAACTCGCAAAACTTCTGTCAGTTCCTTTTCTGCCTCGGCGAGACGATTGCTCTGGATCAGCGCCGCCACTTGCTCAAAGTGCTGCAACACATCGTCGCCCTGCGCCACGGCATTTGCGCAGTAGAAACAGAACATGCACACCAGCCACAGGATCGTTTGTGCTTTATGAGCTTTTTTGCGGCGTTCTAACAAATTCCTTTTCCTCGATCTTGCCCTGTCCCTCTTTGATCGTGATGATCCGGTTTACTCCGACGTTGGAAATCTTATCGACGTTCCCGCTCGGCCAACGCACTTGAATCGAATCAATTTTGGTGCGCTTCTCGAGCCCGAAGTGCAACCTCATGTCGCTTTGCGAGATGTAACTATCACCACTACGCACTTCATCAACCTGCGTCAGGTCTCCCGAGACTACAGTCACGCGCGCGCCAATACCGCTGCGATTGCTCTTCACGCCGATCGTCTTAATCAAAATGGAATTGTTCGCACTGCCACCATCGTTGCGCAACAGTTGTGGTGGGCCATCGAGATCCGCAATCAGCAGATCGACATCGCCATCGTTATCGATGTCACCGAACGCAACGCCACGACTCGCACGGTTCTCAGTCAGGACGGCGCCAAACTCCGCCGACACTTCCGTGAACGTCGAGTCACGGTTGTTCCGGTGCAGCAGTCTGGGCTGGCGGTACGCCGGCAACTGCGGGTAAACGTGACCGTTCGCGACAAACAGATCGACCCAGCCGTCGTTGTCGTAATCGAAAAACTTCGTGCCCCAGCCGACGTGCGGCAAACTCACTGCCGCCACTTTCGCCGCGTACGATAGATCCGTGAACGAATTCTTGCCGTCGTTATGATAGAGCGTGTTGTATTCGTCGGCGAAGTTGGTAATGAACAGATCGAGCTTTGCATCATGGTCGTAGTCCCCTGCTGTAACGCCCATGCTTCCCTGTTCGCTGCCATTCTCGTTCACGGCGGTGCCCGACAGAAAACCTATCTCTTCGAACGTGCCGTTGCCCTTATTGCGATAGTAAAAATTGGGAGTTGAGTCGTTGGCGACGAACAGATCGACTAGACCGTCCTCGTCGAAATCGCTCGCGATGATGCCGAGACCGTAATAACCATTCGCATCCATCACGCCGGCTTCTTTTGCAACGTCGGTGAAAGTCCCATTGCCGTTGTTGCGAAAGAGTGAGTCGCCGGCTCCTTTGAGACCTCTTGGACCACACTGCACCGGGATCGACTTGTACTGGCAGGTTTTACCCTGGCCGAATTCGGGCAGGTTGTTGATATCGAAGTCTACATAGTTTGTGACAAACAGATCGAGATCGCCATCGTGGTCGTAATCGACGAATGAGGCGCCCGTGGTCCAGCGCGGATCGTTGACGCCGGCCTTGGCAGTGACGTCGGTGAACGTGCCGTTGCCGTTGTTTTTCAGCAGGTGATCCGGTCCGAGACAGGTCACGTAGAGGTCTTCGAAGCCGTCATTGTTGTAATCGCCGACGGCGACTCCCATGCCCCAGCCAATATCGTTCACGCCCGCCTTTGCCGAAACTTCGGTGAACTTTCCGTCGCCGTCGTTGCGGTAGAGATCGCTCTTGGTTTTTCCTTTGGTCTTGACGAGATCTACGGTTAGTGAGTTCACCAGATAGATGTCGAGATCGCCGTCGTTATCGTAGTCGAAAAATGCCACGCCACCGCTCATCGATTCGACGATGTATTTCTTTTCGGGTGAAGCGACGTGCTTGAAGGTGATGCCGGCCTGAGCGGTGATGTCGGTGAAACGTATCCCCGGAACAGGGACAGGCTTCTTTTCCTGTTCCTGCTGTCCTGGTGCTGTAATCCCTGCTCCTGGCAAAAGGGCGAGCAGCAAAATCGCGAGTAACGAGTATTTCTTCGTGGCCAACGGCTTTGGACGAAAAGTCATGTTTGTGGGTAAAGGATCCGTCGCTCCGGAGGAGCGACATGTTTATAGCCCCTATCTCTCTGACTAATACCGCTCCGGTAGGAGCGGCATGTAATCGAACCAGGCAAAGCACATTGCGCTCCGCTGGAGCGCATCACTATTAACGTCGGGTGCTATAAACATGGTGCTCCTCCGGAGCACTTACCGCAATCCCGTTGAATGCTAACCACTTTTCGTGCAAAGCCGAAACTAAATCCTCTCAATTGTTGTTCGTCTTGGCCCTTGCCTTCTCTTTGAGGTCTTTCGAGATTTCCAGTTGGCTCTCGCCTTCGGCCTTACGACCGGCAGCAATGTAGGCGCGACCGAGTTGATAATGAACGTGGGCCTGATCGGGTTTCAGTCGCGCCGCGATCTCGAGACTCTCTACACTGCCCTTGACGTCGCCCTTTTGCAGCAACGCCTTGCCGAGTTCGTAACGCGCGTCGGCGAAATCCGGTTGCTCCTGAACGATCTCACGCATCAACGCAATGCCTTTGTCGGTTTGCTGTTGGGCCAAGATCACAAAAGCCAAATGATATTTAGCCTGAAAGTCGTTGGAATTTAGCGCCAGCTCCTGTTCGAATTCGCGAGCAGCTTCCGGAAATTTGCCTGCCTTCAAATGAATCAGACCCGTGTAGAAATGCGCGAGCCGCACCTTGTCGTCGAGTTGCAGTGCGGTCTTCAACTCCTCAAGGGCCTTCGGCACGTCGCCACGTTCGTAGTGCGCCTGGCTAAACAGGATGTGCAGCTGCGGCGTGTTTCCTCCGACGATAACCATCTGCTCGATCACGCGATTCGCCGCTTCGAGCTTGCCGTCCTTTAATAACGACAGTGCCAGCGGATAGTAAAGCGCGGCATCCTGCGTCTTCACGGCGACGACGTCAGTCAAGAGCGACGAGGCTTTAGCGTACTCGTTCGTCATGAAGTAACTCAAACCCAACAACTGCTTGATCGCGATATTCGCCGGGTCGATCTTGAGTTCGTTTTCGAGCGCTGGTATCGCCTCCTTGTACGCTTCTGATTTGTAGTAGGCGAGCCCGAGGTTGTAGTTGAGTCCCTCCTGATTGGGATTCCACTTCGCCGCAAGTGCAAACTGTAATGACGCTTCACGAAAATCCTGCTGTTCCGCACGCAACAGACCAATGCTGTTGTGAACCGCTGCGATAACCTTCGTGTAGTGAGTCTCTTCTGCTTTGAGCTTCTCTGCCTTGGCCGGATCGAGTGCAACTGATTCTGCAATCACACCTTCTGCTTTGACCAATTCCTTTCCAGATTGATCCACATTGCTGCCACTCAGCAAAGCACCGACTTTTTTTTCATCGAGCTTAAAGCCTTTTGCCTTCAGGTCCGCAGAGATCTGCAACTCCTTCTCGCCCTCAGCCGTGCGGCCGACTTTCAACAACGACTGGCCAAGACGGTAATGCGCAGTCGTCACCTGATAATCGTTGTGGCCCAGGGACGGGTTTAGCGCGATCGTCTTTTGCAGTACTGCAACGGCTTCCTTGTGCCGGTTCGCGCCTTGATATGCCTGGCCCAGATGAAAATAGGGATCGGGGTTGTTTGGCTGCTTCTGAACCGCCTTTTCCAGCAGCGTAACCGCGGGTTCGAACTTCCGCTCCATGATGTAGAGAATGCCGAGATAAAAGTTTGCGAAATACTCATCCGGGTTCGCCGCGAGTTCGATCTTAAACTCCTCGATCGCATCCGAGATCCGGGCAGCGCCGTCCTTATATAAATAGGTGAGGCCGAGGTAGTAATGAACTCGCGGGAAACGCGGATCGAGTTCGATGGCTTTCTTAAACTCTTCGATCGACTCAGGCAGAAAGCCTGTCTCGCGATACGCGCGGCCGATGAGCACGCGCACGGCTGGACGATTACCGAGGCGGAGAACCATCCCTTCGTAGAGTTGCTTAGCCTGCGCAACGTCGCGTCGTTTCAGAAAACAAAGGCCCAACGTGTACTCGGCATCGTAGTCGGCGGGAGTCAGCCGCAAAGTCTCCTGTAGCTCACGCGTGGCGTCTTCAAACTTTCCCATCATGAAGTGCGTCTTGCCAAGCATGTGATGGGCGGCCGCGTTTTGCGGCTCGGCAGCGATTACACGTTGCAGCGGCTCGATGCCTTTTGCGTACTGGCCCGTGTGGAAGTAGGCGATTGAGAGTCCGAGTAAGTCGCCGGTCGAGTCGGGCCGGATGGCGTTTGCCGCTTCGAGTGCGCTGACGGATGCCTGGTAATTGCTCTGTGCGGAGTAGATCTTGCCGAGACGCTGGTAAGCCTCACCGAGGATGATTTTGAACTCCCCCTCAGCAGCGGCGTAGTTTTTGGCACGATGATAGTTGTTGGCCGCCTCGTAGTGCTTTCGAAACAGATCGCCCTGAGATTGGAAAGTAAAGAAAAGCAGCAGGAGAGGGACAGAGGCCAAGCGCAGGTACATCGTTTACCTTAACCCCAAACTAGAACTTGATAAAAAGTGAGACGAAGGCTGAGTGAAAAAATCACTCAGCACTTCGTCTTGGTTTTGGATCTATGGGGAGTATATCAGAAGGTAAACTTGATACCGAGTTGAATCTCGCGCGACGCCTGGGTGTTCAGAAGTTGTCCAAACGTACCGTTGCGGGTGTCGAGATCAAACCCAACAAAGTTGGCGTGATTGAACACGTTAAAGAACTCCGCACGGAACTGGAATCCGTACCGTTCCTTGAAGCGCCAATTCTTCGCCAACGAGAAGTCGACGTTTGTGATCGCCTTGCCTCGCACCGAGCCCTTGCCTAAGGTGCCAAGTTGACCAGGAGCGGGAGTTGCGAAGGCAAGCGGGTTCAGGTGTCTGGTTGGATCGCCAGTGAGGTAGAGCGGCGCGCCTGTATAGTTCGGACGTTGCCCAACCGCAGATGCCGTACCCAACGTATTCACACCCGTAATAATATCGATTGGCGTCGCACCAAAGTACGAACCAATCGCATTCAACTGCCAATCACCAAGAGCAAACTCCGCTGCCTTACCCCATTCACGGAACGACGGCAGGACGTAGACCACGTTGCCTACGAACGTGTGTCTGCGGTCAAGGTCCGCATCACCCTTATCGCTCGCAAAATTGAACGGGTCACTCGTGGTGTTCGTGAACGAAGTCAGCGCGACGTCAGAGATCGAGTGGCCCCAGGTGTACGCGGCCTGGAACGCCAGGCGATTACTGAAGCGGCGGTTGAGCCACAACTGCATTGCGTGGTAGCTCGAATTGCCGTTCGACTCGTCAGTGGTGATGTTGCCTACTCCGCGGAGCACGCGGTTATCGGCAATCAGGACACCTTGATCCTGAACACCGACACCCACTACCGGGCTGGCAACGCCCATGCCGGCGCGCGCAATCTGTAACCTCGCCGGGGCGTTGCTACCATCACACTCAGGTCCACGGCAGGCAACGTTGTCAGGAATGTCGTTTCGGTTCACGTTGCGTCGCCAAATGTGGAGACCATGGTTACCGATGTAAGACGCTTCGAGAGTGGTGTCCTGGAACAGTTGATGCGAGATCGTCAGGTTCCACTGATAGCTCTCAGGTGGCCTGAAGCCCGGATCGACTGCTGCGAAACCAGCATTCGGGTTTACGCCGGCGACGTTATTGATCAAGCCTGGATTGATCGTATCGAGACTGCGGCAGGTCGGGCAGTTGGCCAAGGTCGTACCTGCGCCGTTCCAACCTGAGCCTGCGCTCACGGTCGTGGTCCATGGCGGATTGCCGGTCAAACGCAGCAGGTCTTCAATGACGTTCGAGCGGCTCATGTAGCGCCCGAATCCGGCGCGCACGGCAGTCTTGCCGGTTCCGAAGAGATCCCACGCAACACCGAAGCGTGGCTGCCAACCTGCTTTGTAAGTTTTGACTAGCGCGCGGCTAAATCCTAACTGCTCGCCTTCATCAGCAGTTACCAAACCGGTGTTGAAATCAACTCCGTTGTAAAGGCTGGGAATGAAGTTCGAAATACGATTGTCTTTCTCCCATGCCGGTTTGAAGGTTGAGTAGCGCAAGCCCATCGTGAGCGTCACGCGCGGATGAACCTTCCAGGT